>CANIXX010000194.1 GCA_947471115.1 Opitutaceae bacterium | reverse complement strand
GCCTCGGCCTCATGTAAACAGGCCTGCACGGTGCCTAGGTCCTTCCAGGTGTCTGCCACCTGCGGCCAACGCACCGTCGCCTCCTGATAAAGCGGCAGCGCCGTCATCAACCCCTGAATACGTCCGACCAACTGTACAACACGACTGAACGCCGCCTGATCGTCAGGTTTCAGTCTTAATGCAACGCGGGCCGCCTCCAGCGCCTCGGGCAGACGACCACCTTGATCATACACCACCGCCAAGTGCTCCCAGGCCTCCGGCAATTTCGGATCGATCTCTGCCGCCTGCCGCAACAGCTGCTCGGCCTGGAGCAATTCACCACGCATCCGCCGCACCACACCCAAACGCAACAGGCACACCGCCGATTTAGGCATCAGAACCAAAGCCCGTGATAACTGACTCAGGGCATCGTCCAAACGTCCCAATTGCAGCGCGGCCAATCCACCCAGATGCCAGCCGTCGAACATCGCCGGCCCCTTGCGCTGAATTTGCTGATAGAGGGGATAAGCGGCGGCAAAACGGCCGGCTTGGTGATGGGCGATTGCCTGCTGTAATACCTGCTGAAGGGGGTTAAGACGCATCGTTATTGGGTTAAGGGGCAGCCATATAAATTCACTAAAAAAGCACACTTAGACTAGTTCGTTTTCAAGGTGAGCTGAATTGGCCGATACGGCCAACCCTACATTTTTCCAGCTCTGTAGCGTTGGCCGTCCCTGGCCAAATTCTCCCTTCGTGAACGCGAAATGAAATTACGCGTACCAAGCACAGGCTTAAAAAAATCTGGTATCTTATCACCATTTCACCCTTCGACCTACCGCTGCCCATCTCTAGAATTGGCAGCGGCCTCGCCCTCTGCCTGCCTGTGCGCATGACGCTCGAACGCCTCCTCAGCGAAGCCAACCGACTGCGCGACCTGGGGCGCCTGCCGGAGGCCCTCGCCTATCTGGAGCAAGCCACTGCACTCGCCCCGAACGACCCCGGCACCGCCCTAACCCTCGGCGTTACTCTGCTCGACTTGCAACGTGCTCGCGAAGCCGTCGCCCCGCTTGAACGTCTCGTCGCCCTCGTCCCCCAATTCGCCGAAGCGCGCAACATCCTCGCCTCCGCCTTGCTCGCCTCCGGCCAACCCACCGCTGCGCACCTCCACGTTTCCGCAGCCCTGCAACTGCGCCCAGGCCACTCCGCCACCTTGGAAAACCGGGGCCGTTGCCTGCGCGCGCTCGGACGCATGGACGAAGCCCTTCCGGCCTACGACGCCGCTGCGGCCAGTTCCCCTCATTCGGCCACCCACAGCAACGCCGTGTTCGCTGCACAGTATGTCGCCGGACTCAGCTTGGCCGATCTCACCGCCCGCGCTTCCGCTTGGGCGGAACGCCACTGCGCACCGTGGGCGACCCGCACCCGCCCGCCTCGCTCCAGCCCTAACGCCGCCCCCACCGGCGCTCCCGGCTCACGTTTGCGCATCGGCTACGTCTCGGCGGATTTCCGCCAACACGCGGTCGCCTTTTTTTTAGAGCCGGTCCTCGCCGCGCACGACCCCGCCGCCGTCGAGACGTTTTGTTATGTGGGCAACCGTGACGCCGACACGGTCACCGCCCGCCTGCGGGCCGCCGCTCACCACTGGCGCGACATCAGCCGCATGGACGACGAAGCGGCCGCCGCGTGCATTCGCGCCGACCAGATCGACGTGCTTGTCGATCTATCCGGCCACACCGCCGACCACCGCCTCGGCGTATTCGCCCGCCGCCCGGCCCCGTGCCAACTCACCTGGCTCGGCTATCCCGCCACCACCGGGTTAACCGCCATGGATTTCCGCGTCACCGACGACGCCTGCATTCCGCCCGGCGTGGATGAGCGACTCCATGGCACCGAACGCCTGCTGAGACTGCCGGAGGTGTTTTGTTGTTATCGCCCGCCCGCTGACGCTCCCGAGGTGAGCCCGCTGCCCTGCCTCAACGGCGCCCCGTTCACCTTTATCAGCTGCAACGCACTGGCCAAACTCAGCTCCGCCACGATCGCTCTTTGGGCGGAGGTTCTTCGCACCGTACCCGAATCCCGGTTACACCTGCACGCTCCGGGCGGCGAAGATGCCAGCGCGCAAACGTGGTTTGCCCAAAAATTTGCCGCCCACGGTGTCGCGCCCAGTCGCGTCGTGCTCAGTGGCGAACCCCTGCCGGTGCGGGCCCACCTGGCGCGTTATCATGCGGCCGATCTCGCTTTGGATTCAACGCCCTACGCTGGCACCACGACCACCTGCGAAGCTCTGCTGATGGGCGTGCCGGTAATCACTCTGGCCGGCGAAACGCACGTTTCCCGTGTAGGCGTGAGCCTCCTGCGCGCAGTTGGGCTGAATAACTGCGTGGCGCAATCCACGGCGGAGTTTGTGGCAATCGCGGTGCAACTCGCCCAAGACCGCAGAACCCTTGCCACCCTGCGCGCGGGCTTGCGGGAACGCCTGCTGAGCGGACCGCTAGGTCAACCCACCGCCTTCACACGCAACTGGGAAACCGCCCTGCGTACCGCGCACGACGAAGTGGCGCCGGTGGTCGGTTGAGCTGGGCCAACGTGCTCATTTACCAACTCTTCGACGACGCGCGCATCCAAATCCTCAACCGGCGCACCCCCGCGCCCAGCACGCCCGGATCGCCTGCGCAAACGCCCGCCCTTGCCCCGCCGCGTCCATCAGGGGCGAAGCCCGCAGCCGAGCGCGTAAACCCGCCGACCGCGCAGCCAGCCCCGCGCGATCCGCCACCAGCGCCCGCGCGCGTTCGATAAATTCATCCTCCGTCGCCGCCACACAATCGCCCTGCCCCGCCGCAGTGAGCAGTGACGCCCCCACCCGGCCCACATGGCGATCTCCCACCAGCGTGACCACCGGCCGCCCCATCCACAGCGCTTCGCAAGTGGTGGTGGTCCCGTTGTACGAAATCGCATCCAGCGCCACGTCCATCTGCGCGTAGCACCCCAGGTGCGCGGCCTGACCCACCACCACGGGGAGTAACGTCACCCGCGCCGGGTCCAGCCCCACGGCCGCCGCCTGTTGCGCTATCCAGTCAGGCGCGGGTGCCGTGCCTTTGAGCAACAAACGAGCCTCCGGCACCGCCGCTAACAGCCGCGCCCACAACCGCCACGTGGACGACGACAGTTTCCCCAAGTTGTTAAACGATCCGAAAACGGGCGCCACTGCCGCACCCGCATCGTTACAACACGGTGGAGTCACCACCGCCGGTGCATCCGCCGCGGGGGCATAACACCACGCGGTCGGCGCAAAACGCACCAGCCGCTCCGTGTGCAATGCTTCGGCTACACCCACGGGATCAGCAATCGCGTCGGTTAACCGGAAGTCCATGGTGGTTAACCCGGTGGTGTCGGGGTAACCTAGGTAGGTGATTTGCACCGGGGCAAGGCGGCTTGCCAGCAGGCCCTGGCGGTTTTGGCCAGTGTGGCCGGCCAGATCGACGAGGATGTCGGGGGCATCCGCCAGAATTTGGCGCGCGACCTCGCCATCGGGGACACCGGTAAAATTCCGCCATAACGCCGCCCGGCCGCGCAGGCGCGCACTGGTGGCGTCCTCGATCGCGTGATCGTGGTACAGCACCAGCTCAAAGCTCTCGGCGGTTAAACCACCCAGAAGGGGCTCCAAAAAACACGCGACCGCATGGGTGCGCAGGTCGGGCGAGAGGAACGCCACTCGCAGGCGTTTATCGGGACCGCCGACAAGCGGCAGCAGTCGCGTCGGCTGAAGACCCGCCGCCAGCCGCCCAAACGCCCGATGCGCTTCAGCCACTTCAGCCGCCGAAAAGTCATCCAGGTAATGCAACACCAGCAGACGCTGACTGGCGGAGGTCACATCGAGGGGATCAATGCGAAGCGCTGCATCGAACGCCGCCAGCGACTCGCGCATGCGGTGGCAGCCATGCAGCGCCATCGCCCGGCCCCGGTGGCCGATGGCTTCGTTGGGCGCAAGCGCGATGGCGCGCTCATGGACAACCAGCGCCTCGGCCGGGTGCCCCAGGGTGAGCAACGCCCCACCCAGATTGAGCCAACCGGCGGCGACGTTCGGGCGCAATTCGGCACCACGCCGCAACGCCTCCAAACCGGCGGCCCCCTGCCCGATGCGCACGAGGAAAATCCCGAGATTGGTGGCATTTTCACCATTGCTAGGATCCAGCCGAACCGCCGCACGTAAATGCACCTCGGCGGGCTCGTTCAGGCCGGATTGCGACTGGGCCAAGCCCAAACACATGTGCGTGGCTGCGGCATGAGGTAAAATGCGTAAGGCGGATTCCAGCCAAGGGCAGGCCTCGGCCACCCGCCCGAGTTGCAACAGCGCGGTTCCACCGAGGTGTAACACGCGATAATCGCGAGGCGCGAGGGGACGCAGGCGTTGATAGGCTGCCAACGCCTCGACCAAGCGCCCGGCTTGGTGAAGCGCCGTGGCGGCCGTGAACTGTTTCTCAAACCCGGAATTGATGCGCGGGGGAGGCGGCACGTTTAAGCGGGGCAAAGGTGGACGGCAGCCAAGGCCTCAGCCAACACCGGACCGACCGTTTCACACCGGTTAAAATGATCGTAAATGCGGCGGCGCTCCGTGGCCGGGGTGGCCAGGGCCTGCTCGCACGCAGCACGCAGCGCGGGCAGATCGGCGTGGGCGTAGCGGCGTATTAAGCCCGCATCGGCCAATGAATCGAGTCGTCCACCCGGAGCGGAGTTTTCCGAAACCGGGACCAAACCGAGGCAGCCCGACCAAAACGGTCGATCGGTGTGCGTGCCCGCCATGGCTGGGGTGTTAAACTTGCGCCCTTCAGGGCAAAACCCCACGGCGTAACGACTCAGCCCTGCACGATCAGCGACACTGAGCGAGTGATCATGGTGGGCGATAAAGCGGTCCTTGAAGGTGGAGCGCAAAAAGTCGATCTGCCGGAGGCGATGCGGGGTCAGCCCCAATTGCGAACCGAGGAACACGATTTTGGCCTCCGGGGTTTCGTTAAACGGAACGGCGAACGGTACCACATTGGCCACCCAACTGCGATGCAGCCGCAGGCAATCCGGGCGTAAACGAGCGGCAGCGGGTCCTAGGGGAAACTCATCGTGGATGAGTACATCCAAATGCGGAGCGAGGGCGGCGAAACACGGCATCGAGCGGCTGGCTTCATCAAAAGCGTAATAAGCGATGCGCACGCCATGGTGGCGCAAGTGCGTGCAAAGCGGGCCGAGCGCCGGGCCGATTTTCTCAGGGTGCTGGCCCATAAAAACAAACCACCGCGTTTCGCCGACACCCTCCTGTGCACAAACCGACGCCAATTCGGCAAGACCGCTATTTCCCAGCAGCCAACTGGGCTGAACACTCAATGCGGGATGAACCAATGCGTCGAAGCAACGGGCGCACTCCCCATACCAATCGCAATCGAGTCGTGCCATGGTCCGCAACCGCACGTCAGCTCCGCTAGGTAAACGAGGTGAAATATCCCAAGTGGGTAGGCGGGCCAAGTAGTCACACGAAGCCTCTAGCCCTTCAGCCCAAGGATTATAAAAAACAACACGAACGACGGGTGAGTTCATAGCCAAAAGGCGATCGGTTTATTTTATGCGACAACAAGAGAATCGGCGGCCCGATTCTGGGCACAGGCTTGGGCGGCTGCATCGTAGGTGCCCGTTTGGTGGTGATCGAGGGCCCGATCGAGCGCGGGGTCGATGTCATTGGTGTCCATAAAGGTGATTGGGGAGCAAACCACTCAGCAAACGACATTCCACAGGAATTAAATACAACGTTAGTAGCTGAAAAAGAATCAGTTGAAATTTTTAAAAGCCATCCTTCGTAGGCCACCACGATAACCTTTCAGCACGGGTGAGGCAGATCGGCAATTTTTTCCAAGGCTAAGGTTTAGGCCTTTTTAGCTCATGATAAACTCATTCAGCCGCCCCCATCACCTCCCTTCCGCCATTGGGGTGGCGATGCCGCCTGCGCGGGGAAAAAAATTCCCCTCCCACTCCAGCCCGTGCACGTAAACAAAAAATCCATGCACTTAAAATATTTCATCCCATTATTCTACAGTATGATATAACAGCAAACTTAGGCTTGGCCTTGGGTTTGCTGACAAGCAGTTATGACTGTGCTTTTTGCAACCGGTAGCCCGGCCAACTCTATTGAACAAGGTCCTGCGGCGGAAGGCCGTGAGCTTGTAAGCGCGCCTCACCGTTCAACCGCCCTTGCGGTCGTCGAACCAACCGAGCGCGGCATCGTAGCGAAACCCAGTGATGACGTTCGCGCGAAGTGGGCACGGGAAGGGGATGACACCTTGCGCAAGCTGCTGCTGGATGCCACCCAGCCGGGCTTTGCAGAACTTGACTTAACCGCATTTTTAACAGCCCACCAGGTGGCCGCACCTGCGATTTTCGACAGCCTTGACGCCATTGTGCACGAGGCAGAGTTACGGGGCATTAGCAACCGACTCGTGAGCGAGGCCCAAGAACTGGTGCTGCGATACCCGTCGCACAAGATCGCCGCCGCAGCTGCCGTGATCGCGCCCACGGCTAAAAACGGCGAGGCCTTCCAGCTTGCGATTGCGCAAGCGGAGAAGTTTTTGCTAGCCGGCCATTCCGAGGCAGCTGCCACCGAGTTGCAAAAGGCCAAGTTGTGCGCACCCAACGACGTTTGCCTCGCAAAAGCTGAACAGGTGCTGGCAATGCTGGCGGAGGCACCGACGCAATGCACGACACCGAATCAGCCTGAGGAGACACCGCTCTCACCGAT
>CANIXX010000193.1 GCA_947471115.1 Opitutaceae bacterium | reverse complement strand
CGTGTAGTTGGGATTTGGATTTTGCTCTTTGGCAATTCCGCCGGCATCGGGATCGGCATTTGGGATTTGGGATTTAATCGCTGCTGCCGCGTTGTCGGCCTTTGGGATTTGCCCGCTGGCCTTTGGGATTTGCCCGATGAGATTTGGGATTTGCCCCATGGGATTTGGTTTTTTCCCATTGGGAATTGGGTTTTGGTCATTGGGAATTCCGCCGCCGCCGTTGCCGACTCCGATCTTCGCGGCGGCGGTGGCCTCCGGTAGCCCGTCGTAGGTTTGCGTGACGGTCGGCCCTCGCACGATGATTTCGCCAATTTGACCGGCGGGTACTTCGCGGGTGTCGGCTAGCGTGGCCAAGGGCGCGTCGGTCACCGCGATGATTTTAACTTGGTTGGCTGCCAAGGGCCGGCCTACACAGGTGCCCTCTCCGCGTGCGGTGGCCGCAGCCGTGCCACCGTGGACTTCGGGCGCGCTGATTGAGCTCACGGGCAACGCTTCGGTTGCACCGTACGGGCTGTGCAGCGTGCCGTTGGGCAGCACTCGGGTCATCAAATCCCAGAGGTCGGGCGGCACCGGTGCGCCAGCGCAAAGCACGCGGCGCAGCGTGGGTAATTCGACGTGATGGGCCTGGCAGTGCACGGCGATTTTGCGCCAAAGGGTGGGCGAGCCGAACGAGCTGGTGACGCCCTCTTGGCGTATGGCCTGGATAATTTTGCGCGGGTCGACGGTCGCCGGGCGGCTGGGGTCGATTTCGGGCACCACGGTGGTCATGCCGAGGGCGGGGTTAAACAGTGCAAATAGCGGCAGCAGCGGCAGGTCGACCTCGCCGGGGCGGATGGCGTAGGTGGCGCGGATCAGTTCCACTTGGGCGTCGAACATGCCGTGGGTGTAACACACGCCTTTGGGCGCGCCGGTGGAGCCCGAGGTGAACAGAATGGCGGCCAAATCGGTTTGGAGCGTAGCGCAGACTTCCAGTCTGCTTGGGGAACTTGGAGTAGCGCGGGCATCCTGTCTGCAGGTTGGGGGCGGAGCAGACTGGAAGTTTGTGTTACTTTGCCCCGGCGTAGACTGGAGCCCTTCGCGACTTTTACGGGCGGTGGCCGAGCCGCTGGCGGGCACGCGGATTTGCACGCTGCGGAATGTGTTGCGGTAAACCCTGCTGATGACACGCGCCAGCGGGATGCCGAGCAGTACGCGCGGTTGCGAGCGGCCAACGCAGGCGAGAAAACTTTTTAGCCCCATGCCGGGGTCGATCACTATGGGCACCGCGCCAATGCTGAACAGGGCGAAGGCCGCGGCGATCAGCGGCAATCCGGGGCGCACCATGACCAGGACGCGGTCGGCGGGGCGCACGCCACGAGTGGTCAGGTCGGCCGTCCAGCTGGCGACTTCGGCGGCCAGTTCGCTGAAGGAGAGTGTGAGGTAATCGATGTCGCCAGTACGGGTGCGCCCACGCGGTACCTTGAGGGCGGCGACGGCGGGTTGCCGAGCGGCCATGAGGGCGAGGTGGCGGGCGATGTTGGCGTTATCCGGAGGCACGAGTTCGGGAAAACCTCACGCATCGGCGGGCAGAGGCAAAGAAAAACCCCGCGTGGCGCAGGGCCGGACGCGGGGGCGGGGACGGGTTGGACTGAACCGCGGGGCTCAGTAGTCGTGGAAGGTAACTGTGCCCCACAGCGCGGACACCTGGGTGCCGGAGGGGTTGACGCGCCCGAGGAACTGGGTGCCGTCGAGGGCGATGGTGGTGGGCGTGACTGGCTGGTAGCTGCCGGTGTTGTAGACGAACAGGCCTCCGAGGAAGCTGTTGTTACGGCCGGTGCGGGTCTTTTGCGTGGAGCATCCCGAGCTCAGGGAGGCTACAACGGCGCAAGTTGCGAGGACAAGAAGGGTCTTCGATTTCATAGGGGTGGCGGGAAAGTTGTGGGGTGATCAGGGGTTTGGCAAGCCTAGGAATTGGGGCAAGTTAACCAATGCTTTGGCGCGCCGGATTAGGTCGTTTGTAGTGAGGGTTCGTTGCGTAACAAATTGGCCTGCCATGGCAGCAGGATTTCGTCGAGTTTGTCGGGGGCGCGGGCGATTTGCGCCAGTTGCGCGCGGTTGGCGATCAGGGTGGATTCAAGTCCGATACCGGCAGCAATGCGGTCGCGGTCCGTCTTTATACAGTCCTGCAGGGCGATTTCGCGTGGCGAGAGCGGGGCGAGGTCCGAGCGGGGGCGTCGAGGCAGGGTTTGCGGATCGCGGCCGATTCCTTGGCGCAGGGCGCTGGCGAGGTTCACGGAGAGTCGCGCGTGGCGTTTCCCCAAGTTAACTTTGCCCAGAATGCCTTCAACGGTGTCACCGTCTTCGGCGGCGTAGGCGATGTTGAGCAGCATATCGTTGTTGCAGACTTTGAAAGGCGGCACATCGAGTTCGCGCGCCCATTCCTCGCGCCAGTGCCAGACGGAGTGGAGCACGCCGAGACCGCAGCCGCGCAGGCGCTCGGAGCGGCCGATACGCCAATCGTTTTCGTCGTCGCGGGGGAATCCGATCAGGCCGGACTCGATCTGGCGGCGGCACTGCTGGTCGAGCCAGTCGAGGCGGTCGAGTTGGGCGAGCTCATGGGTGAGGATGTCACGCAGGGCGGGCAGGTGCCAGACGTCGAGCGCGGCGTAGTCGAGCAAGTCGCGGGTGATGGGACGTTTGGACCAGTTGGCTTTTTGGCCGTCCTTATCGAGGGCCAGGCCGAAGTGTTGTTCAAGAAGGGCGGCCAAGCCGATGCGCGGGCGGTTGAGCAGTTGCGCGGCGAGCATCGTGTCGAAGATGCTTTTGGGTCGAAACTGGCACAGGTCGGCGAGTAAGCGCAGGTCGAAATCACTGCCGTGGATGAGGATGTGCTTGGTGGCGAGAACGGTCCAGAGCGGCTCAAAATTGATGGGTGCGAGGGCGTCGACCAGGAAAATTTCCCCGGACACCAGGAACTGCAGCAAGCAGACGCGGGTGCGGTAATGGTACATGTTGTCCGCCTCTGTATCGAGGGCGCACTCCTCCACGCGCTCGAGCGCGGCAAGGAGCGGGGCCAACTGGCCGGGCTGGTCGATCAACGTATAAGGTGGCAAGGAGACTTCGTTCACTGGTCACTAAAATAAACGGCGAAGCCGTAGCGGACGGAAGCGCGAAATGCAGGCGGGCGCAGTCTCGCCCTTCTGACGCCTCTAACCTACAAGGGGCCAAAAGCGCGCCGGACATGAGGTATTGCTGACGAACCCTGCCGGTAATTTCGAGCGAGGGTGCGAACGGGCTAGTGAAAAGCAGATTGCGCCAGATCGCAGTGGCCAACTTTCAAGTACAAGTTTAACCTAAATTAGTGCTAATCATCAGCGTTCATGTTGAAAATGGTAGGCCACTCCGCGCACCATTGCCCCGCGCTCAGCTAAAAAACCGCCGCAATCCCTTGCGCAACTGCTCGCGTGCCCGGTGTAACCGCGTTTCCACGGCCTTGGCGCTTGCGCCCACGATCACGGCGATCTCCGCGTGGGATTTGTGTTCATATTCAAACAGTAGCACGGCCTCGCGCAACGACTCGGGTAACTCCCCAATCGCCTCCCGCACCGCCCGTGCCCGCTCCGCCCCCAACGTCATCGCGCGCGGATCACCCTCGCCCACCGGCTCGGGAACCTCATCCAGCGTAACCACGGGTCTCCGCGCCCACCGCCTCGCGTGGTCTCGCGCCAAGTTCAGCGCGATCTGGAACATCCACGTAGAAAACCGCTTGCCCTTCTGGTAGTTAGCTCGGTGCCGGTACACTCGGACAAACGTTTCTTGTGCCAAATCGAACGCATCTGCCTCGTTCTGCAAATACCGGTACAAAAACGCACGCAACGGCACCTGCCAGCGCAGCATCAACGTATCGAGCGTTTGCTCATCCCCCTGGCTCAACGCCCAGGCCAGTTCCTCGTCGCTTGGCTCACCCCCAGCGGCACGCAGCGTCATTTCAACTCGCACGACTCGTCGTGCTTTTGTCCGCCCAATTTAGGTAACACCAAGTCGATAAACCGCTCCGCTTGAGCGGGCTCCATCACGGCGGCCACCCTCAATAAATGCGCCCGCGTGGCCTCTCGACACACCGCCTCGACGCGCCTCAATTCCGCCTGCGCAGCCTCCACCGCCTCCGCCCTTTTTCCTGCATCACGCCCCTCCACTCGTTTGGCCGCTAAATCCACAGCGTTCCTCGCCAGCTGGATTTTTTCGCAATGCGTCCGGCAAACCGGCACATAGTTCTCATGCAAAACTTGGATCGCCGCCAGCTGCACCTCCGACAGCGCGAATTCCCCCTTTAGCCACTTTAATTGCTTCTCCACAGGCATGCTCTGTTCGGTGCCTGCCCAGCGCGTAATCATAAATGCAGCTCCAGCAGCGAGCCCGGCGCACAGGATAAATAGAATTACCCGCTTCATGCATTCAGGGGGCGTCGTGGCTATGGACTGGGTGTGTCGCCATCTGGATTGGATCGATACTGCGCACATATGCTGACGCCATTCGGTCGGCCGACTGAGCTGTATTTAAAGCATGTGCCCAGCCTGTCCCCCCCGCGATCGACAGCAGCAGCGCGACACTTGCCGCCATGGGCAACGTTGAAGGAAACCAGGAGATCGGTGCACGGGGTCGCGCTTGCTCACCGGCATGGATTCGCGCCCAAACGGCCTCATTAAAGTGGGAATCGGGCACCGGTTCATGGCTCCACGAAGCGAGCAACGAGGGGAGCGGATCAGGAGAATTCATGTAAATTGATACGCTAAAGCCCCACTGGACCCCTTGGCGATTTTTTCCCCGCAACCCCACGCGTTCATCGACGAATACGATCCGTTTTCTCTCTTTTGAGGGTAACCCCTCACCCCTCCGCCCAAAATCGTCGACTCCACCCCGGCTCGTTTCTTCCGTGTGATCCGTGTATTCCGTGGGCAAAAATCCGATTTTCGTGCCATTTCGTGTTTTGCGTGGGCAACCCCTCCGCGCCCCCCCCCCATCACACCCCGTCCAGCGGACTCTGCACTCCAATCCCCAGCTTCTGCATAACATGAGTATAAATTTGAGTGGTTTCCAAACTCGCATGCCCCAACAACTCCTGAACGGTACGAATATCCGTGCCTGATTCCAGCAGATGGGTCGCGAACGAATGCCTCAATGTATGCGCGCTCACCGATTTTGTTATCCCCGCCTGCAGCGCTGCGGCCTTAACTGCTTTATGTAATGTATTATCATTCAGATGATGCCGCCTTGTTCGCCCCGACCGCGGATCCACTGATAACGCCTTGGCAGGAAAAACCCACTGCCACCTCCAATCCCTCCCCGCATTCGGATATTTAACATCCAACGCATCAGGAAGCCACACGCCATCCAGTTTGGCCTCCTGATCCTGCAACCACAGAACCCGCAACCGTTCAAGATGTTGCTGTAAACCCGAACGTACTGCTCCCGGCAACATTACAACCCGATCTTTACCTCCCTTTCCGTCGCGCACCAATATAACCCCCCGGTCAAAATCCACTTCCTTAACCCTCAATCGTATGCATTCCATTAGACGCAACCCCGCGCCATATAACAACCGCAGCATCAACCCGCTAGTCCCTTCGGTTTGCGCCAAAAAACGCTTCACCTCGTCGCGCGAAAGCACCTCGGGTAACCGCCTCCCTTTCGACGCACGTACAGTTTCCGCCATATCCATAAGGGGCCGTTTTAATACTCGCTTAAAGAAAAACAATAATGCCGAAAAGGCCTGATTTTGTGTACTTGCCGAAACCATCCGCTGTATCGCCAGATACTCCAAAAACCGTTGTACCTGGGCCTCGCCCAACTCCTCTGCCCTGACTGGGCCGGTAAACAATAAAAAGCGCCGCGTTTGATCTATATAAGACTGTTCGGTGCGAATGGAGTAGTGGTTAAGCCGCAGCGCCCGTTTAGTATCTTCAATCCAAGAATCCATTTCCGGCGGTGGACCTGCTGGCGATACAGCGCCGAGCGCTGAAATCACACCTGCGTTCACCCCGCTGGCCTTGACGCGATAGCGCAAAATCAATTCACGGTTAATAAGCTGATTTTCAGATGTTTGAGCGCCAAAAGCGATCTGCGCTTTCAGTGGATTATCCAAATCTAAATTCGCCATTAACGGATCAACCGCACCTGGGTCCCGGTTAGGCGAAGAGATAAGGGGGGCCGGTTGATGGGGCGAAGCTGAATCCTGGGCATGCTGGGGCGGATTTGGTATAATACCCGGCATCCCGGGGGCTGAAGTTTGTTTAGAGGCCTTAATCCACTGCCAACGCTCGGTGCCCCGAGAAAAAAGGTGTAACGCCAATTTCACCTGATCGACCTGCCAGTCGGTCGGATTTCCCTGGCGCAGAAAAGCAAGGTAGGCCTCGACAGAAATCGGCAGATCTAAAAGCTCGCAATGGATGCGGGCATAGTTGACAAAACGAAGCATGTGCAAGCCAAGCCAATACGCATCCCGGTCAGGGATTTGGGAACCTGCAGCCGCCAAAATCCGCCTTACGCCATCACTCGGAACCATATCAAGGGATAAAGCACACACCCGATAGTAGTCCGCCTAATCTACAAAAAGTTCACTTTTTTCCAGTTAGGCCGGTCTTAAGCCGACCTAACTGACTTTTCTTACACCTACACAACGTTCGGCAGATTTATTCGGAATAGTATTCGCTTGGTTTCAGTTTTCAGAATTGTATGCGACTAGTTTCAGTTTTCGTAAAGTTTTTCGCCCGAATTGTTGAT
>CANIXX010000192.1 GCA_947471115.1 Opitutaceae bacterium | reverse complement strand
CGCCTCCCAGCTTTTTGTCCACATACATGGTGCAAAGCTTGGGCTGGTCGAAGCCGGTCTGGAATTTATTGGCGACGATCATCACCTGGTAGTCCTGTGAGTCGAAGGCCTTGCGCATATCCCGTCCTTTGAGGCCGGGGTTCATGCTCACCTCGGTGAACTTTTGCCCGAGTAAGCCCGCTGAATCCGGATCCTTTTCGCTAAACTCCACCTCGCCGGAAAACGCCGCCATGCCGTAGAGTTTTTGGTAGCCCTTTTCGGTAATGTAGCGGTCGAACGAGAGTTTGTAGCGCACCGCTTCTTTGCGCGAACCGGTCACGACCATGGCCTTGGCGTGACCACCGAGCAGGCCCATGACGTGGGTTTTGAAGTGCTCGACGATAACCTGCACCTTTTGCGCGATGTTGTAGTCGTGCAGCCGCACCCACCGGTTGAGTTTCACCTGCGCCTTTCGGCTTTCGACCGCCTCGTCAGCTTCCTGGATTTTCAGGGCCAGCTGGTAGGCGACTTTGTAGTTGGTGTAGTTTTTAAGTACATCGAGGATAAAGCCTTCCTCGATTGCCTGGCGCATGCTGTAGACGTGAAAGGCGGCCGGCTTGTTCTTCTTGGACGGTGCCTCCGCCGGATTGGGCAGGCGTCCGAACAGTTCCAATGTCTTGGTCTTCGGCGTCGCGGTGAATGCCAAAAAGCTCAGGTTGGCGTTGGCTCGGCGCGATGCGACGGCGGCCTCGATCATGTCGTCGGAGCTAACCTCCTCGTCGTCGGCTTCGCTGCTCTCGATCATGAGCACTTCCTTAAGCTGCCGAGCCGTCGAACCGCTCTGCGAGGAGTGCGCTTCGTCGGCGATGATGGCGTAACTGCGCTCCTTTAGGCTGACGCTGTTCTCGATCGCCCGCAGCACGAAGGGGAACGTCTGTATCGTGACGATGATGATGGGCTGCGAGTTCTCCAGCGCCGCCGCCAGTTTCTCCGACTTGGAGCCTTCGCCCTCATCCCGGTTGATGCGACCGACGACACCATCGGTGTGCTCGAATTGGTAAATGGTTTCCTGAAGCTGGTCGTCGAGGACGGTACGGTCGGTCACCACGATGACAGAGTGAAACTGCTTGGTGCCCTTCGCGGTGTAGAGAGCCGACAGTTGATGCGCCACCCAGGCGATGGAGTTGGATTTGCCCGAACCGGCGCTGTGCTGGATGAGGTATTTGTGGCCGGGGCCTTCCGCCCGGGCGGTCTCAACCAGACGGCTGACGACATCCCACTGGTGGTAACGCGGAAAAATCATCGCCTCCTGCTTATACTTACGACCGTCCCAATCCTCCTTCTCCTTGATTTCGAGGTGCACGAACCGCGCGAGGATGTTGAGCAGGTTGTCGGGCAACAACACCTCGCTCCAAAGGTAGTCGGTCGCATAGCGGCTCGTGTCATTAGGTACGTCATTGCCTGCCCCACCCTCAGCGGTGCCGCGATTAAAGGGCAGGAAGACGGTCGCTTCACCGGCCAGCCGCGTGGTCATCGCCACCTCGTATTGGCTCACCGCGAAATGCACCAGCGCACCGCGTTTAAACGTGAGCAGCGGCTCGGGCTTTTTGGTGACCGGGTCCACCGGTAGGCGCGTGCTCTTGTACTGTTTGATCGCACGGTCGGCGGCCTGCTTGAACTCCGACTTGAGCTCCAGCGTCGCCACCGGCAGGCCGTTGACGAACAGCACGAGGTCGATCCGCCACGCCTTGGCCTTCACGCCGGTGGTGGCGAGTTCGGCCTCGGTCGCCCATGGGCTGTAAACCAGCTCCGGCACTACGCGCAGCCGGTTTTTTCCGTAGCGGGCGAGCGTGTCGGGGTTGAGGTCGTGCTCGGGCTTGAACTGGCAGAGCGAAAACCGCGTGCCGCGGTCGCGCAGTTCATGGCGCAACACCCCCAGCGTACCGAAGGTGCGCATTGTCTGGTCGGCGGCGTTGGGGTCGGCCTTGTTGAGCTGCTCGGCGACGCGTTCGAGCAACTTTTGCTCGGGGTTGGCCGGATAGAGCGCGCAGAACTTTTCCCACTGCTCGGGCTGGGTGTCTTTGACGAAGCCGATCACGTCCTCGGGATAGAGCGCGAGGGCACGGTCGTAGTTTTCCGCGTTCCCGCGCTTCCAGCCGCCTGCCACCATCTCGGCTACGACTTCGTTCTGGAAAATCAGTTCTTTGGTGGGATCGGACATGAAAAAGCGAGGCAGTTCTAGGCGTGTAGCTTAAGCGCGGCGCCCACGATGGGTTTGGCCCATTCCGGCGTGGTGGAGAGGTCTTTCGGAGCGGTGATTTTGCCGGCAACGAAATGCAGCAAGAGCACGGGCACAGGGGTGCCGCCCGCTTCGGCAGAATTATCCCACAGCACGAATTCGGCGAGGTACGGCAACAAGCGGATAATGTTTAACCGGCTATTTTCCCAGCGCTCGCGAATTTTCGCTTCAGGGATGTCGTGGCCGCCTGCGGCCACCCGGGCGGCCACACGTCGAAGGTGATGCTGCACCGAGGCGAGGCCGACGAAGCACACCTTGACGGCCATGCCCTCGCGGGTGGCTCGCAGCAGGAGTTGCGTGATCGTGTTGGCCCCGAGCGTGGTTTCGAAAACGAAGTCGGTGCCTTCAGCGATGGCGCGCTCGAGTCGCTCTTTGCCTACGGACCACGCCAGCCCGTTAGCGGTGATCGGGGCTAGGCTAGGATTTTTCCAGAGCAGTTCCCGCGTAGCCTCGTCGGGGTTGTAGTAGTCGCCGCCACCTTGACGTATGAAGCTGCCTACGACGCTGCTTTTGCCTGCGCCGTTGACCCCAGCCAGCACGGTGAGGGTTCCGCGAGGGGCGGGGTTAGGCATGACCAGAGGGGTGCGAGGCTTTCACAAAGACCCGGCCCAAATCGGCTGAAGTGGCGGAAAAAAGCGCAGCAGTAGCTTGTTTGCCGGTAGGCGTATTCATCTTGGCCACCATCTGGTCGAACTCGGCGGTGAGGCTTTCGAGCGGGGCGCGGCGGCTTTGCTGGAGTTCCTCATATTGCTCGGCGGTGAGGATAACGAATTCGCGGCGGTGGTGGCGGGAGATGGCAAGCGGACCGCTGGAGGCGAGGCGGGCGACCTCGCTGAACTTGTTTTTGAGGACACTGGCGGTGATCTCTGACAAGTCGGCGATAGAGGCAAAACCAAAGGAGTGCGGAGCTGGAGCGGTGTTGGCCATGGCCTGAATGTCCGCGTTTTAGCAATAATGGCAAGATTGGCCTTTAGCGGGCGCTATTTCCCTTACGGAAATCAGGGATCCTTAAATACGTCCATTGCGGGCACCCAAAAGTGGCCATGAAGGGTGAGCCAAAGACAGGCAGGTCGTTTGTACCGATTTCTCGCGCCCTACAAAAAGGTGTCGTTGGGATTGTAAAACGAGCGCCTCGGACAGCCGAATTGAGCGTTAAGAGCCGATTTACTGCCGATAAACGCGGTGGTTTCCCGGTTCGGGCAGTGATTTTGAGCTCCAGCAAGACGCCTCGGGCTATAGTGGCCACGGACACTGATTCCGAGCTGTAGCAATCGGCTCGCCAGATTGGTTGGGGCGAATAAAGGCTAATAGTGGCACTCTACCTACCCTTTTTTCGACAGTCCTGTCCGGCATCACTGTATGATCTCCAGCAAGCCACGAGAGGGTTGCGTCCTAAAGGCCTATCCAACTCCTCTTTCGCATATTTGGCCAAAGTGAAAACTCATTTGCGACGTATTCAACGAACGGCCCCATAACCGTGTTTCAGTTACCTGAGTTGGACCAGACTCGCCGGCCCCTTCTCCGACACGCCCGTTGGCCTCACGGTCTTCGCCGTCTCTTCCATCCAAATAAACGGACTAATGATGGCTGATGGTTAGGCTTCCCGAAGTGATGGGATGCCTACAATCGAAGCGATCACAGGCCACTTTGCTATCATCTCCACAGGCTATTGGGTGCCTCTTAAAAACCGGCGTTGAGGCTAAAGTTCACCCGGTGCTCGGCGGATTGCGGGTTGAGGATCGCGTCATAGCTCAACCTCACCGTCCAGCCGTTCGGCAGCAGCGCCGAGAGGCTCGCGCCGGGGTTAATATACTCACTGCCACCGGCCTGTGGAGTGACCCTAAACGCGTCGCCTCCGGCGGCCAAGCGAGCGGTGATACTATTGGGGTTAAACGACTGCCTACTGGCGCTCAGACTCACATCGGGTATCCAGCCAATATTTTTGGCAATAAAGGGGCGACTTACATGAACCCCCATCTTCGTGATGAGTGAATCCGCGTTCTGGCACCCGACGCGCAAATCAGCAGCCGAACCGGTTTCGTCAAAGCCGTTGATGTGCGCGTGGTCGTAGGCCATCGAGGCGGTCGGCCCCATTATATACTCGCCCACTTTAAAGTCGTAGCCCGTGGCTAATTGGCCGCCGTAACTTAGGCCGTGGGTTTCACCGCTGGCGGTTTGATTTAAGAAGGCGATTTCACGCTTACTATCATAATTCGAAAATCCAGCAGAGACCGAGGTGTTCACAAAAAAGCCGCCGTTGTGGTAATCGTTAAATACCCCGACGCGGCTCGTCGTGGTACGGGCGCTGCCGCTGTTGGCGGAAAAATCCGTGTCAGCCAGCGCCTGGCTGACCACCAGGCCGACCGTGTGGTTGGGGTTGAGCGCGTAATCGACTCCGGCGGTGGCCGCACCGGTTTGCGAGAAAGAGCCGAGGCGGTCGATGGAACCATCAACTGAAGCAAACGCTCCCGTGGCCGTAACAAAGTAACCGTATTGGTTTTTGGGCTTAGCCTTGGCGATTTGGTAATGCACGCCGTCTTCAATGACCGTTTGCACGCTGTAATCTTCGGCTGCGGCGGGGGTTGCCACACCATTAAGGCTGACCGACGCAGGACCGAAGCGGCGGAGTTCCGCGCTGCGCTGTTGCAGACTGGAGGTGAGTATAGACGAGCTCTGGAAGGTCGCAGCGGCCAGGGCGGTGAGTTTTTCCGGTGTGAGTTGGTCGTAAGCGGTGCGCAGTCCGGCGGCGTCTTTTGTTTTGAGGCCGTTAAACAACGTCCCGCGCGCGTCCATGGCGGTGCGTTGATCGAGCTCAAATACACCTGCCAAACGCAGGGATTGGAGGGCAGCGCCGACTTGGGTTTGGTTGGCATTGAGCCCGGCCACGTCGGTGGAGTAATTCGTGGGGACGGCGTAGAGGTTAACCGCAGTGGCGGTGTATTCAGGTAGAAAGCTAATGCCTGCCGGATTGGTGGAGAAGTCGTAGGCGGAGAACGTGCCCGTGACCGCACTGCCGGTAATGATGGCGTGAACGGCGCCGAGAGTCGGCAGGTAGCCGCTGGAGCCGGAGAAAATGGCCTGCCCGTTAAGTGTACCGCCGTTGAGCGTGACAGCCCCGACGGAAACAATCTGGTCGTGGAAGCCGCTGCCGTTACCTGAGGTGGGGCCATCGAGTTCTATCGTGACGAAGCCGCCGGAGTTCACGGTGAGTGCACCAATGTTCTGAATCGCCGGGGAATTGCCCGGACTGTAAGTGCCGACTGGATTCACAATCACATGGCCGGCGATGTCGCCACGACCTTTGAGGATACCGGAGCTGCCGACGGTGACGTTGCCGGCCCAGTTACCACCTGCCGCAGTACCGATCACCAAGATACTATTGGTGACGGTCGCGAGGCCCGTGGAGGTGTTCGCACCTGTGAGAGTCGTGGTGCCAGTGCCGCTTTGGGTAACGGTCGTGGTGCCGGTGATGGCCGTGGAGATGACCAGGTCGGTGCTGCCAACATTGGCAAAGTTACTCGAGACCGGGGTCAGAAAACCATTGCTGTCGATCTGGGCGGTGGCGTTGCCGAATTCGACAAACTGAATCAGTCCCAACTGGGTAGCAGTGAGCCCGCCGCTGGTGGAACCGAAACGCAGGGAGTTGGTGGACTCCGAGAAGTTGCTCACCGAAAGCGTCGAGGAGTTCCAATCGAGCGCGGAACTGTTGGCAAACACGAGGGCAGCCGAGCCACTCAAGCTGAGGAAGGAGGAGGCGTTGAGGTCGAGGGTACCGAGGGTTTGGTTAAACCCGTTTGCGGACACGGTGCCGCCATTGAGCGTGAGGCTGGCGGAGTCGTTGATCTGGTTGGCCGCGCCGAGGGAAACCGTGGCGCCAGTGGCGACCACCACCGCCGAGGTGTTGGCGAGCGCTGCGGTGCCCGAGGTGTTAAGCGCCAGCGTGCCGGCTGAAACCGTGGTCGTGCCGGTATAGGTATTGGCTCCAGTGAGGGTGAGCGTGCCGCTACCCGTTTTAGTCAAACTGCCGCCGGTGCCCGCGATTACTCCGGCGCTGGTGCCGCCGCTCACTGAAAGCGTGGTGGAAGCGCCCAAGTTAACCGTGCCGCCGTTCAAGGTCGTGATCGTGCTGGTGGCGCCGTTCAAGTTGGCGGTGCCGCCGGAAAGCGTGCCGATCGTCGCCACCCCGCCCACGGTCGTCGTGCCGCTGGAAAGCGTGGTGATGCCTGCCGCTCCCGTGATCGTGTTGGTGCCACCGCTCACCGTGGTCGCACTTAGCGAACCTGCGCCCACCGTGCCCGCTGAAATGTTGCCCGTGAGCAGGCCGCCGACCGTCGTCGTACCACCGGAGATGTTGGCCGTAAGGTTGCCGATGGACGTCACCGTTCCGCTGCCGATGCCGCCGGTAATCGTGCCATTGCTGCCGAAGCGGGTGTCACCCGCGCCGCTCAGGCTGGCGAGGGTCACCGTTCCGCTCGAAGCACTGAAGTTAAGCGCAT
>CANIXX010000191.1 GCA_947471115.1 Opitutaceae bacterium | reverse complement strand
TTGATTATAATTACGACGTCCGTCGTCGCCACGAATCTGAAAAGGAGCGGCTCAGATCAAACCGTTTGGGGCGTAAGCCCTAAAGTGGGAACCCGTACCCGTTAAAATCGGGCCTGGGCAAAATTATGTAAATTAATGGTTTGAAAAAAATAGCACAGACTTACAGTCTGCTCCGACCTCAAACCTACAGGCTGGAAGCCTGCGCTACTTTTTCGGTTAAGCCCGTTTTATATAGTTTACTGCAGAAGCTTGAGCGCGGTCTGAGAACTCTGGTTGGCCTGCGAGAGCATTGAGGTGCCCGCCGAGACCATAGTATTCCAACGCGCCAACTGGGTTGATTCCTCGGCCACATCCACGTCGGTAATCCGACTGGTCGCCGCCTCCAGGTTAGCCTTGTTTACAGTTAACAACTCTGAGGCGAAGCCGAGCCGGCTTTGCTCCGCACCATTCTGCGCGCGCATGGTCGCTACGTTCTCGATTGCTGTTTTCACTACATCAATCGATGTGATTGCGGTGAGGGAGGCAGCCGAAGTAATAGCCCCAACACCGCCACTCGTGGTATTACCTAAATCTCTACCTGAAATAGCAATTTGAGTGCTGGTGCTGGCATCCTCCGTCGCGTTCACCGTGCTAGTGGCACTACCGAACAATGCTACTCCGTTAAATTTCTCAGAGGTGATCGCGGTCAACTGGCTCTTGAGCGCGAGAAATTCCGTATTATAATTGGCCTTGTCGCCAGTGCTCTTGGTAACGTCATCGTTAAGGGTGCGCAGTTCGCTGATGCGGTCAAGGATCTTGCCGGACACTTTAAGTGCGCCATCCTGCGTTTGTAGTAATGAAACGGCATTACCTATATTATTATTAACCGCGCCCTGTCGCTTGGCCGTGGCGCTGAGTTTCATCGAGACGGCCAAACCGCCGGCGTCGTCCGAGGGATTAACGATTTTCGAACCACTCGAGAGCCGGTTGAGGCTCTTTTGCAGCATGGTATTTGAAGTGGCCAAATTATTGGAGGCCATCGTTGCGGTCTGATTGGTATTAAGTACGACTGACATAGTATTATCTTTCCTTGATTTTGTTATACGACTTCCGGAGTCGCCACGGATCAGGAGAGGTCTTGATCAGGCCTTTTTATATCTAAAAAATGGGGAGCGCTCATTGTTGAACGCGAAGGGCGGAAAAGTAGCGCCGACTTCCAGTCTGCCCGAAGTTTAAAACTAGCAGGCTGGAAGCCTACGCTACTTTCAATTTTTCAGGATTACTGCAGTAACTTGAGTGCGGTCTGCGCACTCTGATTGGCCTGCGAGAGCATTGAGGTGCCCGCCGAGACCATGGTATTCCACCTCGCCAACTGAGTGGATTCCTCCGCCACATCCACATCGGTGATTCGACTGGTGGCGGCCTCCAGATTGGCCTTGTTAACCGTCAACAACTCCGAGGCAAAACTGAGTCGGCTTTGCTCGGCACCGTTGGTGGCACGCATGTTGGCCACATTTTCCAATGCGGTGGTGATCGTTGAAATCGAGGTGATGCCGGTCAGCGAAGTGGCAGCGGTGACCGCGCCAACCCCCGTACCCGTATTCGTTAAATCACGCGCTGCCAAAGCAATCTGGCTGCTCGTCGAGGCATCCTCAGTACCATTGACCGTTTGCCCTGAACTGGATCCAAATAGAGCCACCCCGTTAAACTTCTCCGAGGTAATGGCGGTCAACTGGCTCTGCAATGCCACAAACTCGGTATTGTAGTTGGCCTTGTCGCCGGTGCTCTTGGTGACGTCGTCGTTGAGGGTCCGCAGTTCGCTGATGCGTGCCAATATATTACCGGCCACTTTAAGCGCGCCGTCCTGGGTTTGCAGGAGTGAAACGGCATTACCGATGTTATTATTAACAGCGCCCTGGCGTTTGGCCGTGGCGCTGAGTTTCATCGAGACAGCCAGACCGCCGGCGTCATCTGAAGGATTGACGATTTTGGAACCGCTGGAGAGCCGGTTGAGGCTCTTTTGTAGCATTGAACTGGACGTAGCCAAATTATTGGACGCCATCGTTGCCGAATAGTTAGTATTTAATACAACAGGCATGGGATTATCTTTCCTTGATTTTTAAACGCGACATCCGGTGTCGCCACGGATCAGGAGGGGTCCTGATCAGGCCATAATTGGGCCTATGCCCTGAAATTCGTTATAAATGGAGAGGACGACCTTCGTGTCATCCGTGCCGAACTTATACTAATTTGTTTTCAAGGTGATCGTTATTGGCCGGGACGGCCAACCCTACATTTTCCGAGTTTTGTAGCGTGGGACGGCTCTGGCCAATTTGCCTCACCTTAATCACGAATTAATATTACTGTAACAACTTGAGTGCG
Source organism: Opitutaceae bacterium (assembly GCA_947471115.1). Taxonomy (GTDB): domain Bacteria; phylum Verrucomicrobiota; class Verrucomicrobiia; order Opitutales; family Opitutaceae; genus Rariglobus. Next base: position 4,420 of record CANIXX010000191.1, on the reverse strand, counting down.
GTCTGCGCACTCTGATTGGCCTGCGTGAGCATTGAGGTGCCCGCCGAGACCATCGTGTTCCACCTCGCCAGCTGGGTGGATTCCTCCGCCACATCCACATCGGTGATCCGACTCGTCGCCGCTTCCAAGTTGGCCTTGTTAATCGTTAGAAGTTCAGAAGCAAAACCTAGGCGGCTTTGTTCGGCACCGTTGGAGGCGCGCATATTGGCCACATTTTCCAGTGCTGTATTAATCGTGGTCACAGAAGTGATCGCACTCAGAGAAGCGGCGTTTGTCACCGCTTGCACGCCGCCACCGGCGGTGCTCAGTAGATCTCGCGCCGCGATAGAAATCTGACTGCTCGTTGCGCCATCTTCGGTGGCATTGACTGTTTGTCCCGAGCCGGTGCCGAATAAGGCCACGCCGTTAAATTTCTCCGAGGTGATCGCGGTCAACTGGCTCTGCAATGCGAGGAACTCGGTATTATAATTGGCCTTGTCGCCGGTACTCTTAGTAACGTCGTCGTTGAGGGTGCGCAGCTCGCTGATACGGGCCAGAATATTGCCGGTTACTTTTAGTGCACCGTCCTGGGTTTGCAGGAGCGAAACGGCATTACCGATATTATTATTAACCGCGCCCTGGCGTTTGGCCGTGGCGCTGAGTTTCATCGAGACGGCCAAGCCGCCGGCGTCGTCCGAGGGGTTGACGATTTTGGAACCACTGGAGAGCCTGTTGAGGCTCTTTTGCAGCATATTGCTAGATGTCGCCAAATTATTGGACGCCATCGTTGCCGAATAGTTGGTATTTAATACAACAGCCATGATATTATCTTTCCTTGATTTTTTAATACGACATCCGGTGTCGCCACGGATCAGGAGAGGTCCTGATCAGGCCTTAGTTGGGCCGAAGCCCTGAAAATAATTGTAAATGGAGGGACCTCCTCCGTGTTGTCCGTGCGGAACTTATACTATTTTCCGTGAAGGTGATCGGAATTGGCCGGGACGGCCAACCCTACATTTTTCGAGTTTTGTAGCGTGGGACGTCTCTGGCCAATTTGCCCCACCTTAATCACGAATTAATATTACTGTAACAACTTGAGTGCGGTCTGCGCACTCTGATTGGCCTGCGTGAGCATTGAGGTGCCCGCCGAGACCATCGTATTCCACCTCGCTAACTGGGTGGATTCCTCCGCCACATCGACGTCGGTGATTCGACTGGTGGCGGCCTCCAGATTGGCCTTATTAATCGTCAATAGTTCAGAAGCAAAACCCAGGCGACTCAACTCAGAGCCGTTGGTGGCTCGCATGTTAGCCACATTTTCTAGGGCCGTGGTGATCGTCGAAACCGACGTAATCATACTCAGCGCGGTTGCCGCTGTGACCGAACCCACTCCCGTGCTGGTGTGCGTCAAGTCGCGGGCTGCTATGGAAATCTGACTGCTGGTGGCGCCATCCTCCGTGCCATTGACTGTCATACCGGAACTTGATCCGAACATGGACACTCCATTGAATTTCTCCGATGCAATGGCCGTCAACTGGGCTGATAAGGCAACGAACTCCGTATTATAATTCGCCTTGTCACCTGTGCTCTTGGTGACGTCGTCGTTGAGGGTGCGCAGTTCGCTGATGCGGGCCAATATATTACCAGCCACTTTGAGGCCACCGTCCTGAGTTTGTAGCAGCGAGACTGCGTTGCCGATGTTATTATTAACCGCACCCTGCCGCTTCGCGGTGGCGCTGAGTTTCATCGAGACCGCCAGACCACCGGCGTCATCGGAAGGGTTAACAATTTTTGAACCGCTGGAGAGCCGGTTGAGGCTCTTTTGCAGCATATTACTGGAGGTAGCCAAATTGTTGGCCGCCATCGTCGCTGAATAGTTGGTATTAAGTACAACAGCCATGGGATTATCTTTCCTTGATATTTTTACACGACATCCGGTGTCGCCACGGATCAGGAGAGGTCCTGATCAGGCCTTAGCATATCTATAAATAAGGGGGAGAGGTCATCGCTGAAGGCGATGGGCGAAAAAGTCGCGCAGACTTCTAGTCTGCCTGAATTTTTAAACCGACTGGCTGAAAGCCTGCGCAACTTTTTAAGTTAAAACTTACTGTAGCAACTTGAGTGCGGTCTGCGCACTCTGGTTGGCCTGCGAGAGCATTGAGGTGCCCGCCGAGACCATGGTATTCCACCTCGCCAACTGGGTAGACTCTTCGGCCACGTCCACATCGACTATTCGACTGGTTGCCGCCTCCAGGTTGGCTTTGTTGATTATCAAAAGTTCTGAAGCGAACCCGAGTCGGCTTTGTTCAGCGCCGTTGGTGGCGCGCATATTGGCCACGTTTTCCAAAGCGGTGGTAATTGTTGTCACCGATGTAATTCCGCTGAGTGATGTGGCTGCGGTAACCGCCCCTACGCCGGTGCTGGTGTGCCCCAAATCTCGGACCGCTATGGCAATCTGACTACTGGTGGCACCATCCTCGGTGCCGTTGACCGTCATATTTGAGGCGGAGCCAAACATGGATACCCCGTTGAACTTTTCCGACGTGATTGCGGTGAGCTGCAACTGTAGTGCGGTGAACTCGGTATTATAATTGGCCTTGTCACCGGTACTCTTGGTCACGTCATCATTGAGCGTTCTTAGTTCGCTGATGCGGGCCAGTATATTACCCGTCACCTTGAGGGCGCCGTCCTGAGTTTGCAGAAGGGAGACCGCGTTACCTATATTATTATTAACCGCGCCCTGGCGCTTGGCCGTGGCGCTAAGTTTCATCGAGACGGCCAGACCACCGGCGTCGTCTGATGGATTTACTATTTTTGAGCCGCTGGAGAGCCGGTTGAGGCTCTTTTGCAACATGCTACTTGAGGTGGCCAAATTATTGGACGCCATCGTCGCTGAATAATTGGTGTTTAATACAACAGCCATAGGATTATCTTTCCTTGATAGTTTTACACGACATCCGTCGTCGTCACGGATCAGGAGGGGTCCTGATCAGGCCATGCAGGGGCAAAGCCCTTTTTTTGGATTTATATAGTGCCGGGTGGAAACGCCACCCAAGGCAACCGGCGAGGCTGAAACCTCCCAGTTTATACACCCGACTGCTCACCAGCGCCCATGCGTTGGCGGCGCGTGCGGCGGTTGATATTAGCCCTGGAGCAGCTTGAGCGCGGTCTGTGCGCTTTGATTGGCCTGCGACAGCATCGAAGTGCCTGCCGAGACCAGCGTATTCCACCGGGCGAGATTGGTAGATTCTTCAGCCACATCCACGTCGACAATACGACTGGTGGCGGCTTCGAGATTGGCTTTATTGATCGTCAACAGTTCGGAGGCGAAGCCCAGGCGGCTTTGCTCGGCACCGTTGGAAGCGCGCATATTGGCGACATTTTCCAAAGCGGTGGTGACATCGGTCAGTAGAAGACTGGTAAGGCTGGTGGCGGTGGTGGCGATCGCGCCGATACCACCTGCGGTGCTCACTAAATCGCGGGCGGCAACCGTGACGGAGGAGGCCGTTGATGCATCCTCGGTGGTGGCAATCGCCATGGTGGTCGAACCGAACAGGCTGATACCGTTGAATTTCTCACTGGTGAGCGCAGTCAACTGGGCCCGCAGGGACACAAATTCGGTATTATAATTATCTTTGTCGCTGGAGCTCTTGGTGACATCGCTGTTGAGCACCTTCAGCTCGCTGATGCGGGCAAGGACAGCGCCGGTTACTTTTAATGCGCCGTCCTGCGTCTGCAGGAGGGAAACCGCATTGCCGATGTTGTTGTTAACCGCACCCTGGCGCTTGGCCGTGGCGCTGAGCTTCATGGATACAGCAAGACCGCCCGCATCATCCGATGGGGAAACGATCTTCGAGCCGCTAGAAAGCCTATTGAGGCTCTTCTGCAGCATGCTATTGGACGTGGCTAAGTTATTCGAAGCGACCGTAGCCGCGTAATTGGTGTTAATGACGACAGACATGATGTTTTCTTCCTTGATTAAACGACCCTGTCCGTAGGGCGACGGGCCGAAGAAGGATTCGGGCCGATCCAGCTGAGGGGTTTCCCTCAGATGCCTTTAATAACGACGCTTTCGGCGGAAACTTTAGCGCGTCGTTGAATTATTTTTAAAAATAATCGGGAAAAGCCGCCTGAAACCGCGCTCGAAATCAACATAACCAACTCTACATAAGAAGATTAATAAGGCCAAAAAATCAGAAGAAATAATCCATCGAAAAGCTAAAGTCGCCTCAGGATCACGGGCGCAAATCATGTTCCGCGTGGTAAAAAGGAGCTTTCTTAAACCCTGGATCGAACGTAGTGCGGTGCGTTAGCCCGCAGGTTTTTATCGCATTCATTTTTCAATCGCCGATGCGGGCTAAAGCACCGCACTACCTCGGAATTCAATCCGCCACTTCAACGTCACTGCATACTAGTAGGCAGTAACCTTTGAGTTGTCGGA
>CANIXX010000190.1 GCA_947471115.1 Opitutaceae bacterium | reverse complement strand
CACCGCCTTCATCGCGGGTCAGGATAAGAAGTTGGGCGAGGAAATCGCCGCCGGCCTCGCCGCTGACAAACTCGAGGAGCGCCGAGTAAAGCTGTCGCTTGCCAATGAGATCATCGACCAGGGTAACATCATTCGGGTAATCACTTTTAAGGCCCAGGCCCTGCGCCAGCCCGAGCTGGTCGATAAGGCTCTGCCGCTTTTCACTGAAATTGAGGCGCATCGCCAAAAACTCGTCCCGGTCACCCGTGACCCCGCCAACCTTAAGCAGCTCACCGAAGTCGGCCAAGCCGCCGCCGCCTACAAGGCGGGAATTGACGCCTTGGTAAAAAACTTCGCCGAGGCCCAGGCGATCCAGAAAGCGCGTTCCGCCGCCGCCGCCGAGTTCGACGCCGTGGTTGAGGGTGTGCTGGATCGCTCGATCAAACGCACGCTGGAGTACGCCAGTACCTCGGCGAGCAGCCTCAGTGCCACCTCGCAAACGTTAATTGCCGGTGAAATCGCCATGGTCGTGATCGGTCTTTTAGCCGCCTTTTTCATCATCCGTGGCGTCAACCGCGCCCTCACCCAGACAGCCGAGTCGCTTTCGCAAGGTTCCCTGCAAGTCGCCGCCGCCGCCGGCCAAGTGTCCTCCGCCAGCCAGTCGCTCGCCGAAGGGTCCAGCGAACAGGCCGCCTCGCTTGAGGAAATCAGTTCTTCGATTGAGGAGCTCGCCAGCATGACCAAACGCAACGCCGACAACGCCCAATCGGGTAAAACCTCTTCGGGTCAGGCCCGTGTTGCCGCCGAAGCCGGTGCCGCCGAAATGGAGCGCATGCAGTCGGCGATGAACGCAATCCAGCAGTCGTCCAACGATATTTCAAAGATCATCAAGACGATCGACGAAATTGCCTTCCAGACCAACATACTGGCGCTCAACGCAGCGGTCGAAGCCGCCCGTGCCGGTGAGTCCGGTGCCGGGTTTGCTGTGGTGGCCGACGAGGTGCGCTCACTCGCCCAGCGCTCGGCCCTCGCCGCCAAGGAAACCGCCGACAAGATCGCCGACGCCTGCACCCGCAGCACTCAGGGCGTGGAGCTCTCGTTAAAAGTCTCCGCCGGTCTGCAGCAGATTTTGGAAAAGAGCCGCGAGGTGGACCGTTTGGTGACTGAGGTGGCCACCGCCTCCAACGAACAGAGCGAGGGCATTGCCCAGATCAACACCGCCGTCAGCCAGATGGATAAAGTCACGCAATCCAATGCGGCGAACGCGGAGGAGACCGCCTCGGCGGCCGAAGAGCTCAATGCCCAGTCCGAAGAGCTGCGCAACGCCGCCGCGCAATTGGCCGCACTGGTCGGTGTGAAGGACGGCGCGAGCGTTACCCACGGCTCTGCGCATGCGACCGCTCACATCACGCACCACGCCGCGCATCACGCGCCGACCAAGCACGAGTCGAAGCATGAGTCGCATGGTGAAGGCGCTGCGGCGGGCAAATCGGGTCATCACGCTCCGGGGAAGCACGCCGTGGCGCATGCTGACAGCCACGCGCACGGCGGCGGCCATTCGGGAAACGATCACCTGAGTTTCCGTGATTAATCCGGCATGAGGGAGGTCGAGCAGGCAGTAACACTCAAAGAGTCGGATAAAAAGTAGAGCGGTGCTTTAGCCCGCATCAGCGATTGTGAGAAGAATACGATTCAAACCTGCGAGCTAAAGCACCGCACAACCTCGGAGCTCAATCCGACATGCTCAATGTTACAGCCTATTACCCATGTCGGGCGTTCGCTTGCGAATGCCTTTCCGTGCGGCACGGGTGCGTCTTGCCGCCCGCTTTTGTTAAGCGGGCGATTAATTTTTTTAAATCTGTGCCGATAGCAACGAGCACCTAGCTGAAAGCACCTGCTTTCAGTACCCCTAACTTTTAATAATCAGAAAATCCCATGACTAAACTACGCATCTGCACCGCTCTCTTCACGGGTCTGGCCTTGTTGGGTTTGACCGCTCACGCCCAGGACGCGCTCCGGGTCAATGGAGCCAACGCCATGTGGGCACCTTTGAATAAAAACCTGACCGCTCTCGAAGCCGCCACTGGCACTAAGGTCGCCTTTGTGCCAAACACCGCCGGTCGTGGTCTCGCCGACCTCGCCGAGGGTAAGTGTGACATCGCCATGGTTACCTCGTCGGTCGCCGGCGCCGCCGAGGCCGCCAATCAGGAAAAACCCGGCGCGGTTGCGGATGTGGCCGCGTTTAAGTCCGAGGAAATCGGTACCGAAACCATCGTGTTTGTCGTCAACAAGGCCAATTCCGTCGCCAAGCTCACCCAGGGGCAGGTGAAGGACCTGTTGACTGGTAAAATCACTAATTGGAAAGACGTCGGCGGCGGCGATCTGCCGGTCGTTCTGGTGCGCGTCAGCGCCACCGCCGGGCCTCACATGGCGATCGAAAAAGACATCCTTCAGGGGGCGAAAATTCCCGACACTGCCAAAGCCATGAAGGGGCCCAAGGATGTACCCAATGTGGTCGCTCAAGTACCGGGATCCATCGGCTACCTCGGTTCGAATAATGCCAACGACAGCGTAAAAATCATTGCCACCGACTACACCATTAAAATGTCGATGATGCTCGTCACCAAGGGCGAACCCACCGCCACCCAGCGCAAGTTCATCGATGCCGCCAAGGCCGTGATGGCGGCCAAGTAAACCAACGCAGGCCACCGCCACCCAGCCCCTGAAGCCCTCTGACGCCCGCTCCCATGAAGCGTTTCACCATCAATGTTAAAGTCCTCTCGGTTGTGAGCTTCGTTTTGCTCGGCTTGGTCGGCATGGCAGGCTTCAGCCTTTACCAGGGTCGGGAGTTTATTCGTATCGGGCACAAAGCCAGCGAAGTGAGCCTAGCGGTGATCGAAAAAGCCGACGGGCTCAATCGCTCGCTGACGACACAGGCATTGCTGGCGGTTTCCGCTGCCTCGCGCTCCAATATGGAGGTCATCGAAAAAGATAAAAAAGCCTTCGCCGAACAGCTGCTGTCGACCAAGGCGACGATCAAAAGCCTCCAGGAGACGGTTACCGATGCGGAAATCGGCGCTGCTTTGGCTAAAATCGTCGATATGCTGCCTCGTTTTGAGAAATCGGCTAATCAAGTTTTCGATGAGGCCAAGTCCTTCATGCAGGAAAATGCGGTCAAGGTCATGGACACCGAGGTGCTGCCTCAAACTGCGATCATCAACGAAAACCTGCTGGTGGTTAAAAACCGCTCCCGCCTGCTAGCCGAGGAGGAACCCCAGAACATTGTCGCCGAAGCCGAGCGTTTCAATTTGCTGACGGCCATTGTCTCCGGAGCGATTTTCGTGCTCTCCGTTGTCTTTGCCTGGCGAGTTATTCGAGGCGTCAATCGTGGCCTCAATCAGACTGCCGCTTCGCTGACGCGGGGCTCGGCCCAAATTGCCGCCGCCGCGGGCCAAGTTGCCTCGTCGAGCCAATCGCTGGCCGAAGGTTCAAGCACCCAAGCTGCATCGCTTGAGGAAATCAGTTCCTCGATGGAGCAGTTGGCCAGTATGACCAAACGCAACGCCGATAACGCCCAATCCGGCAAAACTTCCGCCGGACAAGCCCGTAGCGCCGCTGAAGCCGGTGCCGCCGAAATGGAGCGCATGCAGGCCGCGATGAACGCGATTCAGCAGTCGTCCAGCGACATTTCAAAAATCATTAAGACGATCGACGAAATTGCCTTCCAGACCAACATCCTGGCGCTCAACGCTGCGGTCGAAGCGGCCCGAGCCGGTGAGGCCGGTGCGGGGTTCGCCGTGGTGGCCGACGAAGTGCGCTCGCTCGCCCAGCGCTCGGCCCTCGCCGCCAAGGAAACCGCCGACAAGATCGCCGACGCCTGCACCCGCAGCACTCAGGGCGTGGCGCTTTCGGTAAAAGTCTCCGCCGGCTTGCAGCAGATATTGGAAAAGAGCCGCGAGGTCGACCGCCTGGTGACTGAGGTGGCCACGGCGTCCAACGAACAGAGCGAGGGCATTACCCAAGTCAACATGGCGGTAGGGCAAATGGACAAAGTAACGCAGTCGAACGCGGCCACTGCGGAGGAGACCGCCTCAGCGGCCGAGGAGCTCAACGCCCAGTCCGAAGAGCTGCGTAACGCCGCCGCCCTGTTGGCCGCAATGGTCGGGGTGAAGGACGGCGCCAGTGTGATCCACGGTTCTGCGCATGCGACCGCTCACCTCACGCACCACGCCGCGCATCACGCGCCGGCCAAGCACGAGTCGAAGCATGAGTCGCATGATGCAGGTGCTTTGTCGGCTAAATCAGCGAAGCAAGCCGTGGCGCATGCTGACAGCCACGCGCACGGCGGTGGCCATTCGGGAGACGATCACCTGAGTTTCCGTGATTAGAGCGATTTTAACCGGCCGCGTGTCTCCAGCGCGCGATGCCTGTGGGTGAAGCCTGCTTGTAGGCGAGGGGGTAGGGCGGCCAAAGCCAACCCCGCTCCAGCGCCTGCGAGCAGGCTTTTTGCGTTTTAGTGGGCGAGCCACGAGCGTGAGCTCAAGGGGGGCGAGTGTTTGCTGAAGGACCGGAAGGCGGCAAACGCGAGGGTTAACGCCAAGGCGCCAAGGGGCGGGATCGCTCAAGGGTGCCGGGCAAATGAGCCCCCCTGCTCATCGACTCGAGGGGCTGCACAAAAAAAACGCGCCTCGGGTAGAGGCGCGTTTTTTGACGGGGCACTTCGGGCTGAGCCCGCTCTGGAGCGGGTTTAAGCCGGGGCTCCGGCCAGCTTCTGAAGGCCTTGGCGTGCGTCCGCGATACTATCGTGGAACTGCCAGTTGCGGGTGTCCTCGTAGCCTTTGCAATCGGCCAGCAAGGTGGAGTTGCCGACCAGGCTGTACTGCAGCGCTACTTCGCGGCAGGTTTGCATGGCCGTCAGGAGCATCTTGATGATATTCATGTCGAGGCGCTTGACCTCATGGAGGTCGAATACGGCTTTGTTAATACCGCTGTCCACCGCCTCGGCGACTTTGCCCTTAATGTAGCCAGTGACTTCGTTGATCACCGTGGGTGTGACGACTTCGGGGAGGCTCATGATGAGCAGATCGCTTTCGTTTTTAAAGTAACGCAGCGAAGTATCGAGGTTCATCGCCTTGGCAACCTTCGACTCCAGCTCAGAGATATCGATGGGTTTGGTGGCGATACCGGTGAATCCGACCTGCTGCGCCATTTGTTGCGCGGCGACATCGGTTTTGACCACTAAACCAAAAATGGGGGTGTATTTGGTCTTAAGATTGGTGCGCAATACGCGGAACAGCGTGAAGGCGGACTCATCGGGAAGGGACAACGAGATCATGACCAGATCCACAGCGGTGCGGCCGCAGAAATCGATGGCTTCACCGGTGCTGGCCACCCCATGCACCTGCCAGGGAGTGTGTTTGAGGCCTTCTTGGATCTGGGCAAAAATCGCTGGCTTGTCCTCGACGACCAGTAAGGTGGCGGGATCGAAGATGGACTTGGCCTTGGCGGGTGCGTCGGTGATCGGTTTGAGGTCGATGATGCGGCCGACTTTTTGCACCAGCAGCTCCTCCTTGAAGGGCTTCACAATGTAGTCGCGCACGCCAATCTTGGCGATCTTGAGCACGTGCTCCTTGCCGCCCTCGGCCGTGAGCATGATCACGGGGATCGATTTGAGGACGGGATCGGCCTTTAACTTGGTCAGCATTTCCACGCCGTCCATCACCGGCATGGTGACGTCGAGCAGGATGATGTCGGGGGTTTCTTTGGTCGCGAGTGCAAGGCCTTCGACGCCGTTGGCGCCTTCAAGGATGTCGCAGTCGTAAAGCTTGAACGCCTTTTTGATGATGATGCGGACGGTTTTGGAATCGTCGACAGAGAGAATTTTATAACGCATGGGGATCGGAATTAAGGGGGGGTTATTCGGAAGGGGGTTGCATGAGCAGGTCGGCAATGAGCGAGTTGGGGCCGATCGCAAACTTGTAGGTTCGGCGCGTCGCCGCAGTGATCGATTCGATCTGGAAGTTACTCCCACGCAAAATCGAAGGGATCGTCAGCTTGCAGGGGAAGCCCTTGTCGGAGAGTTGGTTTTTAAACGTACCCACGGTCATGTTGGTGATTTCACCGATGGCGTCGTTGACCGTTTCGTCACCGGCCTCCTTGATCTCCGCTGCATCCATGCCGAGCATGTTACCGGCACACTGGGCGGCGAACGCGTCCTGCATATAGAGGTAAATCAATCCGTTGATCGAGCCGATGAAACCGACCGTGCTGACCACGTGAGGCGTGTCGAGACCCAGGCAGGCCTTGGTCTCTTCGGCATTCATGGGCACATGGGTCACGTTTTGGTTCAGCATGGTCTTGAAGACCTCTTGTACGGCGCGGGTGATCGTTTCTTGGAAAACGGCTTCTGGTATTTCTTGGATCGCAGGCATGGGGTAGGGGGTCGCGGGTGTAAGGAAAGTGATGATACGGGTTGATGGACTGGACGCTTAGGCGACGGAGAAACGCGGCGCGTCAGAGGAATCGGCAGGCGGGACGATGAGATCGGCTGGGTCGGGCATAGCTTCAGCGACGGAGTCGGCGGCGGCTTGCCAGTCAAAGGACGAAGCGCCGCAAAAGTAGGTGTGATCGTAAAGCGACAGTCCCGAAGGGCCGGTCCAGCGAGTTTGCAGGCTGAAGCGACCACCGCCGAGTTCGCAGCTACGCAAATTCAGGACGAGTCCGATCTGGTCATGCCAATACGTTGCTGCGCCTGCTTGATAATCAGCACGGCGCTTCCAGCCCGCCGCGCATTCAGGTTTGAGCATGGCTAGGGT
>CANIXX010000189.1 GCA_947471115.1 Opitutaceae bacterium | reverse complement strand
TATCCCTGCGCCGCGCCCGTATTTTTGCAGCATTTGCTTGTACGTGCTCAAACGCGCATCCGGTTTGGCCGATGCCAACTGAGCGACCGCTTGATCAACACCCATGTCGCTGCGCCCGCCCCGCGCACCGAGGCGTACCAACGTACGCTCCTCAAAAGCAGCCATGCTGGTCTCGCCGCGAGCACGTAAACTCACCACCAATTCACGCACGAAACAGGCATTCAAGTCAGGGTATCGCAGGAAAACTTGCGCGGCCTCGCGCAGCAAGGGTTCGCGCACTGCAGGGAGCGCCTGGTCGTTGGCTGCAAGTAACACCAGCCAAGCATCAAAGTTGCGCCGCTCAAATTGCACGGCCTTGCGAGCGGCTGCGGCTGCGGCGGGTTTTTGCCCAAACCGTAAATAGAGTTCGGCAAAGACCTGATGTTGGCGTGATTGCCGGTAGGGCGGCAGGCGCCGAAACCCCTCGCTAAGGAAACTCAACTCATGATCCGAGAGCGTCCCCCAAGACTGCGGATCGCAGGCTGATCCCGTGACGTAGCGCTGCTCGGCGTAACGGCCACCATCGAGAATCCATTTCTGCCCCACCCCCAGATAACCAAACCACGCGTGCCGTCCATCAACGCCCGCCCCCGAAAATAACAACGTGGGCACGCCCCGCGCCTTGCCGGTCTGCGTCGCAAAATAAGCCTGATCAGTGCAGATACCGCCTTCATTGCGAATCTCATCGAGCGCGTAACTCGTCCCTGGCCAGTTGTACTGCTGCGTATCGATCCGGTCCGTCCGATAGCGAACCGATTCATAGCTCTTCACTAAATCGGTTAACGAGAACTTCACCGATTTCTGCGCCCAGACGAGTTCGGGAAACGGCGCGGCGAGATCGACCATAAACTTGAGTTCGGCCGCCGAGATGGTCGCGAGCTTATGCAATCCAGCGCCGGCCTGATCCAAATTGGCAAAAAACTTAAATGCCTCCACCGGCGCGGGTAACCGCCGAGGTAAGGCCGCCGCAGAGACCTGATGATGAGGCCAATAGGGCGGTGGCGGTGCGTCGTAAACCAGCGCCACGGCCAGCGCCAGTTGCCGGTAAATCGTGAAACGGCGGCCGTCGGCTTCGCGCAACGACTGCAAAATTGACAGCACGTGCGGCAGGCAATCCGTGGCCGCGAGCAGATCAAAAAACGCTGCTGAAAAAGCCTGATCTTGAAGCAACCAAATCTGGGTCTCGTCGGTGAGTAAACGCGCCACCGGCTCGTCCGGCCATGCCAGAATTGCGCGCTGGTCGATGCCGGCATGGATGCCGCCAGCCTTCGACAACGTTTCCAGCCACTGCACGCCAAGGTCGCGCTGGGATTGCCCCAACAGGTCGCACCACCGGGCAACCAAATACCAGGACTCGGCGGCCCCCTCCTGCCGCAATTCGTAGGCTTTGAGCGAACCCTGATACAAGCGTCCAGCCACCGCTTGCCAGCTCCCGCTTATGGCTTGGGAGCGAATCTGCAGAAGCCGCTCCGGTGTAGGTGTGCGTGTGAACCAGTCGTCCGGCACCTTCGGAGTCGTCGTCGGTGTCAGCGTCGGCGGCGGCAAATCAGCGCGGACGGGAAGCGAAATCAGCAGGAAAAACACACCAGCCCAAAAGCAGCTACGAAAACTCAACATACGCGTAACGGTGTGCTTAGGCCCACGTGTAATTAAAGCTGATGCTGATGCGCTCCTCGTCCACGCGGTTTGCCGCGACTTCGTGGCGCAACCAGCTTTCGAACAACACGACGTTGCCCGCCTCGGCCGCATAGGTGGTGTAGGCGCGGTTTTCGCTGCGCGCGTTGGACAACTTAGGTGGGGCCGCCATGAACTTGCTCAGGCGCGGGTCCTCAAATTTCAGGCCCGAGCAGCCCGCCGGTGTGCGCACATAATAGGTGCCGCTAATAAACGAATTCGGATGCAAGTGGAGCGAGTGGGCGGCGGTGGGAGGCATGATGTTTACCCAGCAATCGCTCATGCGGATTTCGCGCCCGCGCAGGTCCATTTCGAGGTGCTTGGCGAAGGCGCGCACGTGTTTGGTGAGTTTTTTCTCCAAGGAGCCGAAGCTGCTGGAGAACTCGTGGAGGCGGTTCATTGAGGCGTAGCTGGTGTAGCCACCGGGGTAGTTGCGCAGGGACCAGGCGCGGCCCTCGTCGTCAAAGTCGCGCAATTGGTGGCATTCGCCCGCAAGGTCGTCGTTGAGGCGCTCGATGCCCTTGGGCTGAATCGGCTCACAGTAAATAAAAGTAGGAAACCACGCTTGAATAGGCATGGGGCGAACTGTGCGGGGGCAAGGCGCGACGGCAAGCGTTTCGCCGCTGGTGCCTCATCAGGGGTTAAACTCAATGCCTGTAAGGTATCATTAAAAACAACTAACAGCGAATGAGTTACGTGGAATCAGGGAATGACCTCCTTCGTTTCATGCTGAGCCTGGGTTTCGTGACGGTCCCGGCAGTTGAGGTCGAACCTTTCGAATTCGGCATTTTCAACCACAAAAAACGCAAAAATTCACAAAAACCGAGCACTGGAATTAGCGCGGGGCGATTTTGCGTAATTTTGCGCCTTTTGCGGTTAACCTGTTTGGTGAATTCCCGCCCTCGTATGGGTTTTCGTTGTTAACAAGCCTTACAGGCATTGGGGTTAAACCGGTTCGTTGCCTTGTCCGACTCAGGCCCCCCTTCTGAAACCAATTTTCATTCATACGCATAAACCGAGAAAAAGCACCAGAACCACAGATTAAACGGAATACACTGATTACCAACTAATTAAAAATCACACTGCACGCCACAAGGGCGAGTTAATTTTAGCATATAATAGTATGCAAGTTGTTCTTTACGTGCAATCTGTGCAATCCGTGGTTAAATTCAACTGCCCGATTTAGAATAAATACTTGTCCCCAGCTCAGGCCCCAAACCAGCAACCAAATATCAAAACCCAGCGTTCACACTCAGGTTAATCCGGTGCTCGGCGTACTGCGGATTGAGAATCGCGTCGTAGCCCAAACGCACCGACCAGCCGTTGGGCAACAGCGCCGAAAGACTCGCCCCAGGATTGAATGACTCACCGCCTCCCGCTTGCGGCTGGACCTTAAAATTTCCCCCACCAATGGCGAACCGAGCACGGATAGCCTCGGGATTATAATGCTGGCGGCTCACCCCCAGGCTCACATCCGGAACCCAGCCGATGCGCTTCCACATGAAGGGCCGACTCACATGGAATCCGAGCGTGGTCACGAGCGAATCCGCGTTCTGCCGCGCCACCTGCAAATCTGCAATAGAACCGGTCTCATCAAAGCCGTCGATTTGCGCATGATCATACGCCAACGAGGCGGTGGCCCCCATAATATAGTCGCCCACCTTAAAATCATAACCGGTGGCCAACAGGCCGCCGTAACTTAGGCCTTGGGTTTCACCGCTGGCGGTTTGATTTAAGAAAGCGATTTCACGTTTACTATCATAATTCGAAAAGCCCGCCGACACTGAGGTCGTAACAAAAAAACCGTTGTTGTGGTAATCGTAAAAAACACCCAACCGGCTGGTCGCGGTGCGGGCGCTGCCACTGTTGGACGAAAAATCGGTGTCGGCATACGCCTGACTCACCACCAGCCCCACGGACTGGTACTCATTCACCGCGTAATCCACCCCGGCGCTGGCCGCACCGGTCTGCGTGAAGGAGCCTAACCGCTCAGCCGAACCATCGACTGCGGCAAACGCCCCCGTGGCACTGGCAAAGTAACCCACGCGTTTTTGGGGTTTTGCCGTGGCGATTTGATAGTGCACGCCGTCTTCAATCACCGTTTCCACGCTATAATCTTCGGTGGCGGCGGGTGTGGCCACACCGTTGAGACTGACCGAGGCGGGACCGAAACGGCGCAGTTCCGCGCTGCGTTGTTGGAGGTTGGAGTTGAGAATCGAAGCGGACTGGAAGGTCGCGGCAGCCAAGGCAGTGAGTTTTTCCGGTGTGAGCTGGTCGTAGGCGGTGCGCAGACCGGCGGCGTCTTTGGCTTTGAGGCCGTTAAACAAAATCCCGCGTGCGTCGAGGGTGGTGCGCTGATCAAGCTCGAACGGGAGGCCAGAATTCCGCAGGGATTGGAGGGCGGCACCGATTTGAATCTGGTTGGCGTTGAGGCCGGCCACGGCCGAGGCGTAATCCGTGGGGACGGCGTAAAGGTTGACCGCAGTGGCGGTGTATTCGGTTAGAAAAGTGATGCCCTCGGGCAAGTTTGCAGAGGCGAAATCATACGCCGCAAACGAGCCCGTAACTGTGCTGCCGGTGATCACTGCATGAACGGCGCCGATAGTCGGCAGGTAGCCGCTTGACCCACTAAAAATCGTCGATCCGATTAACGTGCCGCCATTGAGCGTAACTGCACCGGCTGAAACGATTTTATCGTGGAAACCGGCCCCGTTGCCGGCGGTGGCGCCGTCGAGCTCGATCGTGACGAAGCCGCCGGAGTTCACGGTGAGTGAACCGATGTTCTGGATCGCGGGCGAGTTACCCGGGCTGTAGGTTCCGGTTACGTCGACAACCACGGCCCCGCTGATGTCTCCGCGACCTTTGAGCGTACCGCTGCCTGCAACCGTGACATTTCCCGCCCAGTTCCCCCCGGCGGCGCTGCCAACCACCAAAGTGCCGGTGTTAAACGTGGTGGTGCCGGTAAACGTGTTGCCACCGGCCAACAAAACGGTGCCGGTTCCGTTTATAATTAAGTTACCGATGTCGCTACCAATACTACCCATTACGGTAATATCACCGGCACCTCCCAACGTGAGGTTAAACCCAGCGCCGGTAATCGTGCCGGTGTTGCTCAAGGTAAGCGTCCCGGCGTCGGAATTTATCAGCGTTGACCCGCCGAGGGTGACCAAACCGCCATAGGTATTGGTGCCCGATATATTACGCAGCGCGCCGTCGTTGCTCAAGCCGGTGCCGCTGAGGGTGAGGGCCTCGGCACCCACATTGATGTCGCCTTGCAACTGCAAGGCGGCACCGGAAGCCACTGTGGTGCCGGCAGCGGTGGTGCCGAGCGCGGTGGAGTTTTGGATGTTTAAAACACCCGCCGAAACCGAGGTCGCGCCGGTAAAACTGTTGGCGCCGCTGAGGGTCAGTGTGCCCGCGCTGGACTTGGTCAGGCTGCCGCCGGTACCTGAGATCACTCCGGAGCTGGTGCCGTCGTTCACCGTGAGCACTGTGGAAGCGCCCAAGTTAAGCGTACCGCCGTTGGTCAGTGTGCTGAGGGTTTGGCCCGCATTGGCAAAATCCACCGTACCGCTCGCGCCGAGGGTGAGCGCGTTGCCGCTCGCCAAACTACCGCCGCTGCCAACTGCGAGCGTACCCGCGTTCACGGTGGTGAGCCCGGTGTAGGTATTTGCAGCATTGAGACTCAGCGTGCCGGTGCCGGCTTTGGTGAGCGCACCGCTGCCGGACGCCCCAATGCCGGTGGCAAAAGTGACGTCATTGCCATTGGTATCGACGGTACCCGTGACGCCGTTGTTGATAACGAGGCGCGATGACAGGTCGGTCGTGGTGGACGAACCGTACTGCAACGTCGAACTCCCGGTAAACGTGACCGCCCCCGTCGTGCCCAGGCCACCGGTGCCGAAGTTAAGCGTACCGGCCGACAGGTTGGTGCCGCCGGTGTAAGTGTTGGTACCCGTTAGGGTTTGGCTGCCTAAACCGGTTTTGGTGAGGCTCATGCCTGCGGCACCATTGGCAATCACACCCGAATAACTCAACGTCGAGCTGGTGCCGGGATTCAGGGTCAAACTCGTGACCGAACCGTAGCCCCCGGTCGTAGTATTAAACAAAGTGGATAGCGCCTTGGTGCCGGTTAAGCCGCCGATGGTCGGTGCGGTGACGCCGGAAAGCACCAGGCCCGCCGTGCTAGAACCCGTGACACTGTTGGTCGCGTCGATCGCACTGTTTTGGAGCGCGAGCGCGTTGGTCAAAGTGAGAATGCCAGCACTCACGTTAGTGGTGCCTGAAAACGTATTAGCGGCATTAAGACTGAGTGTGCCCGCACCAAGCTTTTTGAGGCCGGAGCTGGCATCGCCCGAGAGTACGCCGCTGAAGAGGGCACTGTTGGCAGTGACCCTAACGCTGAGCACAATACCGTTGATGGCTATGCCGTTCTGCAACGTCACGGCATGAGTGGAGGCGCTGCTGCCAAAACCGAGCTCCTGAGTTGTGCTCCGCAGGAAGTAGTCACTGCCCACGGTGAGGGTATCGGGCGTGGCGTTGCCGCCGATGTTGACCGTGAGAGCGCCGCCTTTCGCGGAAAATCCGCCTCCTCCGAATTGCGAGTCATTTGCCCACTGTACTTGGCCTGCCCCGCCGCCAAGGGAACGATTAAACGTGCCGCTCGTTTCGAGTAAGCCACCGGCGAAATTAACGCGCCCTTTGAGCGTGAGATTGGCGTTTGAGGAGAGCCCCACGCCCTCGTCGGCCTGCAGTATTCCGCTCACGCCATATTGGCCGGTGAAGCCGCTGTTGTTGTTGGTGAGGATCAGGCGGTGGCCATTGGAAACAAAACCGATGTCCAACTGCCCGCCACCGCTGACCTGCCCGGCAAGCGTGGTGGACTGGCCCGAATCACCGATCGCGAGGAGAGCGCCCGAATTAATGACGAAGTTGCGGCTAGCGTTTAAGGTGAAGCTCGAAGTCGCTCTGATGGAGTTGATGCCGCTGACGGCGGTGACCGTGCCATTGACCGCGCCCAAGCCGCTGTCGGCACTGATTATAAGCATGCCGTTTTCGAGGAAGGTGCCACCGGTGTAATCATTGACGCCGCTCAGCTGGACTTG
>CANIXX010000188.1 GCA_947471115.1 Opitutaceae bacterium | reverse complement strand
GGATACACCTTTTTATGTTTATACCCATGGAATGTTGGATCCGTGGTTTAAGTATCGGTACCCGGTTAAGCATCTTAAAAAATGGTTATTTTGGCCTTGGGCTGTTTTCCCTGTTCTTCGCGATGCGCGTGGAGTTTTATTTACTTGTGAAGAGGAGCGTAAGTTGGCCCGGCAATCGTTTTGGCTGTATGACTGTAATGAGATTGTGGTGAGCTATGGAACTCCGGGTGTCCCGGATTTAAAAGGCGATTACGCTGCCCGATTTTTGGATAAATGGCCACAGCTAAAGATGTACCGGCGTTTTGTGTTTTTGGGTCGTGTTAATCCCAAAAAAGGCCCCGATATAATTATTAAGACGATCGCTCGGCTACAAGCTTCGGGGTATTGGTCCAAGCAGATGATGCGACTCGTCATGGCGGGTCCCGCCGACGGGGATTATGCAGCCGAACTGAAGGCGCTTGCGGAAAAACTGGGTGTGACAGATAGCATTGTTTGGACGGGTATGTTATTGGGGGATGACAAGTGGGGGGCTTTGCAATGCGCAGAGGCGTTTGTGCTTCCTTCACACCAAGAGAACTTTGGCATTGCGGTGGCCGAATCACTCTCGGTTGGAGTACCGGTTTTAATTTCGAAGTCGGTTAATATATGGGCTGATATTGTAGCCGATGAGGCCGGTACTGCCGGTGACGATACCGAAGTGGGTTTTGAGCAGCAGATGATGGATTGGATGAATTTGCCGCCGGCACAGGTCGCCCGGATGCGCAGGCGGGCACGGCGGTGTTTTAAGCGAAGGTATACCTCAAAGCGGGCGGCAATTTCGCTTTTATCGAATATTTATCAGGTGATGGCAACTGAGCGGGTTGGAGTGGTTGATCAGCGGCTGGGCTAATATGGCATACGGTGGGGGGTGGGAGTTTGATAGGTTTGCCTCTAAGTCGGCAACCAGCAGTTTTGCCCACGAAATACACGGAACACACGGAAGAATTTGAGTCCTGGGAATAATCTAATCCGCATACTAGGAACTGATTGTATGTTTTGCGACTTCTGCGCCTTTTTGCGGCTAAATAATCAGAGTAGTGGAGTTGCTGGCTATTGTGCCATATTGTGTTTTTTGTGGCCAATCAAATCCCGGTATTAATGCCCACGGAACACACGGAATACACGGAAAGTCCGGGCTGCCCATTAAATCCTTAAAAAATAATTTGTGAGCCCAACTGTATTTCAATATCGTAAATATAGGTTTTTCTTTTTTTCGAGAGAAGAGCCTCGCATGCATGTGCATGTTTACACTCCAAGCGGTGAAGCCAAATTCTGGCTTGCGCCAAAAATTGAATTAGCTATAAATAAGGGTTTGAGGTCTGCTGAGTTAAAAATTGCTGAAAATAAAATTCGTGAAAATGAGCACCAAATTAAAGAATCGTGGGAAAAGCATTTTGGCTGAGGTTTCGCATATTTCAACGCATGGGATTTGGGTTCTCGTGAATGGTAGTGAGTACATGCTTGCATTTTCGGAGTACCCCTGGTTTTCCGACGCCAAGTTAAGCGAAATTCAGAACGTGCAGTTTCTACATGGTCGGCATTTACGGTGGCCTATGCTTGATATCGATATTGAGCTCGATTCACTTGTTGCCCCGGAGCGTTATCCTCTTATTTATAAATAAAATTGAGCTTACTGGCAACGGCGGAGTTGCCCACGAAACACACAAAATCGGAGAGTTACTCCAGTGTTTTTCTCGGGCGTCTTCAGTTGCCACTTGCGGGTTTCACACGAGTTCACCCACGAGTTGGTTTCCTTACTGCCATGCGTCGCTTTGCTTAACAAGTTGGTTCCTTTCGGATTGAACGCATACCATCACGAAATGACACGAAAAACGGATCGATCCGGTGTTAATCACTAATGAACGCTAATGGGCTCTAATATAGGATCCGAATCTGACTACTCGCTACTGATTTGTTGCCCACGGAACACACGGAATACACGGAAGAATTGGATTCATAGGAATAATCCAATCCGCATACTAGGAATTAATTGTATGTTTTTCGCCTTATGCGCTTTTTTGCGGCTAAATAATCAATAGGGTTGGAGTGCTAGCTATTGTTTCATTTTGTGTGTTTTGTGGCAAAACTTGAGGCATTGCTGTATCAGTAAATTTTAATTTTATATGCGTCTTTTTCAAGGGGTGGGTTTCTTTGCCGGACTGATGTTATCTTGTGGGTTTTTGCGTGGGAGTGAATTTTTGGGTAATTGGGGTGTGGATGCCGGGGTTTCTTGGGCCGTACCTAAGGAGGCCGTGCCGGAGTGGTTGGGGTTGATTAATGGATCCAGTGTAAAGATTCTGCGCGAACGGGGCTCCTGGGGGCCAAATGGGGAAATTTCCCCTGCGATGCTGGAGCGGTATTCGCAGATAAAAAACGGGGGATTTGATATCGTTGGGTTTTCTGGTACCCCGGATACCGTTGTACCCGGTAACAAAGCCAATCAGTTGCCGGAAGATTTAAGTGCCGTTTATGCCAGTGGGTTTAAGCAGGGTTTTGCTTTTGCGGGGTTGGTCTCGGCCTGGGAAATGACCGGCGAGCCCGATGTGGGTTATTGTAAAGACCTCCCAGATAGGCTGGCTGCATATAATAAGGCCATGTACCTCGGTCTTCACGCGGGGGCCGCCAAAGCTAAGAGTTTGGAGCTAGATGTTAAAAGCTCACGGCTCTCCGCTCATGCCCCAATTGTGCTGATGGGGGCGTTGGCTTTACACCCCGGGCCGTGGTGGGAGCGGGCGGTCGCTAATGGGCTTTTGAATTATACGGATGCTTATAATTTTCACTTTTATGGTTATCCCGCCGATCTGACGTCGGTGATCGAAGCGCATCGAAGCGCTTTGCGCGAGCTAGGAGCTGGGAGCTATGAGCTAGGAACTAAGAGCTCAAAGCTCTCTGCGTTGCCGGCAAGACGGCCGGCCGAACGGGGCTTCTTCGCGGGTTCCAAGCTCCAAGCCAACAGCTCCAAGCTCACAGTTCCAAGCTCATCGCTCTTCGCTGGTTCGCGAACGCTCCCGCTCTGGATCACGGAGTGCGGGGTGAATGCGAACGCGCCGGGGGACTTTTTTAATGAGCAGCGGCGGGCTTATCAGGCCCAGTTTACCGTGGCGACGGCTCGGCAGGCGTTGGAGGCCCCGGATGTGGCGGTGTTTATGCCGTTCATATTGGTGCATAAGGGCGATCCGCATGCGATGGTGGTGGCCGATAACGTTTACCCGTTTCCGGCATGGGAGGAGTATGCGAAGTTTACCAAGGATAATCCCTGGCCGAAGCGGAAGTTATCTGAGGCTGCGGGTGAGCGGGCCAATCCAGTGGTGGTGCAGTGGCTGCCGGCAGCGGGAACGTTGAGCCATAAGGTGGCCGGGTGTTACCGTGTTCGCGATAGCCAGTCGCTCACGGGTGAGTTGCGTGTATATAATTTTAGTGAGCGAGTGGTGACGGGGCGATGGGTGGACGCAGCCCAGAGATGGAAGCTTGGAGCTGGGAGCTTGGAACAAAGCCCTAAGAGCTCGGAGCTGGGGGCGCTGATCACGATACCGGCGGGTGGGAGCGTGGCGGTGACGGTGAGGTATCAACCGAAAGTCGGCACGGGGTATTTTCGCGAGTGGCAGACGCTGCGTTTTTTAGAGGAAACAGGGCGGAGCTCGCAGGTTTATTTTGGGGTGGAGCGGGTGCCTGCGGAGGGGGATTTCGTGCGGGAGCCGGTGGCTTTACGGCGACTGGAAGGGGGCGGGCGTTTACAGGTGCCAGCGGTCAATGTGCAGGGCATCGCTCAGGGGCCCTGGCGGGTTTTTAATGGGTTGGAGGTGAGTGAGCTAGGAGCTCAGCGTTGGCGGTTTTCGGTGGCTGTGGCGAACAGCGATCCGTTGGCGCCGACGTATGCGGTGGCGGCTGTGGCGGGTGTGCCAAAGGCGGCGCAGTTTTTGCGCGTTAAGTTAGACCGGCCGATGTCGAATGACGCTTTTTTACGGGTTGATTTGGTCGATACGGATGGGCAGCGGTTTACCATTTGGGAAAACTTAGGGAATGTTTATGGCGAAACGTCGGCTGAGGTGTGGTTGGGGCTGGCGGATTTCCATCCGTATTTCTGGAGCAAGGCGGTGCCTGGAGAGCGGCGGTTGCGTCCGGAGAAGGTGAAGGAGGTTCACTTGCGGGCGTACTTAGGGAACGGTGGCGCGATGGACGTGGGGTTGGAGTGGGCGAAGGCAGGGTTGCCCACGAAAAACACGAAATGACACGAAAAACGGAACGATCCGCTTAACCGCTAATGTACGCTGATATAGGATCCGAATCTGACTACTCGCTACTGATTTGTTGCCCACGGAACACACGGAATACACGGAAGAATAGGATGATACTGAGTTTCGAATCTGAATACTCGCTACTGTTGAGTGCCCACGAAAAACACGGAATGACACGTAAGTCTGAGATTTAAGGGGACGGACTAATATATACTCACTACCCGCTACTGATTTTATAATCACTAAAAACGCGAAGGGGCATGAACGTAAACAGCGCAAAGCTGTTAACTTCGTGCCCCTTCGCGTTTTTTTTTGGGCTCATGCCAAGCATCGAGGTTTTAACCTCGGATTTCACCGATGGGGTGATCGAACTGCCCGCTTTGGCTCGGTCTCGGTAAAAAATCTCCATATTTAGGTACGGACAACTCATTCAGGTGCGACCGGATTCCAGCTAAAATCTCCTTTTTCATGAATACCCCAACTGAAGGAGTCCTAATCTGCAGGAATTGGTAAGCCATTCTGGATCGCTATCTCACTGTAAAAACGCACCGCGGATTCAAGTAATTGAGTGAGTGTACCGATATAAACGGAGGCCTGCCTCTGGACTCCTGCTTCCGCCGTTTCGCTAACGTCTTAAGCTGATACTGCCGTCACGCTTTTTACTCCCTAAATCGTCCCTTTCTCAAATCGCCCCCCTCGGACTCCATGTATTCATCTGCCAGAAAAACCAAGCATTCCCTGCAACCACCTGACAATCGTGGGTTTGCCCTTTTGATCACGATAGTGCTGATGGCGATGCTCGTGTTGCTGATGGTGAGCATGGCGGCGCTCACCCGCGTCGAAACGCAGATAGCGGCCAATTACCAAAAGGCCGACCAAGCCCGCGCCAACGCCTTGGTAGGCCTCAATATCGCCCTGGGCCAACTCCAAAAACACGTCGGCCCCGATCAACGGGTCACCGCTCGAGCGGATATCCTCGACGCCACCAACGTAAATACGTCCTCGCCGACCCCATCTATACTAGCGACCCGCTCTAGCACCGATACGTTTGGGCTAGCTGATGCTACGGAAGTCACTGGCTTGGGCGGTCGTCCGGTTTACCACAACAACAACCTCCTCACCGGGGTCTGGGGTAATAGTGCTCAATCCGGCGCCTATACCAACACGCCGCAACTGCTCACCTGGTTGGTCAGCGGCAATGAAGCTGCCAGCTACACGACCCGCTTAACCACACCCGATTACGGGCGGATTAATGCTGCAGATGCGATCACCCCAGGGCCATGGTCTGCGGTTAACCCGTTCGTGCCAACGAGCAGTAATCCGGCGGTCCAGTTGGTCGGACCCGGCACGGTTGGCGGCGGTAGCAGCCCGACCAACGCGCAAAAAGCCCAGATGGTGGCGGCTCTCACCGTGTCTCTCACCGCTGCATCCAATCAGATACCCGGCCTGCCAGCGACGCCAGATCAGGTTCCCATTGGCCGCTATGCCTATTGGGTGGGTGACGAGGGGGTAAAGGCTAAGTTTAACCTGCCCAACGCCTGGGCAAATATCACTAATCCCGCGGACCCGCAAATTCGCTACCGCTACCAAACCGCTCAAAGCACCGGCATTGATAGCATGACCGATGGTACGCTTAACCCAGATGGCACCAGCACGGGTGACTTGATCGGTTCGACTGCCTATAACCAAACTACCGCTGCAGGGCGCGACAATATTACTAAAGCCATCGCGTTAAACAGCGTCCAGTTTTCGCTTGGCTCAGCCAACAATACCTTTGGACAAACTCATTTTCACGACGTTACGACTTATAGTAAAAGCGTGCTGAGCAACGTACGCGATGGCGGCCTCAAAAAAGACCTCACGAGCGCCTTCGCCCCTGGCACCACCGAGGCCACCGCCCCTACAGGTCCATTGTGGCAAATCCCCTCCACTATGTTGGGCTCATCCTACGGCACCGACATGTTGGCAACCGGTGTTGCAAACTTCGACGGCCTGGGCCCCACCTGGCAGGTCCTGCGCTCCTACGCCCAGCTCGGGTCCCTTGTCACCGGCGCGGGAACCTCCGCTTCGATCGCACCTATCGCCCCAACTGCCCCCAGCACGGCACCTACCCAGCCCACGCAGATGGGGGTGTTTCCCGTGGTCGTCGGTTACCAAATCTATTATTCCAGCGAAGTCATTAAAGTCGGCACTGAATATCAAGTGCTGCTCCGCCACATCCCTGCGGTGATCCTGTGGAACCCCTATAATGTCAGCTTAAACAGCGCGACCTACGCTTTCCAGCATTCGTTCGATAGTGATAGAGCAGGGGCCGTTATTTACGCCCGTATTCAACGCGATATAGTTACCACTACCCCGCCTGCCACAGCAACTCCAACAGGCGCAAATTCAGTTGGCTTTAGTCCGGACGCACAGGCATCGAGCCCCTATTATTATTATCAGTTGGGCATCACCACGCCGAACGCAACGATCCGAAGGTATCCGCTTCAATTTGAATTGAACTCCGGTGTCATGGAGCCGGGTCGTGCGTATATTTATACCATGGC
>CANIXX010000187.1 GCA_947471115.1 Opitutaceae bacterium | reverse complement strand
TCATGGAGGATGGGTGGTGGAATGCGCAGACGGCCCGAGCGTATCGCGCCCACCCCCTGTTGGCTCCCTACGCTGACCGGCCTTACCGCAAGTGCGTTCTCGCCCCTGTGGGCTGCTCCAGCAATATTTGCCCCTACGAGGATCAACCATTTCCGCATCGGTATTTCGACGGCACTGTTTACCTTAACCTTACCAGCGACCCGTTTGTATTTCCTGAGAGCGAGTGGGATAGGATCGTAACCGAGTTACAAGCGGTACAGCCCGAGGTGATCGAGGGCGAACCGGTCTACCTTTCGTTGTTGGCTCGGGCAGTTCAAAAACGCGGCGTGTGCGTGCCGAGCGTGAAAGTGGTCATCCTCACCTACGGCAAGGCCAGTCGCCAGCATGCCCAGCGCATCGCCGAGGTGTTTCCCGCGCACCAGGTTGACCTCTACGGGTCCACCGAGGCGGGCTACATTTTCATCGGCGAGGCATTCAAGGATGATTCGCGCGTGATCGACGATAATGTTTTCGTTGAAATCGTACCCTACCTCAACCAGCCGGACGTGTTCCAAATCTATGTGACCACACGAGACCGCGAGGCGATGCCGCTCCTGCGGTACCATACGGGCGACATCGTTCGACGTATGCAGACTGGGTATCGCCTGCTCGGGCGCGAGGGCGGACTGTATTTCCGGCCTGATGGGGCGCTGGTGTCGCCAACGGAAATCGATGATGCGTTGCCGGCGGATTTTTCCTGTTGGCACTATAGTTTAGTTCAGACGTCCGAGAATCGGTGGGATTTTCACTATGTTTCCGATCACATCGCGCCCAGGTCGGTCGAGGCTGCTGTTGCCGGTGCGCTCGGGCCAGGTGCACGGGTGGTTGCGTTTAGGCGCCGCTTCATTGCTCCGGCGGCGAGCGGTAAGTTTGCTCTGCTGAAGCCTCTCGCCAAGTAGGCCGATTATTGTAGGTAGTGATTAAGGGCTTAGGCGCTGCTTCTGAGGTAGTGTAGAGCGGCTAATACAAGTCGGCTCTCCTAAGCTGGGAGGAGCCTTCCCTTTACATCTTTAGGGGGGCTGGCAACGGTGGCGCGACCATTCGTCGGTAACCAACCGTCGGTTGGTGTATTTCGACACTCTGAACCTGACCCAACTACTCGATGAGCCTTATCGGTAACTTCTTCACTTCGTCCATCGGGCGAAAACTCCTTATGGCCGTTTCCGGCCTGATCCTAGTCGGATTCGTGTTCGGCCATTTGGTCGGCAATCTCCAGATTTTTGGAGCGCCTGATCGCATTAATGGCTACGCTCACTTCCTCCAGTCCTTGGGGCCGGTGCTTTGGGCTGTGCGCCTGGGGCTCTTGGCTACCGCAGCAGTCCATATTTGGGCGGCGGTCGTACTCACGCTCGAAAACAAGAAGGCCCGCGGTGCTCAAGACTACGGGGTCAAGGGCTATATCCGCGCCACCGTCGCCTCGCGCTACATGCGCCTGACCGGCCTCGTGGTGCTAGCCTTTATCGTTTATCACATCGCCCACTTCACGCTTGGCTTTGCCGACAGCGCCAATTTCAAAACCCAGCTGCCCGAATACACGCTCACCGAGGACGTGCGTGAGTTCGGCTTCCCGTTAGCCGACAAGGGCACCGTCGTGCACGACGTTTACAGCATGATTTTCCTCAGCTTCAGCAACCCGATCATCTCGGGGTTCTACATCCTTGCCACTGGCCTGCTGTCGTTCCACTTGCTGCACGGTTTCGAGTCGATGTTCCAGACTTTCGGCCTGCGTAATCACCGTTGGTGCTGCTGCCTGCGCCGCTTTACCACCTTGATCTGCATCGCCTATTTTGCCGGCAACTTGGCGATCCCTGGAGCCATTTGGCTCGGGCTGAACAAGCCGCACGCGGGTAGTCACGCAGCCACGGTCATTCCCTCCGCGTCCTGCACTAGCTGTACCGCCGAGTAACCTTTAACGCATTTCACTCTACCCGCCATGGCCCAACTCAATTCCAAGATCCCTTCCGGCGCACTCGCCGATAAGTGGCGCAAGTACAAGACTGAGATCAAACTCGTCAATCCCGCCAACAAGCGGAAGTACAAGATCATCGTCGTAGGTGCCGGCCTCGCCGGTTCCTCCGCCTCCGCCACGCTCGCGGAACTCGGCTACCAGGTGGAAACCTTCGTTTTCCACGATAGTCCCCGTCGTGCTCACTCCATTGCCGCGCAAGGTGGCGTCAACGCCGCCAAGAACTACCAGAACGACGGCGACAGCGTTCACCGCCTGTATTATGACACCATCAAGGGCGGCGATTACCGCGCTCGTGAGGCCAACGTTCATCGTCTGGCCGAGGTGTCGGTTAATATCATCGATCAGTGTGTCGCTCAGGGTGTGCCCTTTGCCCGCGAATACGGCGGCCTCTTGGCCAACCGCTCCTTCGGCGGCGCTCAGGTTTCCCGCACGTTTTACGCCCGCGGCCAGACCGGCCAGCAGCTTCTCCTCGGTGCCTATTCCGCCCTCTCCAAGATGGTCGGCCAAGGCGCGGTAAAACTTCACGTCAACTCCGAGATGCTCGACCTCGTGGTCGTCGACGGCCAGGCCAAGGGCATCATCGTTCGCAACTTGGTCACTGGTGAGATCACTCGCCACGCAGCCGATGCCGTCATCCTCGGCACTGGTGGTTACGGTAACGTGTTTAACCTCTCCACCTACGCCCGCGGTTCCAACGTGACCGCAACTTGGCGCGCCTATAAGCGCGGAGCCTGCTTCGCCAACCCCTGTTACACGCAGATTCACCCGACTTGCATTCCCGTTTCTGGCGAATACCAGTCCAAGCTCACTCTCATGTCGGAGTCCCTCCGCAATGACGGGCGCATCTGGGTGCCAAAGAAGGCCGAAGACTGCAAAAAGGCCCCCGCAGACATCGCCGAGGCGGACCGCGATTATTACCTCGAGCGCCTATACCCAAGCTTTGGTAACTTGGCTCCCCGCGACGTATCTTCCCGCGCCGCCAAGCGTATGTGCGACGAAGGTCGCGGCGTAGGCCCGACCGGCTTGGGCGTTTACCTCGATTTTGCCGACGCGATTCAGCGTTTCGGCAAACAGGCCGCCAGTCGCGCCAACCTCAGCAACCCGTCCGCTGAGAAGATCCTCGAGTTGGGCGAGGCCGCAGTGAAAGAGCGCTACGGTAACTTGTTCGACATCTACCACGAGATCACCAACGAGAGCGCCTACAAACAGCCCATGCGCATCTACCCCGCCGTGCACTACACGATGGGCGGTCTGTGGGTGGACTATAATCTTATGTCCAACCTCCCCGGCCTGTTCGTGTTGGGCGAAGCCAACTTCTCTGACCACGGAGCCAACCGTCTCGGTGCCTCCGCGCTCATGCAGGGTCTGGCCGACGGTTATTTCGTCGTTCCCTACACCATCGGGGACTACCTCGCGGGCATCAAACCGGGTTCCTGCCCCTCGGCCGACGCGCCCGAGTTCAAGGCGGCCGAGCAGTACATCCGTGACTTCACCAACCGCCTGCTCAACGCCAAGGGCACCGAGCCGGTCAACTATTACCACAAGAAGCTCGGTAAGATCATGTGGGATTACTGCGGCATGGCTCGTACCAAGGAAGGCCTTGAAAAAGCCCTCGTTGAAATCCCCAAGTTGCGCGCCGAGTTCTGGGCCAACGTCAACGTCCCCGGCTCCGGCGATACCCTCAACCAAGCTCTCGAACGCGCCGGCCGTCTGGCCGACTTCATCGAGTTAGGCGAACTGATGTGCCGCGACGCGCTCACCCGCGAAGAGAGCTGCGGCGGTCATTTCCGCGAGGAATACCAATACCCGGACGGCGAGTGCAAACGCGATGACGAGAAGTTTGCCCATGTTGCCGCTTGGGAGTTCCAAGGCGAAGGCAAGACCCCGCTGCGTAACGTTGAGCCGCTCAACTACGAGTTCACCAAGATGAGCGTGCGTTCTTACAAGTAAGCCGCGCCCCACCGATCGCCAACCCACCCAACACCCATTCCCATGGTTGCACACAAAGTTTCCGAGAAAAACATCTCCGTCACGATCCGCGTCTGGCGCCAAGCCGGCCCCGGAGCGCCCGGCAAGTTCGTCGATTATCCGGCGAAGGACCTCAACCCCAACATGTCCTTCCTGGAGATGCTCGACGTCATCAACGACGACCTCGAGCGCAAGGGGCAGGACCCGATCGCCTTTGCCCATGACTGCCGCGAAGGCATCTGCGGCACCTGCTCGCTGGTGATCAATGGCAAGCCCCACGGCCCCAACAAGGCCATCGCCAGCTGCCAGACCTACATGCGCTCCTTCGCCGACGGCGAGACGATCATCGTCGAGCCTTACCGCGCCTCGCCGTTCCCGATCGTTAAAGACCTGATCACCGACCGTTCCGCCTTTGACAAGATTCAGCAGGCCGGTGGTTTCGTCAGCGTGCGCACCGGCGCCCCATGCGACGCCAACGCCATTCCGATTCCGAAGGAAGACGCCGACTTGGCGATGGATGCGGCCCAATGCATCGGTTGCGGCGCTTGCGTCGCTGCCTGCAAAAACGCTTCCGCCATGCTCTTCGTTTCGGCGAAAGTATCGCAACTCGGCTTGCTGCCACAGGGGCAACCCGAGCGCGATTCCCGCGTTCTTAACATGGTCGCGAAGATGGACGAACTCGGTTTCGGTAACTGTACCAACCAGTACGAGTGCAGCGCTGCGTGCCCGAAGACGATCAGCCACGACTTCATCGCCCGCATGAACCGTGACTATCTGAAGGCCAGCTTCCGCCAAGCTTTCCGCGCCAAGAGCGATGCCGTCGCCGGCGGTGCCTGAGTCGCAGTCAAGTCGTACCTGCAAAAGCCGCGTCTTTCGGGACGCGGCTTTTTTTGTGGAGGAGCGCCGTGGCCTTGTGGCAGTCACAGCGATATTGGCTAATTGCGCTCTGTTGTAGTGCGGTGCTTCAGCCCGCAGGTTTTTCGGTGGGGGGCCCATCCTCCCGAAGTGGGCTAAAGCACCGAACTACATCGGAGTCGCTCTTTACCTAGCGGCCAAGCGTTAACACGGGGCCCCAGTTCAACAATCCGAACTGGAAAGCTGGTGCGCCCGGCGGGATTCGAACCCACGACCACCAGCTTAGAAGGCAGGTGCTCTATCCAACTGAGCTACGGGCGCAAATACTAGCAATTCAATGGCCTGATTATGATTTAGGTCTTTTTCCATAGTCTATTTCACGGTTTTTTTACCTGAACGAGCTACGATAAACTGACCCATTGCAGCGCTCCGACTGGCGGAGCTGATGATACAAACCAAAGAACCTTCGCACCCGCCCAAAACGGCGTGATCCTTGCGAATGGGCGAGTTGTAGCGGTGAAGTTTCGCCAACAGCAAGACCACGTTTGCATCACAGGCAAATCGTGGCCTCCCACCGGCCGTCAGGTGGACGTTGATGTAGGTGCTTTTGGTGACGTCCAGGCAGGCCCGCGATTCGCGTATTGAGGTCGCTGGGAAGCCGCGTACCTTGACCGCTTCATGACGCCTTTGGATTTTCGTAACACCAACACTTTGTGGTGCAGCGTGCTGGTCGAAACCCTGGTGCGCGGTGGCATCACCCATGCAGTGGTCTCGCCGGGTTCGCGTTCGACCCCTCTCACGATGGCGCTCGTGCGGCATCCGGCAATCGAGGCGGTGCCGGTTCTCGACGAGCGTTCAGCGGCTTTTTTTGCCCTTGGCCTGGCTAAACACTCGCTGCGTCCCGTGGTGCTCGTGTGCACCAGCGGCTCGGCTGGCGCGCACTACCTGCCGGCGCTCATCGAGGCGCAGGAGAGCGCCATTCCGCTGATCGTGATCACGGCGGATCGTCCGCCTGAGCTGCGCGATTGCGCTTCCGGCCAAACCATAGACCAACAAAAACTGTTCGGTGGTTTTGTGGGGTTTTACCATGAGCTGGCCGTCCCCGAGGCGAATCTCGGACTGTTGCGCTACCTGCGCCAGACTCTGGTTCATGCGGTTGAGCGCGCGCAGGCCGGCTGCCCCGTACACTTGAACGCCCCGTTTCGTGATCCGTTGGCGCCGATCGAGGACGCTAGCGTCAAAGGCCTCGTTGAGGCGCAGGATTGGGATCGTTTTTTTGAGCTGCCGTCCCTCGAGATGGCACAGGCAACTTGGGGTAATTCTTTGGCTCTGCCCGTGCCGCCAGCGCAGCGAGTGGTGGTGATCGCGGGTAATGACTGGGCGCATGACCACATCGTGCGCTGGGCCGCAGCGCGGGGCTGGCCGGTGCTGGCGGATGTGTTGTCACCGGCGCGGCTGCGCCATGGCTGCGGGACCGGCGTGGTGGTGGCGGCTTATGACGCCATCTTACGCGATCCGCGGGCCGTGCAGGCGCTTCAGCCTGACGTGTTTTTTGTACTGGGCGAAATTCCGACCAGCAAGAGTCTGCGCACTTGGCTGGGGGCTGTTGATGCCCAAGTTGTGCAAATCACTCAAAAAGCGGGTAACCGCGATGGGGTTCACGGTCGCACGCTGACCATGCGCCTGCCGCCGACGGTACTCGATTCGGTGGCTGCCGACTGGCCTGTTGCTCCGGCCGAATGGGCTGAACGGTGGGCGCGGGCCGAGACGGCAGCGCAAGCGGTGCTGGTGCGCTGTAGCGAGGTTTCCGGCTTCGAGGGGGCGTTTACGCGGACGCTGGCGGAGTCGTTAACCCGTGAGCAGGTGCTGTGCGTTGCCAGCAGTATGCCGGTGCGCGATTTGGAGTACTTTGCGCCCGTGCGAACGGATGGACCACGGGTGTTAGCCAACCGCGGCGCCAACGGTATCGACGGCACTCTGTCGACCGCGCT
>CANIXX010000186.1 GCA_947471115.1 Opitutaceae bacterium | reverse complement strand
CGATCCCGTGTTTAAAGCCGCTGTATTCGCAGCCAAGGCCGGTCATCGCATAGCCCATGACGGCGGGGAAATCGCGCACCATCGGGGATGTCGGGATAAACTTCAGGCCGGTCTCTGGCCAGATCATCGAGCGTTTCCAGCCGCGCATGGGAATTACCGTGAGTTTGCCCTTGGCGCGGATGTTTTCCGCGACAGCAAGAACACCGGGTTCGTTGGCGGCCCAGCGCGCGAGTTCGCCCATCGTCAACCCGTGAACGTAGGGCATTTGAAATGCACCCACGCCACTGAACCATTCGCGGTCGAGGCTGGGGCCGTCCACCTTCAGGCCTCCAAGGGGATTGGGCCGGTCGAGCACGATCACTTCGACGCCCGCCTCGAAACACGCGTCCATCGCGTAGCGCATGACCACGTTGTAGGTGTAGGAACGCACTCCGATGTCCTGAAGGTCGATGACGAGGGCATCGATGGTTTTGAGCTGAGCAGGGGTGGGTTTTCGGTTTTTACCGTGCAACGAATAGACCGGAAGCTTCGTTGCCTGATCGATCGAATCCTCCACGTTAACTGAGGCTTTCACCTCGCCGCTCAGGCTGTGTTCGGGGGAGAACAGGCAGACGAATTTGGTATTAGGCGCGCGGCGTAAAACCGTGATGGTGCTCTCGCCTCGGCGGTTGACGCCAGCGGGGTGGGTGAGCAGACCGATGCGTTTGCCAGCAAGGGCGCGAAAGCCGGTGGACTCCAGTACGTCCACCCCGAGCATGACGGGGAATTCAACCACCGGTTTGGCAGTCGCGGGCGGCGTTGCCGGTTTAGGGGCAACAGCGGCGGTTGCGGGTGCCGCAGCGGGTTTGGCGGTTGCAGCGACGGCGGGGGCACGCTGGGGCTTTGGTTGGGCCTGTGCCTTGTTCGATGAACAGCCGACCATCCCGATCAGGGTGGCGGCGAATACCAGCAGCAGCGTTGCAGAGGGGTGGCGAGCGAGTCCGGACATGCGCAGGAAGGAGAGTTTAAGCGAGTGAGGAGTGGGTCGAGGCGGAATCTTTCCGAGGGGCGTTATTCCGGGCCTACGTAGGCAAAGCGGGGCAAGGTTTGGCCGTTGATCATAACGGTTTCCACGAACATGGCGCGGGGCCGTATCCACAGGCTGAAGTCGCCGTAGAGCATACGATAAACCACCAGTTCCTCGGTCGTTTCAGAGTGGCGCGCGACCCCGAGCACGAGGTAAGGGTTGCCCTTGTAGTGGCGGTAGCGGCCGGCGCGGGGGCCGTCGGGGTGCTCGACAAGCGGGGGAATGGCGGTGGGGTTTAGCGCGGACATGCGGTTAGTTTCAATCGGGTTGGGGCGATAAAACAAAGCCTCGAACAACGTGGCACCCGATTTTTGCGTTTTTGGGGCGGGTGGCGGGGCGTTTCATTAGCGTTCACTTTGGGTTTTACGGTACCCTTGAGCTCACGCTCAATGCCACACGCCTCGCGAGCACGGCATCCTTGAGCGTGAGCTCAAGGTGTTTACCCAAAGGTGTCAGCGCCCCAGTAACCAGGTTTGTTCAGCTCATTTTGAATACGAAAGGGTATAGCGTGCACCGCCAGTTTCCCTGGCCGGACGCCGCAGCAGCAGCAGGCGCCGAGGACCGTCGCCGCGTAAAGCCGCAGTGAGGGGCGCAGGTAGGCCCAGAACAAGGCGGGAACGGCAAACGCGTAGGCGAACTCGGGGGTGTGGGTGGGATTGGAGGAGTCGTTCACTGGGCGAAATGGCGACGGGGGATGGGGCGCGGTGCTTGTGTGACAATTACGTTACGACTGCGTTAGTTTGTGTGATGTTTTTATGCTTCTTATTTATTTTCAATTAGATGAGTAATTTTTTGAGGCAGGCGTTGGAGAACTAAAGTTTTGCCGCTGCTGTGCCGATAGCAGGTGAAATGTCTCCCCTCATTCCGCCCGTCCGGCAGCGCAAGCGCACGTCCATTCAGTTTCAGCTCGGTTGTGGAATGGCGGCGATCGCGTTGGTGATCATGGGCACAAGCCTGTGGAATACGTCTGTGTCGTGGCAGGTGGCGCAGGACTCCACGCATCTTAAGCAGCAGGTGGAAACCCAGACCAAGCCGGCCTCCGATATGCTGAAGGCAGTGCAGGCGGTGAGTGGCGCGGTTGGTTATTATACTCGTACGCAAACCAAGGCGGATTACACCGCTGCCGAGAAACAGTTTGTAGAGTTAATCCAGCACGTGGAGGCGCAAAATCAGTTAACCTCGTCGGCACCCGATTCGGAAGCGGCTGTTTTCATGAAAACGCTCACGCCCTTGATTCAATCGTGGAGCGCGGTTTTTGCGGAGGTGGCTAAAGAGGTTGAAATATCCAATCGCTCGGTGCGTGGCTTGGGTTCGCAGGCATCCCTGCTATTCTCGATTTTTATGCAGCAGTTCAATGTCGACGCGCTGCCTGAGGGCGTTGATCGCGCTGCCGTGAGGACGATGACCCAGTCGGCGTTCCTGAAGCTGGGGGAGTTGCAGAATGCCGTGTTACTCACCTATGCGGCACAAGATCCGCAGTACGTGGAAAAAGGGGGGGCGACGTTTGATCGTCTCAAGGCCGAGTTTGAGGCCATTCGCACGACGCTTCCAGCAGGCGATACCAAAGACCTCTACGACGAAGTTTCCAGTTCGCTGAAGGATTTTGGTGATGAGCTTAAGGATTTGCCGCGCAGTTATCAGCGGCGGATTGAAAAGCTCCACGAACTCGACCGGCTTGGACAGGCGATCAATCAGGCAATCACCCCCGTGCTGGATCGGGGCATGGAAACCACCTTGGAGACCGTAGATAAAACCAATTTGAACAGCCATGGTTTGGTTAAACGGCTGGCGGTGCTCGCCCTGTTCATACCGTTAACCGCCTTGCTCATCGGCCGCCTGATCAGCCGGCGGATTATCCGTTTATTAACCGCAGTGAGCACGCGCTTGTCTGCAAGCGCGGAAAAAACCAACGCGATGGCGAGCCAGGTGTCTTCGGCCAGTCACCGGTTGGCCGAGGGTTCCAGTACACAGGCGGCGGCGTTGGAGGAAACCAGTGCCTCGGTAGTGGAGCTCTCCAGCATGACGAAGCGTAACGCCGAGAGCGCGGAAACGGGCCGGCTCGCCGCAAACAAAACCCTCCTCGCCGCACAACAGTGCACCGATGAGATGGCGCATATGGATCGCGCGATGAAAGAAATCGCGAAGTCGTCGGCGGAAATTGCCGCCATTAATAAATCGATCAGCGAGATCGCATTTCAGACCAATATTCTCGCGCTGAATGCGGCCGTGGAAGCCGCACGTGCGGGCTCGGCGGGAGCGGGTTTTGCGGTGGTGGCCGACGAGGTGCGGGCCTTGGCGCAGCGCAGCTCACAGGCGGCAGATGCGACCTCGGTGAAAGTTGGCGAGGCCACGCGGCGCAGTCAGCAAGGCATGGAGGCGGCGGGTAAGGTCGCGACTCGGCTTGATCAAATTTTAGGTCACGCCAAGGAGGTCAACGGCCTGGTGGACAGCATCGCCACCGCCTCGGCTGAGCAGAGCCAGGGGCTGGCCCAAATCGCCACCGCGTTGGCTCAAATCGACACCATTACGCAGTCGAATGCGACCGAAGCCGATCACACGGCGGGAGCGTCGCGCGAGTTCGATCAAGAGACCGTGCAGATGGGAGAAATCATTAAGGATCTCCATGTGCTCATTGGGCAGCGTGGTGGCGGGGTGATCGAAAAGGTTGAGGCCAACGGAATTTGAAAAGTAGCGCGGACTTCCAGTCTGCTGGATGGCGGTAACATTCAAAGAATCGGATCGAAAGTAGTGCGGTGCTTCAGCCCACATCGGCGAATGCGAGAAGGATAAGATTCAAACCTGCGGGCTAAAGCACCGCGCTACCTTAGCACCTAAGAGCTAAATCCGATTAGTTCGATGTTACTGCCTACTAGATTGCCCGACGCGGCCTCACTTTTTAAAGTGCTTCTGGATGGCCGCGAGCACGGCGCCGGGGCCTGTGTAGGTGCCACTCGAGTTGTAGGACGTGGCTAGCTCCTTGCCGTCTGCGGTCATGAATACGAGATTGGGGATGCCTCGCTCGTGACCGGGCCGCTGCAAGCTGCGCACGGTATCCTTTTGACCGAAACGCACAGTAGGCCAGGGCATGGAGCTTTCGCTCATGTAGTTTTTCATCGAGTCCTCATCCTGGTCGCTGCTGACAAAAATAAGCTCAAACTCGGGGTTGGCGGCTTTGATCGTTTTGTACGCCGTGACGAGCTGGGGCGTGAACGCGCGGCAGGGCGGGCACCAGTGCGCGGAATAATAAAACGCCACAAAGCGGACGCCTGTCAGAGGAGTCTGTGGCACGGGCACCAGCGCGGAGCCTTTGAGGTAAACGAGTTTACCGATGAGCGGCGAAATCACTTTCCCTGGCTTGGTTGTTGCGGCTGGCTCGGCGGAATCATCCATGGGTTTGGTCGAGGTGGAACCGGGAGCTGAGGGGGAAGCGGTGCGGCCGGTGATTGCATCGACCCGGGCTCGATCGGCTTCGGAGAGTTTGCTGTACGGCAGCAGGTAGCTCGCTCCCGAGGGTTTTTGAAACGAGATGTAGTCGCCGCTCCTGCGGATGAATTCGGCCTGAATGGGCCGCCCGTCCGGACCGGTCCATGTTTCAATGGCGGCCTGGGTTGAGAGAGGGAGAAGGGCGGTGATGAGTAGGGCGAGGTAGCGGGAGTTCATAGGAAATGAATGAAGCGGTGT
Source organism: Opitutaceae bacterium (assembly GCA_947471115.1). Classification (GTDB taxonomy): domain Bacteria; phylum Verrucomicrobiota; class Verrucomicrobiia; order Opitutales; family Opitutaceae; genus Rariglobus. The sequence goes on along the minus strand of CANIXX010000186.1, from coordinate 2,113 downwards.
TGATCGTAGTGTTAGCCGAAAGGGCGAAAAGCGGGCAAGGTTGGAAAACGGTGGAGGCAGAAGGTGAGAGTGGGTCGTGGTGGCGGGAGGTCAGTCGTTAAAAGTTTGGCGCGAGTTATCCTGAAGGAAAGTCGAGATCTCGCGGGCGAACAGCTCGCTGAACTCGGCGCGTTTCTTCGCACCCATGCCGAAGATGTGCGCCATGGCGTCGTCGCCTTGCGGATACTCGCGGGCCATCTGGCGCAGCGTGGCGTCGCCAAATATAACGTACGCGGGAACCTTGCGCTCGTCGGCCAGCTTTTTGCGCAGGTCGCGCAGGCGGTTGAATAAAATCTCGTCACACTCGATGTCGCCTTGGCGGCGGACCACCTTGCGGACTTTGGGGGTCTCCATGGGTTTGGTGAGGGTGATGGGGCGGCGGGTTTTGAGCGCGTCGAGGCCTTCGGCGGTGAGTTGGAGCGTGGGGAATTCGCCCTCGCTTTGCGCGAGCAGGCAAAGGCGGAGCAGGTCGCGGCCGATGGCGGCCCAGGCGGGGCGCGAGAGGTCTTTGCCAATGCCGTAGGTGGTGAGCCGGTCGTGTTCCCAGCGGCGGATTTTGTCGGTGTCGGCACCGGTGAGCACTTCGCCTACGTGGTTGATGCCGACGCCGAAGCGGCTGGCGGCGTTGATGCGGTAAACGCAGGAGAGGAACTTTTGAGCAACGATGGTGCCGTCGTAGGTGTCGCGCGGTTCTTGGCAGTTGTCGCAGGCACCGCAGTTATCGAGGGGGAATTTTTCGCCGAAGTAGGCGAGCAGTTCGCTGCGGCGACAGTTGGATCCGTCGGCGTAGCGCAGGATTTGGCGGAGCTGATTACGGGCAACTTGCGCCTCCTGCTCGTTGGTCATCTCGTCGATGAAGTGGGTCTGCTTGGCGGCATCGCCGGCGGAGAACAGCAGCAGGCAATCGCCCGGAAGGCCGTCGCGGCCAGCGCGGCCGGTTTCCTGATAGTAGCCCTCTATGTTTTTGGGCAGGTCATAGTGGATGACCCAGCGCACGTTGGGTTTGTTGATGCCCATGCCGAAGGCGATCGTCGCGCACATGATGTGCACCTCGTCGCGCAGAAACAGCTCCTGGTTGCGGGCGCGTTCGTCGGCGGGCAGGCCGGCGTGGTAGGGGCGCGCGCTGTAGCCTTTGGCGGAGAGTGCCTCGGCCACGCGTTCGGTGGCGGCGCGGCTCGCGCAGTAAACGATGCCGCTCTCGTCCTCGCGTTTTTTTACCCAGGCGATGATTTGCTCAGCGGGTTTTTCCTTGGGCGTGACCTTGTAGGTGAGGTTGGGGCGGTTAAAGGAGGCGACGAACACCGCTGGAGTGCGCAGTTTTAGGTGTTTAATGATGTCGGCGCGCACGCGTTCGGTGGCAGTGGCGGTGAGCGCCATCAGCGGCACGTCGGGCAGGAGCTCGCGCAGTTTGGCGATCTGGCGGTACTCGGGGCGGAAGTCGTGGCCCCATTCGGATACGCAATGAGCCTCGTCGATGGCGATGGCGGCGACGTTCCAGGCTTTTAAGTTCGCCTGCCAATTATCGAGCATGAGGCGCTCGGGGGCGACGTAGAGCAGTTTCCACTCGTTGCGGTGCAGACCGGCGAGGCGCGAGCGGGCTTCGGCGGGCGAGAGCGTGGAGTTGAGAAATGTGGCTGCGACGCCGGCGGCCTGGAGTTGGTCGACCTGGTCTTTCATCAGCGCGATGAGCGGCGAGACGACGATCGTCAGACCGGTGCGGTGCAGAGCGGGGATTTGAAAGCAGAGGGATTTGCCACCGCCGGTGGGCAGCAGAGCGAAGACATCGCGGCCGGCGAGGGAGGTTTCAATGATGTCGCGCTGGAGCGGCCGGAATTCCGGATAGCCGAAGCTGGAGTGGAGAGTGTGGAGAAGTTCGGGCACGGGAGCAGGCGGGACGCATTGGCAGCCAAAGGGAAGTGGGCCCTATCAATCGAGCTCAATGCGCCGCAGGGGACGGTTAAAACGCCAACATGAGTTGGCCGAATTGGGTGCCGCCTGGAGGGCGAGTTGGCGCTAATGACGGCGCGCAAGTAGGTGGAGGCGGTTAACTGGCGGCGAGTAGCTGACCACAAGT
>CANIXX010000185.1 GCA_947471115.1 Opitutaceae bacterium | reverse complement strand
TGAGCGCACCGAGCAGGGGCTGCTGGTCGGCTGGAAAAAACTCCAGCAGGCGGCGTAAATTGGTCTCGGCGGGCTGGCCTTTGCTGGCGGCAAAACGCGCCACCCAGGCTTCGCGTTCAAGGCGGTGCCGGGCGGTTTCGGCGGCGATTTCCTCGATGGCCAACGAGGTGTCGGCCACCGCCTGCACCTCGCGGCGCCACAGCTGGGATTGTTGTTCATCAAACAGCGCCAGCAGCCCGCCGTAACCGGCCAGCTCGGCACGAAGCAATTCCACCAGGGGAATGAAGGAATGTGGGGTCATTTGGGTTGGGCGACCGGAGTCGCGGGAGAGAGTTGCCGACTGATCACTTTGGCCAGGCCGAGTCCGCCACCTTGCGCGATGGAATTGGCCAGTGTGTCGGTGAGCATGTAACCGTACACACCACCACCTCCGCCGGCACCGGATTTTGATTTTTCGCCGCCAACCCCGCCGTTCATCATCGGCTCGATCGCCGGGGATAACAGCTGGCGCACCATGATGGCCTCAAACTGCTGGGCCGCCTTGGACAGCTCGCTAGCCGTGGGCTTAGGGGAGTTTTTGAGTTTACCGCCGGGCATCGTGGTGGACCGGTCGATGGAAGAAATCGCAGAAAGGGGATCGATAGACATAGGAGTTGGGGGGACCTTAATCAGTTAATAATCAGGTCGGCCTGGAGGGCGCCGGCGCTTTTGAGTGCCTGAAAAATCGACATCATGTCACGGGTGCTCACACCCAAGGTGTTGAGCGCGGAGGCAAGTTTTTCCACCGTGGGAGCTTCAGGAATCATGGTGAAATGCCCCGTGGTTTCCTTCACGTCGGTGTTGGTGGTGTTGGTGATCGCCGTTTGGCCACCACTCAGAGCGCCGGGCTGGGAAACCGTAGGCGTCGAGGCGATCGTGATGGTGAGTGAACCGTGGCTGATCGCCACATGCGACAGACTCACCGGCGCCGTGGCGACAATCGTGCCGGTACGCTCGTTGATGACGATGCGCGCCATGGCGTCCGGGGTCACCGTAATCGCGCCGACATCGGCCAGAAACATCACGTCGCGGCCAACGTATTGAGCCGGCAAATTGAGGTCGATAGTCGAGGCGTCTCGGGCCAAGGCACCGGAGGTGGGAAACACCGCGTTGATGGCATCGGCCATGCGAGCTGCGGAGGTGAAATCGGGGTTGTACAGGCTGAAGGAGATACGGCCCTCCTGAACGATGGTGGAGGGAATTTCGCGCTCAACAATCGCACCGTTGCTGATGATACCGACCGTGGGGTGATTTTTCTGGACCGTGGCGCCACCGGCACCACCGGCACCGCCCAAAAAGCCTCCCACGGCCACCGCGCCCTGCGCCACCGCGTACACCCGGCCGTCCGCACCCATGAGCGGGGCTTGCAGCAAGACCGCGCCCTGCAGCGACTTGGCGTCACCCATCGAGGAAACCGTCACGTCAATGCGCGAACCCGACTTCAGGAACGAGCCGATGTCGGCGGTCAGGATAACGGCGGCCGCGTTCTTGGCTTTGATCAGGCTCGGGTCGATCTTCACGCCGCTGCGCTCCAAAACATTGGCAACCGAGCTAAGCGTGGCCAAGGCGTTGGAATCGCCGTCGCCAGCCAGACCCACCACCAGGCCGTAGCCCACCAATTGATTGTCCCGCTGACCAGCCAGCCGGGCCATGTCCTTGATTCGCGCCGCCTCAAGTAAGAGCGGAGAGATCAACCCAAGGAGTAGGAGTAAACGGCGCATGTGTTAAAAGTGGAGGCGGGCGGGAGAAAAAACTCAGAGGGGGCGGATCTTTTCGTAAATTTTGCTCAACCAGCCGCGCTTGGCTGCTTCGCTCATCGTGCCCTCAGAAATGAACTCAACGCGGGCGTCGGCTATGTTGCTCGACAGGATCGTGTTGTCGCTGCCGATGTCGGCGGAACGAACCAGGCCGTGGAGCACGATATTCTGGGTCTCGCCCGAGAAGGTGATGCGGCGCGACCCGGCGATGACTAGATTGCCGTTGGGCAACACATCGGTGACGAGCACAGCGGCGCGGGCGCTGATCGTCTGGGAGTTTGCCACATCGCCACCGCCCTTAAAGTCGCTGGAGCCGCCGAACTTGATACCGGGCAACTCGCCGCCTTTGGTGCCGAACTTACTCACCGCAGTCGGGAACAGAAACTGGCTCACCGAGGCATCCATATTACTCGCCGAACTGCTGCTCTTGCTCTGCGAAGCGGTTTGATTGGCGGACTCCGACACGACGATGGTCAAAATATCGCCGACCTGGTTGGCCTTGATCATGGTGGCGACGCCCTGCTCGCGGGAACCGGCGGCCGTCCACAGCGAGTCGGCGCGCATGGTGGCGGCCGAAACGGGAAGTAAACAGAGGATCAACAGGCGGGTTTTCATGGGAGAAAAAAGAGGGGTTGATGATTAGAAGCGGATGGTGGCGCGGGACTCCGAAACGACCTGGGCGACGAACTCCTTCTTGGAGTCAGGATTGCGCACGCGCACCGATTCCCCGCTGGCGGCATCATTGAGTGCGATGCCGTTCAAGGTGACCGTGAGCGCGCCCGAGGTGGCGATGACCTCCATGGCCTGGCCGCGGCGCACGAGGGGGCGACGCACCACATCGCGCCAAGCCACCAGGCGGCCCATAGGCATGTTGCGTGCGAAATTGAGATCCAGTTTGGGATCCGCAGGAATGGAATCGCGCTCGCGCAAGGCGTCGAAGCGGCGGGGATCGAGGGCCAAAGGATCAAGGCGCGAGCCAGCCGTGACGGGATCGCGCACCATCCAACCGTCGCGCCACAACTCGGCGCGCAGCACCAGCATGTGTTCGCTTTTCACGCCTGCTGAATCGGTGGCGCGCACCGTCACCAGGATCTGCGGGGCCAGTTCGGCGGAGGCGGTTACGACAACCAGATCGGCATCCACGGGGGCGGTGGCCGGGCGCGGGCGGTTCCAGGCGAGATTGAGCTGGCCGGTGACCTGATAGCGGTCGGTCAACAAGGCGCAAAGGGTCTCCAGCCACGGGTCGGGCGCGCTTGCGGCGGTGCCCGAACCGGAAGCGGGAGCCGCTGGCACCTGCGCCTGACCGAGGGTGGCGAGGGCGCAAAACAGACCGAGAACAAGATAACGGCGCGACATGGGGGAAAGACTCAGCGTTTGAGTTGGTTAACGTTTTGCAGCATCTCGTCGGAGGCTTGGATCGACTTGCTGTTCACCTCGTAGGCGCGCTGGGCGACGATGAGGTTAACCATCTCCTCGACGATGTTGACGTTGGAGGTTTCGACGTAGCCCTGCATGACACTACCGAAGCCCTGTTCACCGGGCGCGCCGGCTTCGGCGGTACCGCTGGCAGTGGTCGCGGCGTAAAGGTTACCGCCCAGACTCTGCAAACCAGCCGGATTGGCGAAGCGCGACAGGGTCAGGTTAAACGTGGTGGTGCCACTGGCGGTTTGGTAGCTGACCACGCCGCTCTCCGAGACGTTGATGGCGGTGGTGCCGGCGGGCACGTTTTGGAAACCGCCGAGCACGGGGCGGCCGTCGGTGGTGACGACCTGGCCCGACGAGTTGAGTTTAAAGGAACCATCGCGGGTGTAAGCGACGGTGCCGTCGGGCTTTTGCACCTCGTAAAAGCCGTCGCCCTGAATCGCGAGATCGAGCTGCTGGCCACTGTTGGTGAGCTGGCCCTGGGTGAAAATCTTGGTCGTGGACGCGACGCGCGTACCGTTACCCACCTCAATACCGGTGGGGACCACGTCGCCGCCGCCGCTCTCGGCACCGGCGTTACGCGGCTTTTGGTAGAGCAAGTCCTGGAACTGGATCGAGCTACGCTTGAAGCCCGGGGTATTCACGTTCGCGAGGTTGTTCGCGATGGTGTTCAGGTTGAGCTGCTGAGCTTCCATGCCCGTGGCGGCCGAGTAGAGTGAAAGATTCATAAAATTTTGGCTGGTTAGTTAGTTAGCTGACCGCATCGAGGGTTTTCTGCATGATACCGTCGCGGCTCTGGATGAGCTTCTGATTGGCTTCGTAAGCGCGGGAAATATTCACGAGGTCCACCATTTCACGTAGCGGGGAGACATTACTGCCTTCCAAGTAACCCTGCTGAACGATCGGTTTTTCGACCGGCACCATGTTGGCGCCGGTGTCGGCCAGAAACAGGCCGCTAGCCATCGAAATGAGGCGTGCAGGATTGGTGGCCTTGGCGATGCCGAGTTTGCCGACGACGTTTTCACCGTGGCGAACCGTGCCGTCCTCCATGACGACAATCGCGCCGCCCTCGAGCGAGAGCTGGATGGGGCTGCCGGAGTTGTTAAGGACCTCACAGCCCTGCGCGGTGACCAAAGTGCGATCGGCGCGAACCTGGAGTTCGCCGGCGCGGGTGTAGGCGGTGTTACCATCGGGCTTGCGGACGGTGAAAAAGCCCGGGCCTGAGAGCGCCACATCGAGCTCGCGGCGGGTCGGGTTGTTTTCGCCTGGGTTAAACGCGATGGAATAACGCGTCTGGGGAAACAAGGCCGGCATGCCCTCGCCGTTATCGGGCTTGGCGCCGGGTTCGCTCAAAATCTCGCCATGCGCCTCGGCTGCGACCTGCACGGTGCGGCGCTTAAAACCGGTGACTTGGGCCGAAGTGATATTCTGGGACACGGCATCCTGCCAACGCTCCAAGGAGCTTAGCGCGGCGGCGCTTTGGTAGAGTCCGATATTCATGCCAAGCGACTAAGCAAAGCCAATGCCACATCCCTAACTACACCATTGGCCAAATTCTTAAGAACCTGGCGAATTGCCTCCCCCACCGGCTCACATGCAACGCGGTAAAAACTGCCGTGGCTTACTCCGCCATCAGTGAATATCAGTGCCCATGAGTGGTTAACCCGGATCGAACTCCTGCTCTGGGGTAAGGCAGGTGGTTTGGCTGCTCGGAAGCCGATTTTTTAACCACTTATGGGCACTGATGAACACTGACAAACCCAGCTGAGCGGTAATCTTGAATTTACAAGGTTCGCGCTGCCCCACCCCGAGTCAAAATCATGGGGTAAGACTCACCCGATATTCGATGGTCGCGCCCGCCTTGCCATCAACCTCGGCGGCCAAAACCCGCATACCAGGATTGGCCGTATCATAGGGCTGGCTGCCCACCGCCTTCGCCACCACCAGGCGGGCGTCGGCCGGAGATTCCACCGCCAGATCGAGCGTGCGGCCGTCCTGGGTCAACCGGGCGCGACGGCCGTCCTCAGCGATCACGACTTGGGCGCGCGTCACCAGTTGCCATCGCACCGTACCCGCTTGAGCCAGCTCCGTGATGCGATCGCTCACCACCAAGCGCTGGCGCTCTGGCAGGTCAAACCGGCGCTCTACCTGCCGCGCCTGGCCGGCGTAGATCGTCGTCAAATCTACTGTGCAGCCCGGCTCCCGTGCATCGTTACGAAACTCGCTGATCCGCGCCATGCCTTTGACCTGCTGAAGCTGGCCACCGAGCACCAAGGTGCTGTGACCGTGGTTGTTCAGACGAAAAATCGACCACCTCTGGCTGGACTGCTTGCCATTCCACAAATCGACCCCGGCGGTCTCCAGTTTGTTATAGTTTTCCATCCCCGGATCGACGCTCCAGCGCACGCCGCCGGAATCGAAAACGAAGGCCCCCACATCCATGTGTCCGTGATTGGACGACGGGGTGCCGCCGCACACGCCCAAGTAAAGCGCCTGCGGGTCACCCCAGGCGCTGCGGAACATCGCCACCGGCTTGGGGCCGTCGCCGTAATAATCGAGCGGACGCACCACCGGTGGTCGGTCGGTTTGACGATCCGCCCAGGTCAGCGCCAAAGCCAGCAAGCGGTCGCCGACCAGGGACTTATCCCTGGGCGAAGCCGCGCCCGGCGGTAATTCCCAAGCCGTCTGGCGCTCGCGCGCAAACCAGATTTGCGCCGGCACACAGGCCAACGTCGCGGCGCCACAATCAGCATAATTAAACCGCTGCCCGCTGGGTGCGTGGACGTGCACAATGTAATCGGTCGTGGCCAAAAAACCCGGCACCCGCGTCAGGCCGAAATCCTGGCCGAGCACCGTGCGCAGGGCGTCGATCGCCACCAAGTTAAAGGTGGTGCCATATTCCCAGTAACCCGGCCCCTCCGGATAAGCGCCATCGGGTGTGAACGAGGCGACCATGACCCGAGGCAAGTTGGCCACCGCCCGCTGCACCACCTGCACCGCCAAGTCCGGCTGCTGCTCGTGCATCACCAACGCGCCGGCGATCAAACCGGCATGGCAAACCTGCGTCCAGTTATTGGACCCATTGACCCACCCCTGTTGCTTCTTGTTGGACGGAAAAGACGGCGCGATACCGTGGGTCACGAGAGCTTGGCGCACGGTCGTCCGCGTGGTCTCCGGCAGCGCGTCGAACAGCCAGTCGTAGCCGATCGCCACCGCCAGGGTCATTTCACCAACGTCGAGAAAATGCGCCGGGTTCCAGTCTTTAAACGCGCAGATCGCCAAGAGTTCCTTCTCACCGCGTTGGGCGAAGCGTGGGTCACCGGTCAGGCGCCAAGCGGCACCGAGCGCGGTCAAGCGGCCGAGTGCGGAGCGAGAGACCCCGAGCAGGCGCCTGCCCTCAAGGATGCGCTCAACCGGCCTCGCCTTCACGGCGGCCTCTGCTTGGACGAGCAAGGCGGCAATCAAGGTAGCCAAACGAGGATCGGTGGTCGCCTGCGCCTGGATGCGGGCAAACGTCGTGTTATCGGCGAACAACCGCGGATGGCCCATGGCGGCTCGCGTGAGCAGCGCAGCCACCTCTTCGGAGGTGGGCGCAACCAGCGGCGCAACGGCAGATATCGGCTCCTCGGCTCGCAGTTGCCCGAGCGCCGAAGCTCCGAACAAGAGCGGCGCGACTAGGCAGATGAACAGATT
>CANIXX010000184.1 GCA_947471115.1 Opitutaceae bacterium | reverse complement strand
TTCCCTGTTGCTCACCGATTGCGAAAAACAGCTCGGCAGCGAGTTTCACGAGATCGAAATCATGCGCCGAGTCCACCGCGACGGCCAGGGCGAGTACTTTTTTAACGGCCAGCCGTGCCGCCTCAAGGACATCCAAAAGCTGTTCATGGACACCGGTATTGGCCGCACGTCCTACTCGATCATGGCCCAGGGCCAGATTGACCAGATTCTGTCCTCCAAACCCGAGGAACGTCGCGCCGTTTTCGAAGAGGCCGCCGGTATCACCAAGTATAAATCCCAGCGCAAGGAGGCCCTGTCCAAGCTCACGCTCACCGACGCCAATCTCGTCCGCGTGGCCGACGTGGTGACGGAAATCGCCCGCCAGATCGGCTCGCTGCGTCGTCAGGCGACCAAGGCCCTGCGTTATAAAAAACTCATCTGGCGCCTGCGCCACCTCGCGCTGGCCCATCACGGTTACAACTACGCCCAGGTCAGCACGACCCTCGCGCATTTGGAGGAGCAGGTCATCCAGTTGCGCGCCGCCGCCGAGACGCGTCGCACCCATCTGCACCAGCAGCAGTCCGCACTGGAGGGGCAGAAGGCCCGTCGCACGCAGCTCAACCAGCGCGTTCAGGAGGCCCAGCAGGCGGTTTTCGATCTGCGTTCGGAAAAGGAACAGGCCGAGAACGCCGCTAACCTTTCGCTCATCAAACGCTCTGGGCTATCCGACCGCCTAGAGGCTTCGCGCGCCAACTTGGGCGAGCTCGATATGCAGCTCCACGAACTGTCGTCGCAGGTCGACACCGGCGCGCAGGACAAACAAATGCAACTGGCCTTGCTTGGCGGCTCCGACGCCGTTTTCCAGGACCGCAACCGCGAGCTTGCGGTGGTCGAGGCCGAAGCCACCAAGCTCGAGCAGGAGTTGCAGCAAACCAAGTTCCAGATCCTTCAGTTTGAGAGTAACGTCGCTCGTCTGCGCACCGATTGCTCCAGCTACGAGGTGGACCAGAAAACCTCCGCTCACCGGCACGAATCCGTCGCCAACGAACTGGAAAGTCTGCGTCAGCAGCAGTCCTCTGCCGCGCAACAACTCTCCGAGCTCAGTGCTCGAGTGGAGGAGGCCACGGTCGCCAAAGCCCGCGCCCACCAGGAGACGCAGGACGTGCAGATCCAGATCGGCGATCTCACCCGCGAATTCCGCGACGGGCAGAAAAAACTTCAGGACATCGACCGCCAGCTCGCCCAGCGCACCGCGCGCCTGAACCTGCTCAAGCAGTTGGCGGAAAAGTTCGAAGGCTTCGGCGAGGGCGCGAAGGCGATTCTCCAAGGCCGCCTCGCGCCCGCTTTGGGCGAATCCACTGCCACGCCCATCACCAAGGGGCTCGAAATCCATCCCGCCCACGCCAAGGCGGTGGAAGCGCTCCTCGGCTCAGCCGTCGAGGCGATTAACGTGGCCGATGTCGGCACGGCCCAGAAAATCCTCGCCCAGCTTGAGGCCGAGCAAATCGGCGCCGCCGTCCTGCAAATCTCCACGCTCAAGTCCGATATTTCCAATTCCATTGCGCTGCCACCTGGCTTGACCCCGGCCGCATCAGCATTGGTCAACTATAACCCAGCGCACCCGGCCGCCGCGCTGCTTGGAGCCTGTTACGTGGCGGAAAACCTCCACTCGTTTCTCGATTTCTGGAGCTTAAATCCGAGTTTTCAATTCCTCGCCGTGGCCACGGCCAAGGGCGAAGTAGTCGACCGGCGCGGGCTGGTGTTTGGCGGTTTCGCGAAAAAATCCGGCAATAGTATCGTCCAGCGTGAAATCGATATTCGCGAGACCGCCCGACTGCTCGCCGACGACCAGTTCGCACACGATGGCCAAAAAGCGATCATCGAAAGCCTGAGCACGCGCTTGGCCGAAGCCGAGTCTGCCTTGGAAGAAAAGCGCGCCGAGGTGCTCGAGGCGTCGCAAAATGTTGCCACCGTGCAGTCCGAGGAGCGCAACGCCCAACGTGCTCTCGACGAGATCGGCACCAAGGCCAACCGCATGGAATCGGAGTTGCAGGGGCTCGAAGCCCAACGCAACGAAACCCAAACGCGTTTCGAGCGCGCCCGCACCGCGCTCACCGATGCCAACGCCGCAGTCGAGGCCGGCCGCGCCCGCATTAATGAAATGGAGACACGCATCACCGAGTTGCGTGCCGATCGAGACATCAAACGCGAAAACCTCGGCCAGGCTCGACTTGATCTGGCCGATTGCCGTCAGAAGGTCGAAGTTCTTGACCGCGGCATTGCCGACATGGAACGCCGGCGGAATCAGCTCTCGGCGATTCTCGTGCAGCGTCAGCAAGAGGTAGAGGTATGGACTGACCAGATCGCCTCACTGGAAGTGGAGAGCGCTAACCAAAAGTCGCGCGCCGCGCAGATCGCCGAAACTCTCGTGGTTGCCCAAAAGCAGGTGGAGCAGATCCGCATCGAGCTCGGCGACGTTGAGCGCGAAATCGGCGGGGTGGAAAACTCGCAGGATGGCATTCGCACCGACGCGGAGAAGGCGCAGGCCGATTTCAGCCGTTGCGAAGTTGCGCTGGCTCAGAACAAGTCGCGTGCCCAGTTCCTCGAGGAGGACGTGCAGCGTGAGTTCCAGATTCGCGTTGGCCAGTATGACTGGCGGGCGATTTTATGGCGTTCCGAGGACGATCCCCCCGACCTTAAAATGCTCGATCTCGACGATGACGAGGACGAAGAGGCTGAGCCGACTGCTACCGCTTCCGTGGGTGGGACGAGCTCCGTCTCGTCCGTCATTGCCACAGGCACGGACGACAAGGAGGTCGTCCCTCCGGTGGAAGGCGAAGCGCCGTCTGCGCCGGTCAAACGCCGTAAGAAGAAAGGGCCCAAGCCCGATCCGACCGAGGATGATTTGGCTGGGCTGGAAAAATCCGCCGACTGGAGCTCGATTAAAGTCGAGGTCGACGCTTTGCGGCAGCGTCTGGCGAGCATGGGCGCGGTCAACACCGGCGCTATCGAGGAATATGCCGAACTTAAGCAGCGCTACGATTTCTTGAAGGGCCAGAGCGACGACTTGAACAACGCCAAGGCCGATCTGATCAAGACGATCGACGAGATTAATCAGACCTCGATGACGCAGTTCCAGATCACTTTTGACCAGATCAAGAAGAACTTTGTTTACACCTTCCAGACGCTTTTCGGCGGTGGTGTAGCCAACTTGGAGTTGGTCATGACCGACGACATTTTGGAGAGCGGCATCGAGATCACCGCCCAACCTCCCGGTACCAAATTGAAGGGCATCACGCTGCTGTCCGGTGGCCAAAAAACCCTGACGGCGGTAGCGCTGCTCTTCGCGCTCTACATGGTGAAACCTTCGCCGTTCTGTTTGCTCGATGAGCTCGACGCACCGCTGGACGAATCAAACATCGGGCGGTTCACCAACCTACTGGGCAAGTTCGTGGATAATTCCCAGTTTATCATCATCACGCACAACAAGCGCACGGTCTCGGCTGCGCAGGCGATTTACGGCGTGACGATGGAGGAACGCGGCGTCTCCAAGACCGTATCGATGAAGTTCAGTGCCAACAAGGGAGACCTCGAAACCCACCAGGAAAACATCGCTGAGTCGGTGCGTGGTGCGAAGAGCACGCTGGGTAGCTGAAGTTGAATTCAAATTGTGCCTAAATTATCCAAGATCAGGCTGTGCTGGAATGGTTCGAGGGTAGAGGCCGAATGGCGATTTGGGCTTTTTGGCAGCTATTCGCGCAGTCCCGGTGGCCGCAGGATCGGTTGGGTAATCAGCCTGCGTGGTGCTTTGGCCTGGGTATCGATCCTAGCGGTAGTGGGATATTTCTGCGGAGCGCTCGCGTTGTGGGTTTTGTTGGAACGGCGTCCGTACAACTACGTCACGTACACTGATTTGATTTCCCCGACGCGTTGGCGCGGGATTGAGAAACTTCGCGGACAGGCCCAGATCGCGGAGGGGCTGGAAGATATCAAAGCCAAGCGTTGGGGGGAGGGTGTGGCCAAGTTGCGAGTTGGCATTGCCCGTAACCCAGATGAAATCAAGGGGCGTTTGGTGCTCGCCGAACTCTACTTGGCCATGAAGGCGAGCAAGCAGGCGATGGCGGTTTACGACGGGGGATTGCAGACGAGTTATCCCGGCCGGGAATATGTTGAGGCGATGATCAAGGTCGCCGCACAAGCCGAGGATTTTGAGTGGTGGTTGCGCACCTGCGATCAGGCGCTCGCCATGATTTCTAATAATCCGGCTCTGGCCGCTGATCACCGGTGGTTAATTCAAGAAAAGCTCCGCGCGCTAATCTCCGCCGAGCGCCCTGATGAGGCGGTCGCTTTGGCGGAGACTGAAGGTGAGAGCCGCAATCCGGCGATTAGCGAACTCCGTGTGCTGGCGCTGTTGTCTGCCCATAAACCGGGCGAGGCGGTGAGTTTTCTGCGCGATTGGGCTGCGCGAATCGGGCCAAAGCCCGACGCGCAAATTCTGCGGTTGCAAGTGCGGGCGTTACGGGAGGCTGGGGATTTGGCCGCGATGGGGCAGGCGCTGGAATCGCTTCGCCAATTATCACCAATCGACCCTCGTCCGTATGTTTACGGTATCGTGCAACGCGTCTTAGCCGGCCAACACGACGAGGCGCGGCGGGAGCTCGATTCGTTTTTTCTTCGGTTTGGCAGTACCGCCCAATACCTGCAAATGCTGGCCGCGCCCCTGGCCGAAATTGCCGAGCGGGATTTGATCGAGCAGGTGATCGCGTTTGCGCGCCAACAGGGCTTTGAGCTGACGACACTGCGGCGCGCGTTGGTTCAGTCGCTGGTTTCCCGAGGGGATTGGCGGGACGCTTCTGGGTTGCTCGGAGAACTGGCTGCAACGTCTAAAAAAGACCCGGCCTCGAACGCGTGGTATGAACTGATGAACGCGCAAATCCAAGCCGCGCTCGATCCCTCCGAGGGTACGCAGTCTAACCTCGTGAGTTTGGTGCGGGGGCGGCAGCTCCCTCTGGGTTTATACAAAAACCTGGTCGGCAACCTGCAGCGCGCGGGGCGGCTTACCACGGCGCGGGAGCTCATCACTTTTGCCCAGGGCGTTTACCCGAAAAACACGGGGTTGGAGGCATTGCGTACGGAATTGGATACACGAATCGCCTCCGATGTCGTGACTAAGGAGCGTGAAACCACGATGGCCACTGCGGCGCGGCGCAGGGATTTGGATGCCGCCCTGGCTGTGGCTGTGGCGGTGGCACGCCCGCCGAGCCCGCCACAATCGAATCCGCTGCACGCCGCTGCGGGGAGTTCTTCAACGGCGGCAATCGCAGTGCGGGAGGCGCTGAGCGAGGCGGACTTTTTCAAGCGACTGGAAGGGTTGACCCAAGAAAAAGACTTTGCCGGCGCATTGCAGTCGATCCGTGATTTACGCCGAGCAAAGCCGGACTGGTTGAGCTCAAAGGAAACGGATCTTACGCTGACCGAAGTGCGCCTCAATGCTCGCGCCGGAGACGTGCTTACGTTGCGCTCGGTGGTGCGCCGTTTTGTGACGGGCGACCTTCCACGTGGTGCCCTGATGGTTGACGTCGCCCGCGAATTACACACTTCAGGAATCAAGGACGAAGCATTGTTAGTGCTGCGCGAGGTGGTTGCTAAAATGCCAGATTATCGGGTTGCTCGAAATCTTCTAGCTGAGTGGGGATCCAAGCCTGCTGCGCAGCAATAGCCCCGCCGATCAACAGTGGGGCTGCTTTTCCTGCAAATACGGCCATTCCAAAGCCCAGCTCAGCCGTTAGTCAGAACTTGGCAGCAGGTTCGCTAAAGTTTGGTTGAAAAGCCTGACCGCGTTCCCAACGTTGGCCCTTTGTGGAAGCCAAAACCAAGTCCGTCCCGTCCTTCGAGGTCGCCCTCGCCCGTCTTGAATCCATTGTTGAAAACATGGAATCCGGCGATGTGCCGCTGGCTGAGCTCCTGGCTAAGTTTGAGGAGGGCAATGGCTTGCTAAAAACCTGCGAGGCTCGTCTCAAGGAGGCTGAGCTTAAGATTGACCAGCTCAAAAAGGCCAAGGATGGATCCGCTTCCCTGCTGCCCTTCGAGACCAAACGCGAAAGCTGAGCCTGTCTTGCCGAACCAACCGCATCTCACCGGCTTCATTGCCCCTCCCGTTTTTTCGTTAATGAACACGATTTCTGCCGTTTCGGCCTTGGCGCCTAATACGCCCCGTCTACTGGACGGCATTCGCGGTCCCGCCGACGTCAAAGCCCTTGCGCCCGAGCAGCTCGCCCAGCTCGCCGCTGAACTGCGCAGTGAGATCATAGCGGTCACCTCCAGCAGGGGCGGCCATGTCGGCCCCAATCTGGGCGTTGTCGAACTGAGTATCGCGCTGCACCGGGTGTTCACCACGCCCGAAGACCAATTTGTTTTCGACGTCTCCCACCAGGGCTATGTCCATAAACTGCTCACCGGACGTGGCGGTGATTTTTTTAAAAATCTGCGTACTACGGGCGGAGCCAGTGGTTTTCTTTACCGCGCCGAGAGTCCGCACGACGCCTTCGGTGCGGGCCATGCTGGCACCGCGCTCTCCGCGGCGCTAGGCATGGCCACGGCGCGCGATTTACGTGGTTCCAGTGAACACGTGGTGGCGTTGTGTGGTGACGCGGCGTTTACCTGCGGAATCACCATGGAAGCGCTCAACAACGTGGTGAGCTCGACCAGGCGTCTGATCGTTATCCTCAACGACAACGAGTGGTCCATCGCCAAGAATGTCGGCGCGTTGTCCAAGTACCTCAACCGCCTCTCCACCCATCCGACCTACAACAAGGTTCACCACGACCTGGAGAAGTTTTTCACCGGCCTGCCCGGCGGCCAGGACATGCACCGGCTGTGGATGAAATGGAAACGCGAAACCAAGGACTTTTTCGTTGAGTCCTCCTTGTTTGAAAAGTTCGGCCTGCGCTA
>CANIXX010000183.1 GCA_947471115.1 Opitutaceae bacterium | reverse complement strand
GACCTGCTCACGGTATAATTCCGCCCGCCCACCGGTTCCCGCGACTCATTGCTCGCACCGGCACACGCAGTCGCATCTCCGTCACTCCTCCAGCGCCCTCGTGAAAACCACCGCGCCCCACCGCGTCATCATCAAACTGGGCACCGGCGTGCTCACTTCCGGCATTGGCCAGTTGAATACCGCACGCATTGCCGCGTTGGCGGCGGGAGTGGCGTTACTGCGCGCCTCAGGCACCGAGGTGATCGTCGTCTCCTCTGGCGCGGTCGGTCTGGGCATGGGCCGCCTCGGCCTGAAAAAGAAACCCGCCGATGTATCCAAAAAGCAAGCCTGTGCCGCCATTGGCCAGTCGTTGCTCATGCAAACCTGGCAGCGTGGTTTTGATCCCCACGGCCTCACCGCCGCCCAGGTGCTGCTCACCCACGAAGACCTTCGCAGCCGCGACCGCCACCTCGGCGTCAAAGCCTGCCTTGAGGAGCTCATCGCCTACGGAACTATTCCGGTCATCAACGAAAACGACACGGTTAGCGCCGCCGAAATCAAGTTTGGCGACAACGACACGCTGTCGGCGATGGTGGCCAGCCTTACGGGCGCGCAGCATCTTTTAATCCTCTCCACCGCCCCCGGTTTGATCGACATGAAGGGCACTGGGGAAATCGTGCCCGTGGTCGCAAAGATCACCCCCGAAATCGAGGCAATGGCGGGTGGCACCACCGATGTGACCGCAACAGGCGGCATGATCTCCAAAATCTCCGCCGCCAAGATCGCCCTGCGCGCTGGCTGCGGGGTGTTTATCGCCAGCGGTGCCGAGCCCGACATCATTGCGCGCCTGCTCGGCGGCACCGGCCCTGGGACTTTTTTTGTGCCGAGCGGCATTCCGCTCGAAGCCAAAAAGCGTTGGCTCGCCTATTTCCAGCGTCCTACGGGAAACATCACGGTGAAGGCCGATGCGGTCCCCATTTTGCGCGACCAGGGCCGCAGTCTTTTGGCCATCGGGGTAACGGGAACCAAAGGCTCCTTTGCCGAAGGCGACATCGTTAACATTCTCGGGCCCGACGGTAAAATCCTCGCCCGCGGTGTGTCGGCTTTTGCCGATCACGAAGTCAACGCCATCGCTGGCCACAGTAGCGACGAATTGAAACCGCGTTTCCCAGGCCGTAAGCGCCTCGAAGTCGTGCATCGCGACAACCTGGTGCTGCTCTGACGGGGCCAGTAGGCAGTAACATTCAAGGTGAGGATTGAGTTCTGACGTAGCGCGGTGCTTCAGCCCCCAGGTTTGCGATGATTTCTCCCTGACTCGCCTCTGCGGGCTAAAGCCCCGCACTACTTTCGATCCCTCACGCCAGACGCTGGGACCGCAGGGTGTAGATTTTGCGGTAGTCACTGGGAGTTCGTCCCTGTTCCAATCGAAATCGCCGAGAGAAATACAACTCGTCCTCGAAACCCACGGCCGCAGCTATTTCACGGATCGGCTGGGTTGTCTCCGCCAGCAGTCGGCATGCCTCGCGCATCCGCAGCTCCTGCAGGTAGCGCGCCGGCGGTTTGTCCATCATCTCGGCCCAGCGCCGCCGAAAGGTCGCCCGCGAAAGTCCATGTCGGCTCGCCAGCGCGTTGAAATCTACCGGGCCGGCATAATCCCGACGCACCTCGTCCAGCAGGATGCCTAGCGGGGTTTCAACCGAATTGTCCTCATCTGCGGCGAGCAGCGTCTCCAGTACCAAGCGTTCGCACACCCTATCGACGCGATCGACCACCGCCTCTGGATTCGCCGAATCCGCCAGGGCGGCATACTCGGCGATCAGCGCCCGAACTCGGCCGAGATCGTGGATTGGCCACACTGGACGCCCCGTATCCACCAATCCGGACGCCACAAAGCGCGGCCGCAGCTCCCGACCGTAGATAATATAAAATTCGTCCCACGTTTCTTCCGGCAGGTTCGGCCCGTAATCCAACTTCTCGCCGGGCCACTGCGTGATCACACAAGGCGCCACCACCTCCCACGCCCGGCCAAGTCGGTTAAATTGGCCGTGACCACGCAGAATCAGCGAGAAGTTACAGGTGTCGAATATCGTGCGAACCCAGTGATCTTTTTGGTTAACCAAATTGGCCGACGCGACCGGGTAGGGCGACGGGAAGCGTCGCGTATAGCCCAACCAGTGTTTGATCCGGAAATCCATGTTATTGAAAACGCAGTCCATTCACCGGAGGCGTAAATTTAGGTATGGTCAAGAGGTAGTTTGAATCATTCTCACACTTAAAAACCATGAAACGCGCACTCTTTATCTGCGGCGGCTGGGCTGGGCATAAACCCGAGCAAATCGTCCATCTCTTTAGCACCGCCCTCGCGGCCAAGGGCTTCACCACCGTCATCGAGACGTCGCTGGACATCCTCGCCGATCCGGCGCGGCTGCAGGACTTCGCGGTGATTTTCCCGTGCTGGACCATGGGGGCGTTAACCAAAGAACAAAGCTCTGGGCTGCGCGCCGCAGTTCACGCCGGCGTGGGATTGGCTGGTATTCATGGCGGCATGGGCGACGCCTTCCGCGGCGACCTCGATTACGAGTGGATGGTCGGCGGACATTTTTTGGGCCACCCGCATGTCGGCGACTACGTTGTCAACCTGCGCTCGCTGTCGAGCCCGCTCACGGACGGATTGCCGGAGTCGTTCACCTACCACTCCGAGCAATATTACCTGATGGTAGACCCGGCGATCGAGGTGCTGGCCGACACCGTTTACACCTACGAAGGCCGGTCCTGCACGATGCCCGTCGCTTGGGTGAAACACTGGGGCAAAGGCCGGGTGTTTTATCACGCCCTAGGCCACGACCCGGAGGAGTTTAATAAATACCCCTTCGTCCATGACTTCACCGTGCGCGGCCTGCTCTGGGCGGCCGGCGAGATCTAACTGCACGGCATGGATAAGCCCAACCCCTCCTCAAACTCTCCCGACCCACCTTCACCAACATCATGAAACAAACTGAAAAAATATTCGCCGTCGGCATTATCGGCTGCGGGAGCATCTCTCAGGCCTATTTTACCGCCTGTAAACGCTTCTTCTTTTTGCGAGTCAGCGCCTGCGCCGACCTGAACATTGCCGCCGCCGAGGCCAAGGCACAGGAGCACGGCTGCCGGGCGCTTTCCGTAGAGGCGCTATTGGCCGACCCCGAAATCGCCATCGTGGTCAACCTCACCATCCCCCGGGTCCATGCTGAAATCGATCTGCGCATCATCGCCGCCGGCAAACACGTGTTTAGCGAAAAGCCCTTTGCCCTGACCCGTGCCGAGGGTGAGGCGGTGGTGGCCGCTGCCGCCGCAGTCGGCCTGCGGGTGGGCTGTGCACCCGACACCTGCCTCGGTGCGGCGGTACAAACCGCCCGCAAGGTAATCGACGACGGCGAGATCGGCACGCCGCTTTCCTTTCAGGCCAACATGATTTGCGGCGGCCACGAGCACTGGCACCCGTCACCTGAATTTTATTACCAACGCGGGGGCGGCCCGATGTTCGACATGGGCCCGTATTACCTGCACGCCCTGATCACCCTGCTCGGCCCGGTGAAACGTGTCGCCGGCCTAACCCGGACCAGTTTCCCGTCGCGCACCATCACTAGCGCACCCAAACGCGGCACGGTCGTCCCGGTGGAGGTGCCCACGCACATCGTCTCGCTACTGGAATTCCACAACGGTGTGATCGGCCAGTTAACCACATCCTTCGACGTCAAACACGGCCACGCCTCACCGAACATCGAAATCTACGGTTCGGCCGGCTCGCTCTCGGTGCCCGACCCGAATGGCACCGGCGGTATCCCCAAGTTGAAGACGGCGCGTTTCACCGACTGGGTTTCGCTGCGCCATACCCACCCGTATGCCGAGGGCTCGCGCGGTGTTGGCGTTGCCGATATGGCCCGATCGATCGCCTTGGGTCTGCCGCACCGCGCCAACGACGCAATTGCCCTTCACGCGCTGGATATTATGCAGGCCATTCACGAATCGAGTGACGAAGGCCGCCACATCCTCCTCACCACCACCTGCCAGCGCCCTGAAGCGATGAGGGCCGACCTGCCCGATTGGGTTTTGGAGTAAACGAGCCTCCGCGCTTTCACTGCACCGCCCGCGCACCTCACTGCGGTGTTGCCGATGCGGGGGGCAGCATTGGGCGGGGACGGCCAACCCTACACTTTCCAGTCCTGTGTAGCAGCGTTGGCCGTCCTCGGCCAATTGGGCTCAAAGCCCAGTCCTTGGCCAGTTCCCCTCATCTTGATCGCGACTAAGACTCAGCTTTTGAGCCGTTCGGAGTGGGCCCACAAGCCCAGCGCTGGGTTGGCGATGGAAAAGTAGGTTGTTCCGTCCACCGAATCGGTGTGCCAGCCGGTGTTTTGTCCGGCGGGGTTCCAACGTTTAACGGCCTCCTCGTATGGCATGTACTCGAAGCCGACACTTTCAATTTCTTCTCGGGTTACGCCAGCGCCGGGGCAATAAACGATGCGGAAACGGCCTTCGCTGCTGCCGTGGATCAGGTGAGCGGCAGCGGACAAATTCGCGGCCAGTTCGGGGTCGCGCTTCATCGCGCCCAGGGTCGCAGGTGTCCCTTTATAGCCATGCCGCCGAATCAGGGTGTCGATCGTCGGGTCTTCGCCGAAACCGGACAACGCTGGGGCCAAGACATACAAGGTGCCGCCATCGGCCATGGCCATGCGAGAGCGGTAAACAGATTTGTTGCCTAGCCAAGTGGTGTGGAACTCGCGCGGGTCGAGCCACACCACGCAGCGGTCAATGGGGCGGTCGACCTGGGTGAAGTTGACTTTGACTGAGAGTGCCGCGGCCGCCTCGTAGCCGCTGCGATCGTAGCTTGCAAAGAGGCCACGTTGCACGACTCCCTCGGCCGTGTCTTGCATGACGGTGAGGATAAAAAGGAACGGCAGGCGGTGAACGATGAAGCGATTAAAGGCCTCGTCCAAGGCTCGGCGAACGGGGGTGTCAACCCGCCCCATGATGGATTCCATGTTGCACACGGCACCGAGGAAGTGGGAGCGGTGAATGGTGTCGCGGCCACCCAAGCCGACGCAGATGTTTTTGGTGTAATTGGCCAGGCCGATCACTTCGTGGGGCACCACTTGGCCAGGCGAAATCACGAGATCAAAATTACCCTCAACGAGAATCTTGTTAACTTGTACGGGCAGGGGTTGGTCGAAGCGCCCGCCCGAAATTTCACGCATGAACTCGACTGGCAATTCCCCGAGTGTGACCAAGTCTTCGCGCCAGCGGTGCGGCAGGATTTTCTCAAACGGGATGGCGTCACCGAACATGCTTTCACATTGCTCGCGGGACATCGGTGCGTGGGTGCCGAGCGTGGGCATTACGACGACTTCGACGCCCGCCGCGATCAGGCGGGGGTAAAGCCAGGCTGAGATGGGGCCTGCCATCGAATACAGCCGAGTGTGGTCGGGTGGCAGCAGCA
The DNA here is from genome assembly GCA_947471115.1 of Opitutaceae bacterium. GTDB lineage: Bacteria > Verrucomicrobiota > Verrucomicrobiia > Opitutales > Opitutaceae > Rariglobus. The sequence continues at coordinate 1,496 of CANIXX010000183.1, read as the reverse complement.
GGATGCGCTTGGGGTGGCGCGCCAGAATGTGCTCGAGCATCGTCGCCAGGTGCGCTTCGAGTTCGGGCTTTGAAAGGGTGCGGTCGGGGGCGCCGTCGCTTAGGGTGAAGGTATTCATTTGGAGAAGATTAAGAGCCTGCTCGACGACCTTCGCCATCGACGGTTCGATGGAAACAGGAATCACGTCGGTTTCATCGGCGGCAGGGATTTCGAGTGCATCGAATTGGCTGCGCAGCATGCCCGGTTTCATGAAGTGGTTGGTGCGAGCCTGCATGCGGCGTTCGATCAGTTCGAACGAGCCATCTAGGTAAACAAAGCGGACAGGGCCCGCCTTGCGTAATACGTCGCGGTAGCGGCGCTTGAGGGCGGAGCAGGCTAGAACCACATTGGGGCGGCTCGCCAATTCTTGGCGCAACTGCTCCAGCCACGGCGCGCGGTCCTCGTCATTCAGTGGAGTGCCGGCGGACATTTTGGCTTTGTTGGCCGCAGGATGGAAATCATCGGCGTCCAATAAAGTGGCGCCAAGCGACTTGGCTAGATCCTCGGCAATGCTGCTTTTCCCGCAGCCTGAAACCCCCATGACGATGATTCTCATAATATGATTTGAAAAGGTAGGCGCCCACTTAGGGCGATTCGATAGACGTGCGACGATGCAGGGTCGTGTCCGGTCTTCAATTATCCATTCATGAAAACAATCGCACCCCGTTGCGAATACCTCGTGGCCTTGAGCGTGAGCTCACTGTGTTTAACCAAAGATTTCCACGCCACCCCCCCCAAAAAAAACGATTCAGTTAAGCTCCTTTTGAACGCAACTGGTAGGCAGGACGAGTAAGCTGCGAAAAAACGGGAGGCTCCTTTATGTCTCCAGCTGGATTCACTCCCGATTAAACCTCGAATTGCTCATTTTGATCGCAAGGCCACACGCTTCACGAACACCTTCCGCGTGGCCGTGAGCGTGAGCTCAAGGTGTCGTAAAGCTTAACTTGAACGCTGATGAGTATTACAGGGAACACCCGTCGGCCTCGCCTGACGGGGTTTCGCAGTTGGGGCGCGCAATGACTCCGGGATACGGTTCGTGCGCGAAGAGCTTTTTAGGCTCCCGCAGCAGGTGCTGGTCGCAAACCGCAAACAACTGCGCCTCGGACTCGGTGCGGCGCATGTCGTGTAAAAACTCGCCAGTTCCGTCCACACTTTGGCCGACGAAGTTGAGGTATTTCTTCATCTTGTTGACGTGAATACGCTCGTCCAAGCCGACGACTTGGGTGGCGCGGTAAAGGCGTTCCACGTACTCGCGCACATCACCCAGCGTGATGGCCGTCACGGGTTGGTTCGCAAAGGCTTCGCGGCATTGGCGGAAGATCCACGGGTTACGGATGGCGTGGCGGCCAATCATCACGCCGGCGGCGCGGGTCTGGCCGAGCTCGCGCACGGCGGTGGTCGAGGAGGTGATGTTACCGTTGGCCAGTACGGGGCATTTTACGCGTTCGGTGGCGCTG
>CANIXX010000182.1 GCA_947471115.1 Opitutaceae bacterium | reverse complement strand
CCCAATGACTCGCCTGGGTGAGTAGGCGCTGATCTAGTTTTTCACGCCCAAATCGAAGCGCGAGCGCAGCGTAAGGCTCGGGTAGATGCGCGTGTGACATGCGGTGAAAGGAACGCCAAAGACGAGGAGAGGCGAGCTTGCTTGCGAGAATCGAAGCAGGCTCAAGCCAAGCGCACGTCGATCTGTGGCTCAAACGCGGCGACCTGATCATTCCCAACGAACTCCATGGAACGAGCAGCAGCGGTCAGCACCGCCAGCGAGCAGGCCGTTGCATGCCGAGCAGTATCAACGAGGGTCGCACCGCGCACTTGGGCCGCCACCACACCTGCAACCATCGCATCGCCCGCGCCCACCGTGCTGCCAACCTTCACCACCGGCGGACGTGCCACCACCACTTCATCAGCCGTCACAAAAAACGCCCCGTCGGCCCCTCGCGACACCACCACCAGCCGCACCCCGCCCGCCACTAACTCGCGCGCCGCCCCAATCACCGCAGCCTCGGTCGGCAGCGAACAACCAACGAGCACCTCCAACTCGTGCAGGTTCGGTTTGATGATTTCGGGGGCGGCCAGCAATGCGGCCCGCAACGCCTCACCACTGGTGTCGACCACCGTGCGTACACCGCGCGCCTTGAGCATGAGGATCATCTCGGCGTAAAGCTCCGGAGCCACTCCGGGCGGCAGGCTTCCAGCCAGCACACACCAACACCCTGCTTCGCCCAGACGGGCAAGTTGCGCTCGCAACGCCACCAGGTCGGCTCCAGCAGGCGTAAGACCGGGGAAATTGAGATCAGTGGTTTCCCCTGCCAACGGATCGAAAATCTTTATCCCCACGCGTGTCGCACCCGGAAGTCGCTGACAACAGTCCTCGATTCCGCGCTGGGCAAAAAACAAGGAAAACACCGCCGCGTTATCCTGTCCCAAAAAACCCAATGCTGTGACGGGGAGGCCGAGAGCGGCGAGGGTTGCGGCGACATTGATTCCCTTGCCGCCCGCGCGATCCGTCGCCCGCTCCACCCGATTAACTGCTCCGATTTTAAAGCCCGTAATCCTCACCGTGCGGTCGATGGCGGGGTTGAGCGTGAGCGTGAAAATGGGCGCTGGCATAAACCCGAAGATCATAATGCGCCGTCGTCATGGCGAGCGCGATGAGGCCGGGCCGAGGCTCGTCACAAAACCCCGCTTGCGAGCGCTCCTCCTGCACTAAGGGATGCGGAAGAAGCTAAAATGCCGAACCAGCGCCAGAATTGAATCCAGCCCACACGGAGGTGGGCCCTCCCTCGATCCAGGTTCCCCCTCGCCCCACGCGCCTCACTCCGCAACGACGAAGCCCTTAAGCGCATCGATCTCGATCCAAGTCTGTTGCGGCGGTTTTTTGTCGAGAATGAACACGGTGGTAGCCGCAAGATCATCTTGCTCACCATCAAAAATCATCACGCCAATTCGCTCCCCCATGGGGACCTCGAAGACCACACGCAGCTTGGTGGTTTCAGCGCGATAGGGTGCAAGGATTCCCCGCCCACGCCTCAACGCATATTCTGACTGCGCAGCTGTTGCCACGACGACCTGTTGAATCGCCAGGCGTTTAACCGTGGTCGTCACCGGGAAGGGCCACTCCGGCTTGGGGCGTTTAATTGCCACCGGCTTTTCACCCGCCACTCCAGTCGCACCCGCTCCTTTTGCGGCAAGTCCTGTCGCGGCCGGATTATTGGCCTCCGCCGATTTCACGCCCGCTTGAGTCGGTGCAACCTTGTCACCCGTCCCCGGTTTGGCTGCCGCTGCCTTGCCTGCCTGCGGTTGAGGCATGGAAGCCTGCGCAGCGTTAACCGCCACCGTGCTGCGGGCAGTTTCAGCCGTGTTTCTACCTGCATCCACGGGTTGAACACCGTCATCCGACTGCCAGCTGATTTCCAAATTGGGCAACGAGGGCGGTGCAACGATTCCACGCCACCCCGCACAGAGGACCACCACTGCCAGCCAAGCCCAAGTGGCGCGGGCTGCCAGAAGAGTTCCGGTGAAACGGGGCGGGCGAGATATAGGCTGGGGTTGCGGAACGAGGAGTTTGAGTTTCGCGATTTCGGCATCCAACTCATCCAAGGCACGCTCAAGACCGGCACGATCTCCACCCTTGGTTAACGTCACCATCGCGCTCTTGCAGCGGGCATCGCTATGCGCCCAGGTCCAGGGCTTCGCGTCAGGAATAAAACGCCGCAACTCGGCGGCTGTTCCGCGTGCCAAAATTGCCCGTCCGCCCAAGGCGATCGCCGCAGGTGCCAGAGCCGCGGCCAACCACTGTGGCCCGGGGAAAAGCACTGCCATGACCGCGCTGGCCACGCCCCAAATGCCCAATACAGTGGGCAACGCCCCAAACACCACCGGACCCGCTTCAAGCGCCCGATCTAGGTTGGCCCAGAAAAGTTTGGCCACGAGCGGCACACTGCGCTCGCGCAACAGCACCAACTGCTGAGCTTGCCAGTCCTCATGGGTGACAAAGCCCTGTTCCGCCGCCCTCGGTTCAATCCAAGCGATTAAGACCAGATCCACCCGCGTCGGCTTCACCGATCGAAAAGACCGCTCGAGCGAATAATGCGTGCAGCAGGCGTAGGTTTTTTGCAGGCCTTCACGAATGGCCAGTAACGCCGACTCCGCGCTAATCGAGAGGCGGAAAATCCGTTCCGACGCGCCCTCCTCGGCGTCATTTAGCCAACCATTGCGGCGAATGATGGCCTCGGCGTCTTCGGCGTAGCGCCCCGCTTGAGTCAGTGATTTGCCCGCAGCATGATCGTGACGATCAATTTTCGTGGTCAGTGTGCGTTGGGTAAATGCCCGCACCAGCGCAAAGGAATCGGGGTTATCATTCGGCTCCTCGAGCAATGAGGGAAGGCTTTCACCGTCGAGCCGCTTGCCCCGCCAGACCAGGTTTTTTGCACCCAAGGCCAGCAGTGCGATGCTCGTCACCACCTCGCGTTGCAGCGCTTTCGGCAAGGCACTCAACGGTGCCACTTCAGCCAACTGGCGCAGTTCACGCAGCTGCGCAGAGTAGCCATTTTTATCCGGGGAGTTACGAATAAAGTGCCCCAGCGACCCAGGCGTATCGATATCGAAAATGGTGGTAACCGCCTCGGTCCAGTTCGCCTCCGCCTGAAAGTTCTTTGCGGCGTCAGGAACGGAATAACGCCGGCCGCGCCACAGGAATTTGGTTTCGGTGCGCTTGGTGGCGTAGTTTTCCTTCACGGGCAACTGCCGTGACCAACTATCCATGGCCTCCATGCCCCAGCGAACCTCCGAGGCGCTGGCAAGCAGGCCGCGCAACAGCTGGTTCATGCGGGCCTCGGCAGGCGGCATCGCCTCCACAGCGCCAGCACGCATGCCTCCATCGGCTTGTTCGAGCAACAAGGCTTCGGCGCGCGCGATTCGTTCAGCCGGAGTTTCCGTGGCACTGGCGCCGGGAAGATCATCGATCACAGGGTGGCCGAGGATTAGCTCCTGCACCACACGGCCGAGTGACCACCAGTCCCAAGCGCACAATGAAGGCCCTGGATCATGGGCTTCTAGCAACACGGCTTCCGGCGGCGCGTAAAACGGATCGCTGATCACCTCAATTGGCAGGGTTTTCTCGAAAGCGGTGACCCCTTCCATGCCGCCCAAAGTACAATGTACTTTCCCCTGGGGCTCGCTGATAAAAATGGCGCCGGGGCAGATTCCGAGGTGAACCAACCCACTGGCCTGTAACACGCCGATCGCCTCGGTTAACTGCCGCACGATCGTCTCCACCACAGTGTCTTCAAGCGTGGGGTGTTCCCGCCGCCAGACATCCAGCGACACACCCGCAGTTTCGCCGCACACCTCCACTCGGTACGCGCCGACAACAAAGGCTTCTTTGGCGCGCTGCAGGTGGCTCAAATCGATATTTTGCAGCTGTTTCCAAATCGCTGAACGCGGCGAATTCTTTACTTCGGGCGTAAAGCACAACACCAACTCCTCAGCCGAGTCGGTTCGAGTCGCGCTCCAACGCTTAGCCCCGCCCTTGTCCGGCAGTGCTTCGATGATCGAGTACAAGTTGCGCCAAAGCGTCTTGGGAACGGGCAAAACCCCCGCCGGCACCACTTCAGCCACCGACGCAGTCTCGGAACCGTCCGGATTTACCCGCTCAGTGTTACTCAAATCGGTGGACATAGCTGTGCCTCATCTAACGGCACAAACCGGTCCGACTTGAGTGATGACGGGCATTAAAACGAGCGGCGTTTCTCAAGCTTCCCGGTGCTTTATAACCCCCAAAAAAAGACGCCCGTAATGAAACGTGTCAGATTAAGCGCTGAGGTCAGACTTCTCAGCTTGGTTTATCAGTGTTCATCAGTGCCCATAAGTGGTTAAAAACTCCTCGTCCGGATTGACGAACCCGATCCCAGTTAACCCCTTCAGAGCACTAATATTCACTGATGGAGGAGTGATAACCTTCGGCAATCGACAACGGGGTAATCGGACATGCCTCATGTTACGGCCAACTAAGGACCCGGTTCGTCAACAAAACCAATGTGCAACATCGACGAGGACTGCGGCATGGAAATGGCGTCCCGCTTCGAATCGAGGTGACCGGGCGCTCCGTGCAACTGGAACGACAGTTCATGTAAAATCCGATCAAGCTGAACCGGCAGCGAGTCGGTCCACGGGCGCGAAGCACCCCAATGCAGGCGATGAGAGGAAAGGAATGAATGAAAGGCCATGATGATTTGGTTGGTTTTGAACGCGGACCTAGAGGGTGGGTTGCTCACAAATTCAAAAGGACCGGCCGCCATTTTGTGGCCGACCGAACCGCCAGAATAATCCGCTCCAAGTACGAGGGATAATCATAGGTTAGTTGAGCAGGCCGTATGCCAACGCCGCTCCGCGCATAAGAGATAAACCAACCCAACTGCCGAAACCACAGAACCGGACGTAACAAAGGTTTCCCCCCACTTCGGCTCTGACGTGGGGAGCGGCCGTGGCGCTGGTCCTGATATGGGCGCTCACTTTCGGGTTAATCGTGCCGGGACACGCCCGCTTACAAGCTGCTCCGGACGCCGCCAGCATTGCCCGCCTCAATCGGCTTAACACCGTGCGCACAGCACTTTGGCCTATCCATGTGGGCCTGTTACTCGGGATCATCACCATCACCATAACCTAACGCCCCCCGCTGCGAGGGCGCGGATTTCTGCCCCTCGCAAATGACAATTCGCAGGTTGTGGTTAACGTCCCCGCCGACTTCCAACCCACTGCCCGCAAACTCCGCGCACCGCATCGCTCCCCACTTCATCCTTCATGCGTAATCTCGTTCTGGTTCTTGGCGACCAACTCAACGCCGATTCCTCCGCCTTCGACGGCTTTGATCCCGCCCTCGATGCGGTCTGGATGGCCGAAGTCGCCGAGGAGTCCGAACACGTCCCTTCAGCCCAGCCGCGAATCGCGATCTTCCTCGCCGCCATGCGCCACCACCGCGACGCATTGCGGGCACGAGGCATCACAGTTCACTACGCCGCCCTCGATGACGCGGCTAACACCCAGACCCTCGCCAGCGAGCTGGCCCGCGCCGTCCGCCACTGCGTTCCCGACCAGCTGATCGTCACCGAACCAGGCGAGCACCGGGTGCGGCAGGCGCTGGAAACCGCCGCCGCCACCCTCGGCCTCCCGCTAACGATCCGCTCCGACCGGCATTTTCTGTGTACGCTGGAGCGCTTCCACCAGCACGCGGCAGACCGCAAACAGCTGCGCATGGAATTTTTTTATCGCGAGATGCGCCGACTGCACGGCGTGTTGCTCACCGCCGAAAACGAGCCCGAGGGCGGCCAATGGAATTTCGATCACGACAACCGTGGCAGTTTCCCCAAAAGCGGGCCTGGTCCGTTGCCGACGCCTGTCGCGTTTCCGCCCGACCCGATCACCGCCGAAGTGCTCACTCTGGTCAGAACCCGGTTCGCCAGCCATGCCGGCGACCTGAAGAGCTTCGACTGGCCGGTAACCCCCGCGGATGCGCAGCGGGCACTGGCGGATTTTATCACGCACCGCCTCGCAGCGTTCGGCCAGTTTCAAGACGCCATTTGGACCGGGGAACCGTGGCTTTACCATTCTCGCCTGTCGGCGGCGATGAACCTCAAACTACTCGATCCGCGCGACGTCATCCGAGCGGCCGAGGACGCCTACCGCACCGGCCGCGTCAGCCTGGCCAGCGCCGAAGGTTTTATCCGTCAAATCCTCGGCTGGCGCGAATATGTGCGCGGGATTTATTGGTTAAAAATGCCCGCGTACGGCGAACTCAACGCACTCGGCGCCGACCAGCCGTTACCCGGGTTTTATTGGACCGGAAAAACCGAGATGGCCTGCTTGCGCGACGCCATCGGACAGACGCTACAACACGGTTACGCTCACCACATCCAGCGGCTGATGGTCACCGGACTTTACTCGCTTCTACTGGGGGTACGCCCGAAGGAAATCTGCGCCTGGTACCTCGGCGTCTACGTCGACGCGGTCGAGTGGGTGGAGTTGCCCAACACCCTCGGTATGTCGCAATACGCCGACGGCGGCCTGATGGCCTCGAAACCTTACGTGGCGACGGGCAACTACATCGACCGCATGAGCAACGCCTGCGCGGGCTGCCGCTTTGATCCGGCCCAGCGCATCAGTGCCAAAGCCTGCCCTTTTACCACGCTGTACTGGGATTTTTTGCTTCGCCACGAACGCCTGCTGGCGAGCAACCCACGTATGGGTTTACAGGTAAAAAACCTCGCCCGCCTCAGCCCAACCGAAGTTATCGCGATCCAAACGCGCGCCGCCGAAATCCGCACCCACAGTGGTGCGCCGCAACCCGCCGCCGGCGCCCGAGCAGCGGAGGCCGACTGGTTTAGCCGGTGAAGGTTTTCCAAAAAAATCGTCCATGCCTAAAATGCGTAAAAAGTCCGACTTGCCGGAGAAGACCTGTG
>CANIXX010000181.1 GCA_947471115.1 Opitutaceae bacterium | reverse complement strand
GCTGGCGGTGCCTTGCTCAAGGTGGTCGAGCAGACGGCCGGGAGTGGCGGCGATCACGTCCACGCCACGGGCCAGATCGTCACGTTGTTTACCATAACCCACTCCGCCGTAAACCACGGTCACGGTGAGATCGGTGTATTTGGCGTATTTCTGAAACGCTTCTTCGACTTGCAGCGCGAGTTCGCGAGTGGGCTCCAGCACGAGGCAGCGGGTCTTTTTCTGATGGGAGCCCAAGCGGTGCATGAGGGGCAGGGCAAAGGCGGCGGTTTTCCCCGTGCCGGTTTGCGCCGAACCGATCACGTCCTTGCCGGCAAGAACCACGGGGACGGCCTGGGCCTGGATCGGGGTCGGCTCGGTGTAACCCATCTCGGCCACCGCAAAGGCGATGGCGTCGTTGAGTCCGAGCTGGGTGAACGCGGTGTCCTGCTTGGGAATCTCGATGGGCGCTACCGGTTTGATCGGTGCGCGGGTGGGGCCGTCGAAGGACTGGTCGATGGCAGGGCGCTCGCGTTTTTCAACGCGCTCGGATTGCTGCGGGCTACCGCGACGCAGGCCACCATCGTGCGCAGTACGGGCGGGTCGCTCGGACGACGAGGATTGGCCGTAGGACTTAGGCTTGCTGTGGGCGGGCTTGAGCTCGGGCTTGGGGCCGCGCTCGTGAGCTGGCTTGTCGTTGCGCGCGTGAGGTTTAGCGGTACGGGGTTTGACGTCGTAAGCGGGATGACCGCCCTTGAGTTCGGGCTTGGCCTTGGCCGAAGGCGCGAATGTGGCGCGCAGCTTCGAGATGATCTTTCTTAACATGAATGAACGGGTTGAAGCAGCCAGCGTCAGCACGCCCCCCCAGCTTTGCAACCTTCGATGTCGTCAACTGGCCGCCAATGTCAGCAGTTTGGCGCTTGGCTACGAACCACGGCTATCCACACTTCGACCCGTACTTGGCTCCGCCCCAACCCATGCAAAACCAGATTCGCTGGCTCGTCCGCCTTGGTCTCGATCAAGGACTCTTTTTACGTCATCACGCCCTCGCCGTTCAAGCCGACCTCGGCCCTGCAGCCGAATTGACCGATTTCGCCCAAAAACTCATCGACGACGGCCACGTTGCAGACGACCAGTTGGCCGCACTAGAGCAGGCCGCAGGTATAGCGCTCATCAAAGGCCGTAGCGGCCCGCCCGCTGACGATCCGTTCGCCGCGCCGGTTGCGAACACTGCCAGCCCACCGACTCCGGCGCTGAGCTTACGTAAGCCCACCTTGGTGCCCGCACCCGTCTCGCCTGTACCTAGGGCGCCCGCACCCATCGCCCCCACACCCGTCTCGCCACCCATTGCCGCAGCGCCCTCAGTTACCGCACCCAAAATCGCTCCCGCAGCCGCTACCACGGCCGCCGCCACACTCCCCCACTTCGCCATCGACCAACTCGCCGCGATGGACGCACCCGCCCTCGCCGCCGCTTTGAGTAAACTCCTGCGCGACTGCGCCCGCTACGGTGCCAGCGACCTGCATCTTTCCGCCGGCATGGTCCCCTTTATGCGCCGTAACCGCATCCTGGTGACACTCGGCCAACACCGACTCTCGGCCGACGAAGCCTTGCGCCTCAACCTCGCCCTACTAACCCCAGAACAAAGCACACTTTTTCAAGAAATCCGCGACTTCGACTACGCCTTGGCACTCGATGCCAACAATCGCTACCGGGTAAACCTCATGTTTCACAAAGGCGGCGCGTCCGGCTCTTACCGCATGGTGCCGGCGAAGATCCCGCGGCTAGAAGATCTCGGCCTGCGCAACCTAGATGACGTTAAAAAGCTGCTCAATTATCACAACGGTCTGATCCTCGTAACCGGCCCGGTCGGCTCCGGTAAAACCACCACCCTCGCCGCGCTTGTCGCCGAACTCAACGCGACCCGTCAGGACCACATTATCACTGTGGAAGACCCTATCGAGGTCGTGCAACCGGCGCAGAAATGCAACCTCACCCAGCGCGAAGTCGGTGCACACACCGCGAGCTTCGCTTCGGCGCTTAAAGGAGCCCTGCGCGAAGACCCCGACGTCATCATCATCGGCGAGTTGCGCGACTTGGAAACCATCGAGATGGCCATCACTGCGAGTGAAACCGGCCATTTGGTGATCGGCACCATGCACACCAGCGACGCCGCCACCACGCTCAACCGCCTGCTCGACGTCTTCCCTCCCGCCCAGCAGGCGCAAATCCGTGCGAGCGTCGCCGAGAGCCTGCGCGGCATCCTCTGCCAACGCCTCCTGCCCACCACCAACGGCGGAGTCGTGCTCGCCGGCGAACTCCTTGTGGCCAACTCCGCCGTCGTCGCCCTCATCCGCGACGGCAAGACCCAAGGCCTGCGCAACGTCCTCGAAACCGGTAAACGCGAGGGCATGTACCTGATGGAAAACGTCGTCTTCGAACTCTGGGAACAGGGTAAGATCACCGCCGAAACCGCCCGCAAAAACATCAGCACCCGTATGCTCCAGGCCAAAATCCCCTAAGCGGTCCACGCCCCACCCATCCAATTTCCAAGAAAATGGCCGTCATCGATTCACTCCTCCGCAGCATGCTCGAAAAAGGCGGCTCCGACCTGCACCTCACCATCGGCCTCCCGCCCAAGTCGCGCATCTCCGGCAACCTGATCCCGCTCACGGACACACCCGTTACAGCCGATTACATGGCCACGCTACTCAAGGAAATCTGCCCGCCCGCGCGCTGGGCCCAGTTTCTAGAGAAAAAGGACCTCGACCTCGCCCACGAAATCACCGGCCTAGCCCGCTTCCGCGCCAATTACCTTTACAACCACTGGGGCCAAGGCGCCGTATTGCGCCAAATCCCGTCGAAAATCCTCTCCTTCGAAGACCTCAAGTTGCCCCCGGCGCTCAAAAAACTCTGCAACCTCAACGAGGGCCTCGTTGTCGTCACCGGCCCCACCGGCAGCGGTAAATCCACCACTCTCGCGGCGATGATCGATTATATTAACGACACCTCGGCACGGCACATCATCACCATCGAGGATCCGGTCGAATTCGTGCACCAAAACAAAAAGTCGGTCATCGTCCACCGCGAGGTCGGCGACCATACCCGCTCCTTCGGCGCCGCACTTAAAGGCGCGATGCGCCACGACCCCGACATCATCCTCGTCGGCGAGATGCGCGAGTTGGAGACGATCAAACTCGCCCTGAGTTGTGCCAGCATGGGCATGCTCGTTTTCGGCACCCTGCACACCAACAACGCGCCGAAAACCATCGACCGCATCATCAACGCCTTCCCCGCCCAAGAGCAAAACCAGGTGCGCGTGATGCTGGCCGGCTGTCTCGCCGGAGTGGTAGCCCAACTCCTGTGCAAACGCATTCCCAAAGGCCGCTGCGCCGTGCACGAAATCCTCCTCCAGCACGAAGCCCTGCCCAATACCATCCGCAGCGGCCAGATTAACAACATCCGCGCCCTGATCGAAGGCGGCGGTGCCGACGGCATGATCACCATGGACCAAAGCCTGTTGGCCCGCGTGCAAGACGGCAGCATCGAGCCGAAGGAAGCCTACCTCAAGGCGGCCAACAAACCGCCCTTCGCCGCCCTGCTCAAACCCGGCGAGCTTGATAGCGGCCACTGAGCCCCCGCCTACAATAGACACTGGGCTCGAACCCGGATGACTGCCGTCTAGCCTATCCTGGGTCGCAACGCTGACACCGGTACGAAGTAGGCAAAAACCCCATAACGGGAAAACCGTTGCTGGCGTATCTTGGGCCCATCACCCGATGAAACCCATCAAACACCTTAATCCGCCGATTCGCGTGACACCCCTGACACGGCGCTCCCGTGGCCCACAGCCCATCACCTCGCCGAGCCAACCGCCGCGCTCTCGCCATGATCGGCAGCGCACCCCGGTCCAACCCCGCTTCCCCTCACCTGGGGAATAAACCAACGCACCGTCCACAACCCCAACCACACCAACAGCCCCACACCATGAGAACGCTCACTGACCCCCACGCCCAGTCACCCAAGGACCTGCTTGATGACCTGCATACGCTCGTCACCGAAGCCGAAAAAGTCCTAGCCGAAACCAACTCCACCCACGCCGGCGAAACCATGGCCGCACTACGCAGCCGCTTGGACTCCGCTCAGGCCCGCCTCAGCGAGCTCTATTCAACGGCCAAACAACGCACCATCGCCGGAGCTAAATTCACCGATGAGACCATCCGTTCCAACCCCTACCAATCGATAGCGGTGGCGGCTGGCGTGGGCCTCTTGGTCGGTATCCTGCTCGGCCGCCGTAAAGTCTAGCCTGCACTCCGGCCGTCACCATGCACTCCACGATCCCCCCTTCTACTGGTTTCATGGGGAGCTTACGCCTGCTCGGTGACGGCCTTTTTGAAAGCATCCAAGATCGAATTCGGCTGCTTGCCATAGAGCTCCAAGAGGAAAAATACCGACTGATTCAGACCTTCGTCTGGATCAGTGCGGTCATTTTCACCGGTATTTTAACCGCTATTTTTGCCAGTTTCACCTTAGCGTATTACTTCTGGCAAGCAGGCCCCTTGGCGGTCCTTGGTGGATTAACCCTGTTTTACAGCCTAAGCCTAACGGCGGCGATCCTCCGACTCCGTCACCATATCTCACGCCATCCAAAGCCTTTCGCCGGCACACTGGAAGAGCTAGAAGCGGACCGCACATGTATCCGCAACCCGAATTAGCCCGCCTAGCGGCACGTAAGTGCACGCTAAGAGCTCGTATCCGCAATCAGCGTGAGACCTGCGCCGTGGCGGCTATGCGGGCCACCCAGCCCCTGAGGTGGTTGGACCAGTTGATCGTGTTATGGCGCAGCCTTGCGCCCTTCGCCTTGGCTACAGCCGTCCCGATCAGCCTGCTTGCCCATCAAGGAATCTCCCCTCGCATAAAACACCTGCGCACCTTGCTCCAATGGGGCCCAGCCGCACTCTCGGTGTTCCGCCGACTAACGGGAAAGGCGTAAGGGGTTCGGGGGGGGTGGAACTAACGACCCTCGGGATTTTAGCCTAAACTCCTGTCCGTCTAGGTTCATTGTTACTTCTATAAATCAGGATTGATGATGCCCTTCGAGGCAATTGGACCGGCTATGTCCTAGCTCAGGCTCGGCGCGGTGATCCCTATCCGGGGCCCCATTCATTGTTCAATTTTCCATCCACTGGAACTGTAGCGGAACCAATCAGCTGCAATGCCCGTAGGCGCGGCGCGCAGCCCAAAGTGGTGGTGCAGAAACTAAATTTGGCACCGCGAAAAACAAAGCTGGCCGCACGCCCCAAATTGAGTTCACCTGAACGCGGTTCATCTGTACCCAACACCATGCAACTCACCGAACGCCAAGAGGAGATCCTAGCCTTTGTTAGCGACTACCAACGCGAACAAAAAATCCCACCCTCCACCCGAATCATCAAAAAACACTTCGGCTTTAGCTCTCAGACCACCGTAGTTCGCCACCTGGCCGGACTTGCCCTGAAGGGCGCCGTCGAACAGCTAGCCGATGGCGCCTGGGGCGCCAAAACCAACGAAATCCAGTCACTTTTTTCGCTACCAATCTACGGCGAAATCCCCGCCGGCGCGCCCACTTCCGAGGAGCAGCAAAACTTGCGCGCCCTCCCCATCGATCCCGCCATTTTCGGCGTTCGCCCTTCTCGCCAACACCTGCTGTGGGGCCTCGAAATCAAGGGCGACTCTATGATCGACGCCCAGATTTGCAGCGGCGACATCGGCATCTTTGAAAAACGCGAACCCCGCGTCGGCGACATCATTGCCGCCCTGGTCAACGAAACCACGGTCACCTTAAAACGCCTCGTTGAGGTCAAGGGTCAGCGGATCCTGCGCGCGGAAAATAAAAACTACGCCGATATCATCCCCACCTCGGGACTGGAATGCCAAGGTGTGCTCATTGGCATGATCCGCACCCGAGTTGCCTGAGTGGCGCAGGTCGAACCTCGACGTGGCCACCATGACGATTACTTCCGTTCACGCACACGCCGGCGGTGCCTCCGTTGTGCGTCCACTCATGCTCTCCGCCACCCCGGCTGGATTCCCTAGTCCTGCGGAAGACCATATTGATCGAGAGCTCGACCTGAACGAACACCTCATCAGACGCCCCGCCTCCACGTTTTTTGTGCGCGTATCAGGCCGGTCCATGGTGGGTGCTGGGATCAATGACGGCGCACTACTCATCGTGGACCGCGCCGAGGAGGCTCGCGACGGCCGAGTGGTCGTGGCGGTTGTCGAAGGCGCCCACACCGTGAAGCGTCTGCGCAAGCAGCAGACGCGCTGCTGGCTTGAGGCGGCTAATCCCGAGTACCCCGATATTCACCTTCTAGATGACGAGTCGCAGGTGTGGGGCGTGGTGACGTTCGTGGTCAAACCTCTCTAAGCGGCATCAAGTGGCGTAAAAAAATCCTTACTGCACCACAGAAGTACCGCACCCCAGCAATCGTCGGGGCGTTGCATTTGGGGGCATTTTCATCGTCGGAGCGCGTGGGCTTTTCGCGCTCAGCCCGCGTCCAACGAATCCCCCGCCGCTTGCGCGGCCTCTTTTAGCAGGCGCTGACGGGTCGCCACATCCTGCGTCCGATCGGTGCGGACCTCGATCACCCGCAGACCCGGTTTGCCCACCTCAGTTAGGAGTAAACCGCGCAGTTCGCCTGGCGTTTTCACCCCGTGATGCGCAACACCATACGCGGCGCACAGGCGGGCAAAATCCACCGTTTGCGGGGTGGCCCAAAACTCCTCAAAGGGCGGATTAAAGCGTGCGACCGGCAGGTGGCCAAAAATCCCGCCCCCCTGATTGTTGATCAACACCACGGTCAACGAGCCTCGAAGTTTGGCCGCGACGAGAAATCCGTTGGTGTCGTGTAATAACGCCAAATCGCCCGTGAGTAGCACGGTCGGACTGCCGCCGTGCGCCACGCCCAGCGCGGTCGACAGAGTGCCGTCGATACCGTTGGCGCCGCGGTTGGCTAACACCCGTGGTCCATCCGTTCGCACGGGCGCAAAGTACTCCAAATCGCGCACCGGCAT
>CANIXX010000180.1 GCA_947471115.1 Opitutaceae bacterium | reverse complement strand
CCTGTGGCCCTTGGCGCACAATATTGCGCGCATCGGTGAGGGTACTGGCGGTGGGTTTGAGCCATACGGCGAAAGTGATGTTGCCAGAGGAATTAGTGTCGGCATTGCTGTTAGGGTCGATAGTAACCCGTGCCTCGGCATCGTTGACGGGATCATAGGTGGTAGCGGTCATCATGATGCTAGCGGTGGAACCCCAAGCTACATTGTGATCGACGACGTAATCATAAGAGTCGTTATCCAAATAAATACCGATGCCCGCCTTACCACCCTGCGGTGGCGTACTGTGGATGCGATTGCGACTGATACGGGTAAAGCCTCCACCCAGTCCATTGACGCGCGCGCCAGTGCCCCAGTGATTATGATTGAGCGCATAAATCGCACCATAGTCGTAGGTATTTAACATGCCATACCAGAGATGATTATGATGGACGTAACCGGCGTATAGACCGCGAAGTTGCAGAAGCGCACGGGAGGCATTGTAAATTGTATTATTGGCTATTTCGGCGCCGCGCACGTGTTTGGGGTCGTCGATAATTATCGAGTTTTGCCCAGCAGTTACGCCCGCGCCATCCACGCCCATGTAGGCAATATCGTGAATGATATTATTGAGCACCTTATTATTTAAACCGCCCACCGCAACCGCGCTACCTGGAGTGTAGGCGACCGAAGAATTTTGCAGCGTGTTGTTGGTTCCAGTAAGATAAACCCCGGCACCAGAGGAGGGGTTAGCATTCCAATCAAGCGTCGCCACGCCTTGTTCATATGGTAATGAAACCCGCCCAAAATGAGAGGGATACACGATATCCAGATTCTCCAAGAGGTTGTTCTTGCTATTAATATCCGTAAAAATGGAGCAAGCAAAGAAGCGCAAACCGCGCAGGGTAATATTACTGCGGCCACTGAGATCAAATCCGTAGTCTCGCTCGCGTGCCTCCACGACGTGGGCAGAGGGAGCGGCACCGCTGGGCGTCCAAAGCAAGAGCTCGCCGGTGCTCAGCCGAAACCATTCTCCGGGACTATCCAGCAGATTCGCTTTACCACTTAAATAATAGAGCACATTGGCGCCTGGCTGGTTTTTATCGTTGGCATCGGGATCAATGAGTTCGATCGTAAGTTGGCCGCTTTTTGAGGTGGTTACGACATTGGTCAGGCCCATTCCGTATGTCTTATTATCACTCCCGGAGCCGAGCATATGAAGCACACTATCTTTATAGAAATCAGTGCCCTCGGTGAGCTCGGAATCCGATATCACGGCAAGCCGTTTTTTACCTTCAACATAAACGTCAATGGTCGCACTATCCATCGTTAAACGTGGATGCGTGAGCCGTTCGTTACGTGGGTTGTTAGGGTGACGGGCGTGATTCATCATCACCCCATCGACGAATATTTGATCATCAAGACCGCCATTAAGCGTCCAATTCATACCACGCGAGGTATAGATACTTTTGCCTCCATTACCGTTGAGTCCACCGGCGGACGAACCGGTATAAACAGACCAGTCGGTGATGACTTTAGCGCCGTTAATCGTAACCAGCTCATTTTTATAGGCCGAAAACACGACATTGTCCTTAACCGGCTTAATCGTCTTCTCTCGATAAATACCGCCGCGTATCACCACGCTCAGCGCGTTAGTCTGGGAGGCAGCCGTTTGGATGGTAGCAAAAGGGCGCTCTAGGCTAAGGCCATCGTAAGTGTCGGAGCCGAGGGGCGCTGGCGCTACGTAATAGGTAAACGCTTGTGCCAAAGGCGCAAAGCAGAACAAACAGCAAAGGTTTATAAAAAAAACAACGGCACGAATAAAAAAAGCAAAACGGCTAAATGTTAACATGGTGGGGGGGGGTACCGAGTTCAAGATTCGGAGGGGACCGAAGGGAAATAATCTTAACAGTAACTTATTCCCTTTTGATTTTTTCCCCCATGAGGATTTGCGCCTATTTGCTATTAATTTTCCCACCCTCGGGTGTTAACAAAGCGCGCCAATCACTTAGCCAGCAACTCAAAGTCGGCATCGATGCGCGAACGCACGATGCTGAACCAGATAAACGGATCCACATCGCCCCCCCCCCCCGGAGGGACGACCTCCGTGTCGTCCGTGTTCGATCCAGCCCCGAGGCACCCCTCCCCCCGGGCTTCCAGCCCGCATCAAACGACCACGCACCAAGGGTGCGCCCGATCGTGTCGAGCCCACTAGGCGTTGGGTTAAACGGCTACATCAGCAAACTCAGCCAAGCTTTTCACCGACCAGGCTTTGTCGGTGCGTTTGGCAAGTCCGGCGAGAACGCCACCGGGCCCGAGCTCAAGGAAGCTGGTCACCCCGGCCGCAACGGCCGAGCGCATGCAGTCTTCCCACAGAACTGAAGAGACGATCTGTTTGACCAACGCTTCGCGAATAGCGACCGGTTCGGCCACCGCTTGGCCTGTCGTATTGGTAAACACCGTGAGCTGCGGCGCGTTGAAAGTTACTCCTTGCAGATAAATGGCAAAAGCGGCACGCGCAGGTTCCATCAGGCGGCTATGGTAAGCACCAGCGACATTGAGCGGGATCACCTTCTTGATCCCGCGGTCTTTGGCGGCTGCGACTGCTGCGTCCACCTTGCTCTTATCGCCCGAGACGATGATCTGGCCGGGGGCGTTGAAATTGGCCGCTTCGATGTCGAAGGCCGCGCAAAGATCATAGATGGTCTGGCGCTCTTCGCCCAGAATCGCCGCCATGCCGCCCGTGGTGCTTTCGCAGGCGATCTGCATAAGCCGTCCGCGTTCGGCCACCACCTGGAGCCCCGTGGCAAAATCAAACACTCCGGCGACGGTGAGCGCCGTGACCTCGCCCAGACTCAGGCCAAAAGCAAACCGCACGTCGTCGAGTTTCCCCTGCTCTTTCAAGATCGCGTGAACGGCCATGCCATGCACGAACAGCGCAACTTGGCAGACCTTGGTTTGGGTGAGCTCGGTGTCCGGACCCTCAAAACAGATTTTGGCGAGATCCCAGCCGAGTACGCGGTTGGCCTCATCATAGAGAGCCCGCGCGGTGGCGGAGTTTTCGTAGAGCGACTTGCCCATGCCGACCTTTTGGGCGCCTTGACCGGAGAAAATAAGTGCGGTTGCCATATGTTGAAAGGTAGACGGGTAAGCCGCCCCGCGCCCAAAACCAAGCCCGAAAAACACCTCCCGCATGCACCGCACCGCCAAATCGGGGTCGAGGTGTTCGGGTCGGATCGCGGACTAAACCGTGCCGTGACCAAAGCGGTTGCAATGCCGCGCACACTCGGTTGCTTCAACCCTGTGATCGCCTCACTTGCACTCCCCGGTCTGACCGCACGCCTCGACAAACTGGTCTACCACCACGGCGGCAAGAGTCTGCCACCGGACAAGCCCCACGCCTTCGTGTATTTCATCACCATCCATAACGGCTCCGAGCACACCGTCACCCTGCTCGGGCGCAAATGGGTAGTCACGCATGCCAACGGCAGCCAACAGGTCGTCGAGGGCGACAAAATCGTCGGCGAAACCCCGCGCTTGGCCTCCGGCGAACAGTTTTCTTACAACAGTTACCACGTCACCGCCGAATCGGCCCGCTCGCAGGGCAGCTTTCATGGGGTCGACGATCTTGGCCGCCGGGTACACGTCGTTTTGCCCGCTTTTGAGCTGATCGTCCCCGACGACAATACACTCGCCTGATCTGCCGAGAGTTAAGTTAGCCAAAGCGGGGAAAAAGTTAATTCGATCTCAAGATGCGCCAATTTGGCCAGGGACAGCAAACTCAGCTCACCTTGAAAAAAACTGAAATTACTTGGGCTAGGTAGGCTGTTCGCCCCCAGCCCCCGGGTGCACAGGCTTGACTGAATGGCGCACTTTATTGGAACCAAAAACCAACATGCAGAAGGTGTAACTTGCGCCTTGCGCCTGCCGCTCGGGTACGTCTCGATCTCGCGCTTAAGAAATGAAGTTAATTGATTTAAATCCTGTAGGTGGCATCGGTGCCAATTCTATGTTCGTGCAAATTGGGGACTTAAAAATCCTCATCGACTGCGGACTCAATCCCAAGTTAGCGGGCCGCAATGCCACGCCTCGCCTGGACTTGATCCGTGACGTCGAGCTCGACTTTATCATCATCACGCACTGCCACTTAGACCATATCGGCAGCCTTCCTGTGGTGATGATGCAGCACCCCAATACCCCGGTCATCATGACGCAGTCCAGCAGGATGCTCATCGAGCGCATGCTCCACAATTCGGCCAACGTGATGATGCGCCAAAAAGAGGAGTCCAACATCCCCGATTACCCGTTGTTCACGCACAACGACATCGATCGCTGCGCCGGACGCATCCTCGGCTTGTCCTTTAACCAGGTAAAAAAATTCCAGGGCAAGACCGACGAGCTCGAGTTGTTGTTCCACCGGGCCGGCCACGTCGCCGGTGCCGCCGCCGTCGAAATCCACCACAAAAACCGCCACTACTTCTTCAGCGGCGACGTGCTGTTCGAAAACCAACGCACGCTGCTCGGCGCTCAGTTCCCCGCCGGCCAGTTCGAGACCGTGGTCATCGAGACCACCCGTGGTACCACCGAGCGCTCGGTGGGCAAAGAACGCCTCAACGAGGTCAACCGCCTGATCACCTCGATCAACGACACGATCAACCGCGGCGGCTCCTTCCTCATCCCCGTGTTCGCCCTCGGTCGTATGCAAGAGGTTATCTCCATCCTCCATGACGCCCGTAAATTCGGCCGTTTGGTGGAGTGCCCCATCTTCGCCGCTGGTCTCGGCATGGAC
The DNA here is from genome assembly GCA_947471115.1 of Opitutaceae bacterium. Taxonomy (GTDB): domain Bacteria; phylum Verrucomicrobiota; class Verrucomicrobiia; order Opitutales; family Opitutaceae; genus Rariglobus. The sequence continues at coordinate 2,268 of CANIXX010000180.1, read as the reverse complement.
CTCGCTGATTATTTCGACGAGATTTCGCGCAAGACCCAGGACGTCCAATTCAGCCGCTCCGTCATCAAGGAGCTCAACATCAAGCCCGCCCCGCGCAAGCTGGTCGCTGGCGAAGACCCCAAGCAAAACGCCCTCTACATCATCAGCTCGGGCATGTTGGTCGAGCGCACGCCCAGCTACACGCTCGCCTCAGGCCTGATCGGCCACGCGCGTAACACCATCGGCTTCGTCGGTTACTGCGATCCCGAAACCCCGGGCGGCGCGCTGCTGCAGACCAAGCAAGGCGAAGAGTTCGTCTTCAAGACCGCCAACGTCACCGCCAAGTTGCTCGCGCGCGTTGAGCGCTACGAGTTGAGCGGTCATGCCGACCGCGAAGAACTCCTCGAGTTCGCCGTGCAGACCCAGGCCAAAACCGTAATCCTGACCCACGGCGATCCCCTCGCCCGTGCCTGGTTCCAAGAGCAACTCACCGCCAAGATGCCCGGCACCCGCGTCATCGATCCGGTTCCTCTCGAGTCCTACGATATCTAAGCCTCGTTCTTCCCCCAAAAAGCGCTCCCTCAACGGAGCGCTTTTTTTTGGGCCCTAACACCAGCCGACCGCCGCCCGATGCCTTTAGCCTGAATTCCGAAACTCAAACCAACCACAGATTACACAGGTACAATCCATTAGGAGGTAAACAGACTCAACTTTATCCCCTTTTTTCATCCTGTCTTCAATTTCAGTAACGCTCTGTTATCTGTGCTCATCTGTGAATTCCGTGGTTAAAACTTCGGCGTTCGGGTTTATGCCAACGGCTACCGAATAGGCCGTAACACTCAGAGGCTCGGATCGAAAGTAGTGCGGTGCTTCAGCCCGCATCGACGATTGTGAGAAGAATACCACCAACGTCTCTTTGATTTTAGACTTGGGGAGGGACCACCTCCGTGTGGTCTGGATCGAGCCACGGAAGACACTGAGGTCGTCCCTCCGGGTGGGGGGTGGCACCCGTCTGCCCCTCAGCGCCGTGCCCAGCGCCCAGCCATCACCCCGCAAATGATCAGTTGCAGCGGGTGGTAAATCAGCAGCGGCAGCAGAATCAGCCCAAGCCGCGGGTCGCCACTAAAAATGACCTGCGCCATCGGCACCCCCGCAGCGATTGACTTCTTTGACCCGCAAAAAACCACCGCGATCCGGTCTTCAATAGGGAAGCGCAGGGTTCGGCAAATCAACTGAAGCAGGCCGAAAACCACCGCGAATAACACCCCGCCTCCCACCAGCGCCGTGCCCACCGTGGCCCACCCCTGCCCGGTCCACACCCCACGTAAAAACGAATCGCAAAAGGAGGTGTAGATAATGAACAAAATCGTCATGCGATCGACCCGTTGCAGCCCGACACGATGACGCAGGGCCCACGCCCCGAGTTGCGCGCGGCATAATTGCCCGATCACGAGTGGCAGCAGTAACCACAGCACCAAGTCGCCCATCACCCGCCCCACTGCCACCGAAGCGACTCCGCCAACTTCCCCTAGCCCCGGGTTCCACCAACTGAGTAACAACGGCGTCACGAACACCCCAATCACGCTGGAAAGCGTGGCGTTAAACAGCGCCGCGGGCACATTGCCGCGCGCCGCCGAGGTCAGCGCTACCGAGGACGACACGGTCGAGGGTAACGCGCAAAGGAAAAAAAAGCCCAGCGCGACTGCCGCAGGTAGCCAAAAACCAATCAGGGCCAGCAGTCCTAGGCCCACCAACGGAAAAATTAAAAACGTGCCCAGTTGCACCACCAGATGAAGCGGCCAGCGGAGCATGCCGGCACGCATCGACGCAAACGACAGCGATAACCCGTTGAAAAAAAAGATCAGGGCTACGCCTAGTTTATTGAGTAAATCGGGGTGCAGCGGGCCGTCTTTTCCACCCACCTGCGGCCAACCCCAGGCAAGGCCCACAGCCGCCAGCATACCCAGCAAAAACCAATCGACTTTGAGACGCATGGGAGACGGCGGAGCGGTAGCGGTGTTGGTAAGGATTACGCGGGCGGGCCGCGGAATTTACGGAGGGGTTAACTCGATTTAGGCCGCCCCAAACGCCGAGGCCAGGCGCGCTAATTTTGCGTGGTCTTTCACCCCAGGCGACGTCTCTACACCGCTGTTCAAATCGACAAATGTCGTCCCACTGCGGGCAACGGCTTCGGCGAGGTTTTCCGGACTCAGCCCGCCGGCAAGAATCCACGTTTTTCGGGGAAACGCCTGCTGGTGACGGGCGAACTTGGCCCAATCTCCCGTCTTG
>CANIXX010000179.1 GCA_947471115.1 Opitutaceae bacterium | reverse complement strand
GGTGAATATCACTGGTGCGGTCACCAATGGTAACGCTGCCGGAAGCCGATTAACCAAATCCGGCACCGGCACCTTGATCCTCTCCGGGGTCAATACCTATACCGGCGCGACCACCATCAATGGCGGTACGCTTTTAATTAATGGCAGCACGTCGACCGGCACCGTCACGGTGAACTCGGGTGGGACACTCGGTGGCTCGGGCACGATCGGTGGCGCCACGACCATCGCCAACGGCGCGTTTCTCGCCGCTGGCAATAGCCTCGGGGTGCTGACCTTTGGTAGCTCGCTGACCCTCAACGGCACCAGCACCAGCACGATGGAGCTGGCGGGCAATGGCGGGGTGGTCGGCACCGACTTCGACAAGATCGCCGTAGGCGGCGCGATAACCTTCAACGGCTCGCTGAACATCGTCAGCTTCGGCGCCTACGACCTCAACCAGACAGCTTCCTACGACTTGTTCGATTTTGGCAGCAGCTCGGGTAACTTTGCCACCGTTTCGGTCGCCTCCACCGCTTTGACCCGCTCCAATAATATCTGGACCGGCAGCTCCGGCTTGAACACCTACACCTTCAGCCAAGTTGATGGTATATTGATGGTTACCTCGGCCATCCCCGAGCCGTCCACCTATGCGATGCTGGCCGGTCTGGGCATCCTCGGTTTCGTAACTTGCCGCCGCCGCCGGGCGAGCTAATCGAGCTGGGAGCTAGGAGCTGACAGCTTCAAATCAACTGCCGCGCTCTTTGAAGAAAAGAGCGCGGCTTTTTTGTGTTTATAAATTGGCGCCACCCTACCGGAGCCGGTTCGACCCTCGATCCGGTTGGCCACAAAACGCACGGGACGACACAAAAACGAGGGGGCGATCCATTTAACCGCGAAGTAGCGGTGTTAGCGACCATGGGTTAATGCGGATCGGCGATAAGCCGATTGAGGACGTGGAGCATTTTGCGCATGACTGCGACAAGTGCGGAGGTAGCAGGTTTTCCGTTTTCACGTAGGTAACGGTAGAACTCGCCGAGGCTACGGCTGTGGCGGGTGCCTGATACCGAGGCCATAAGAGGACTTGGTGGTTAACACCATTTCGCACTCAAAGAAATACAAACGAGCCTTTTTAACCGCTAATTAACGCTAATGGCCGCTAATAAAACCAGGGATTCATTGCTTCTGAATTAGCGTATCTTAGCGTTCATTAGCGGTTAAAAACTCCGTTGTGTTGAGGTTGGCTCCAGGCCGGAATCCGCGTTAAACCGCGCGGAGGGGGGCTATTCGGTAGGCGAGTCGTGCTGGACGAGTAGCCAGCGGCGGAGCTGTTTTTGGAATGTGTTCGCAAGCGTGTCGCCGGGGGTCACGAGCACGCCCCAGCCACCGCGACCCGGGTTAATCGGAATCTCCCGAGGGCTTTGCTGCTCGCACATGAGCCGGTCTTCATCGAGTACGCCAATGGCAAACTCGACCTGCTTTTCGGCAGGCGGCCCCTTGAAGCCGGGAGAAATCGACACCGACCAGAAACACGTGGAGGTTTCACGCGTGTTCGGGGAGGGGATATGCACGAGCACCCGCTCGTCGCCGTCGGTGAAGGTCTGGCGAATGGTTGTAAAGTTAGGCAGATAGGAGCGCTGGAGGCGGTGATGCGCGCTTTGCAGCTTCCCCTGCAGCTCATGGGTTGTCTCCAGCGCAGGAAAGGGTGCGTCCATTTGGTAGCCTCCGTCCGGATGCACGGTGATTTTCATGTCGCGGATGCGCGGGTCGGCGCAGAGACCGAGACTTCCCGCGTGAGCGAAGGCAAAATGGGTCATGTCGAGGTAGTTCTCGACCTCGCGGCGCCAACCGGCGGCGAAGGTCATGGGCGGCCCCATGACGTAGGTCCAATTCGGATTCTCAAACTCGGGCACTTCAGGCAACTCGTGGGGCTTGCCGTCGGCAAGGGGCCGATTGTCGAGCTTGACCCAGACGTAGCCGTAGCGCTCCTGAATTACGTAGCTGACCAGGTGGGAAAGCGCGAGTTTCTCGGCGTTGGGTTCCAGTAGCGAAGGGATCGACTGACAGTTGCCGTCTGCCGAGAATTCCCAACCGTGATAAGGGCACATCAGCTTGCCGTTGCGGTGGCAGCCCTTGGAAAGATCGGCGGCCTTGTGCGGGCAAGCCGAGTCGGCGGCGAGTAGTTTCCCGTCGGCGAAGCGGGTAACGACCAAGCGGGTTTCGAGCAGGGTGTAGGCGATGACTTTTCCGGCTGGCAGGTCAGCTGAGTTGGATACGGGCTGCCAAGTGCGGCGGAGGCTGTTGACGACGTGGTCTTCGGTTAGGTTCATATGGGGGGGGAGGGTGGAAACCTATCCTATATCTTTTTTTGCCGTGCCGGCTGGCAAGTTAGGTAGATAGTATTGGCAAAACGGGCAATTTGTTATTTTTCGAGTCATGTTATCGCATCACGCACGGCAACCGCTCACGGTTAATTTTCCGGCCTGTGGGGTATGGGCTGGCGAGAGCCGCCACGAACGGGGATTTGTAATGCCGGAGGTGGCGCATGATTTCGTAAAGCTGCTCTATGCCTTCGGCGGGCAGGGGTGGATCGAACGCGGCGGGTGCCGGTCGCCTTTCCACGCGGGCGACGTTGTCTTGGTGCCGGCCGGTTGCCTTCACCGCCTCGAGGATGTTCCGCGGCGGCCCTTGTCGCTTTACGTGGTGTGCTTGCGGCGAGAGGTGGTGGCCGCGTTGCCGGGTGCCGGCCAAGTGTTGGCGGGCTATCGGCATTTTGCGAAGCCGGCTTGGGGATCTGATCTGCGCGATGCGGTGCGGCGGGTGTTGCACGAACAAACCTTAGCCTGGCCCGGCGGGGATGCTTTGGTATGGAGCGCGGCGTGGTCGGCACTGGGTCTTGTCTGGCGAATGAGTGCGCGAGGCGCGGGGGAACCCGGTGGCCGTAGTACGAAAAAAGGCAGCTCCTGCGATCCTGCCCGGGCTAGGGTCGCCGCGTATGCAGATGGACTGGCCACCTCCTTTCTTAACGCACACGAGTTGGGGCAGGTCGCCGAATCTCTGGGCTTAAGTCGCCGCCGGTTCACCCAGCTCTTTCGTGAGGTCGCGGGCGATTCATGGAAACAAGTCGTGCGCAATCATCAGGTCGAACACGCGTGTCGCCTGCTGAAGGAAACGGGGCGTTCCATGGTCTCGATCAGCTACGAATGCGGGTTTAACGACGTCACTTCCTTCCACCGTTCATTTCGGGCGGTGTGTCGAAAGTCGCCAGCCCGCTGGAGGGCCGATTCCTAGGATGACGGGCGGCACACGTGGCATGAACACGACGTGCGGGGGTGATTGGCTGCCCCCGAATGGCCTACTATATTAATGCCAATTTACGTCCCATTTAAAAACGGCCAACTCTGCTACATTCCGATCCCCCTGCGCGCCTCTGCATTCTACAAATTGAATGAAGCGGGGCTTGTTATTTCATCCCTCTTTTTCACACTCGGTTTGAAGCCAAACGCTGCGGCCCCGTTCATTTTCAACCTCTGTTTGCACCTTCCCTTCTTCGCTTCTCTCCGAGGCGTTCGCAGTTTTTTGATCGCCCTTGGTCGGGACGCGCAACTCTACATTTTCACAATCTGAAACTTATCCTCACCATCATGAAAACCACCCGCTTCTTTCTCGCCGCTTTAATCGCGGCCGCCCTGTCCACTTCCGCCTTTGCCCAAAGCAAAGTCCTTCAAGCCTGGGATTTTTCCAAAATCGTAAAGACCAAGGAGGGCATCGTCGTGCCCTCGCCCGCGAGCAAATTGAACGGGCTGGTTTTTGCCTCTGGGGCTTCCGTAGGTACGGATGCTGAGGCGCCTGGAGGCAAGGTACTCGTCCTCGATGGCACCCAGATCTCTGCTGGGTCCCCTTTTCTTGCGCTCCAGGCCGTGGATGCCTTAGTCATTAAGATGTCTTTCAAACCGGCAGCCAAGGGCGCGGAGAATCAGACCCTCCTGCGCCTGTCCGGCTATGAACTCCGCTATTCCCAGAGCCGAAATATGCTCGATTTCATTGTCTGGCACGCTGATCAAACGTTCACTATCGTGGCGGTTCGGGTGAATGCAGCTATTTGGAATCATGTCACCGCCACCAACGAGGCGGGAAAAATCACCCTGGCGATCGGGGGCGTGGTTAGAACCAAGGACTTCCCGGCCGGCGAGGTGGTTGATTCGAAGTCCGGAGGGATACGAGTCGGATTTTTGAATGAACGGCCCTTCACCGGTTCGATCTCCGCCCTGAGCCTTGAGACGCCCTGAGGCTAGGGTTACTAAGGAAATACCAACGATCCAGTTTTAACCGCTGCGGGCCTTTACGAGGAGATAAGGCTTTTCTCCCAGCCTATCTTCCCGTGATCGCCCGACGCCATGCCTGCCCTCTGGCGCGCACGAACGCGATTGGCAGCACTACCGCCGCAGACGTTACTTGGAGTTTAATCTCGTCTGGGCCCGAGGCACGCATTTCGGTCTGCAAAGCGGGGGCGTGCCGATTCCATTCTGATGAGTCTCCCGCCCTTGGTCTCGTTTAAATACGACTACCGCCCCAGCCCCGGTTAGCCCTAGGCCGGATTGTTGACCGACTGACTGCCGCCCCAGGACTGGCTGGCCGCTTCCCCGCTTCCGCAGTAGGTCTGAAAACTATATCCAAGCACCCCTGGCCACGTCGATCACGCCCCACCTTCAGTCCTTTTCCGCCATGAACTCCCGCGCTCGTTTTCTCTCCGCCCTCGGCTGCCAGCCGCTTGATCGCCCGCCACTCTGGGTGATGCGCCAAGCCGGGCGCTACCTACCCGAATACCGCGCGCTTAAGGCCCGGCACTCCTTTGTGGAAATGGTGCGTACTCCGGAACTGGCCGTGGAGGTCACGATGCAGCCCCTGCAACGCTTTCCCAGGCTGGATGCCGCGATATTGTTTTCCGATATTTTGGTCATCCCTGAAGCGCTGGGCGTGCCTTATACGTTTCGCGAGGGCGGTGGCATCGCGTTGGAACGCCGCATCGAAAGCGTCACGGACATCGCCACGCTCGCACCCGCAGATGCTGTGCCCGAACGCCTCGATTATGTGGCTGAGGCCCTGCGCCACCTCCGTCGCGAGCTCGCGGGTGAGAAGATGTTGCTCGGCTTCGGTGGCTCCCCTTGGACGCTCGCCACTTACCTCGTAGAGGGGGGCAGTTCGGAGGACTTTAGTCGGGTGAAGCTACTCTTTTATACCGACCGCGCCGCTTTTAACGCCCTCTTGGAGAAACTCACGGACGCGCTCATCCTGTATTTTCAAATGCAGATCGCAGCCGGGGCCGATGCCATCCAGATTTTTGATTCCTGGGGTGGTTTGCTCGCCGGCCAAGATTACGAAACGGCCTCGCTGCGCTGGATTCGCCGCATCGCAGCCGCCCTGCCGCCCGAGTTTCCCGTGATTCTTTACGCCAAGGGCACCGCGCCTCATCTGATCGATCAGGCTTCCTCCGGGGTACGTGCACTGAGCGTGGATTGGACCTGCGACCTCGCCACGGTGCGCCGCAACCTCCCGGCCAATATCGCCCTGCAAGGCAATCTCGACCCCGTCCTCATGCAAACCCACCCAGAGCTCGTGGCGCATGAAGCCACCCGTCTCCTCAAGGCCATGCGTGGCACCAGCGGGCACATCTTTAATCTCGGTCATGGCATCACCCCGCAAGCACGTCTCGAGTGCATGCAGGCCCTTGTGGATACGGTTACGGGTTGGCGGAATTGAGGAGGTTGCCGTAACGGGAACGCCTGCTCCCGTTACGGGAACCTGCACGCAGCGCACGCGATCGCGTAAGTCACCCAGCTTGCCCTCAAAACGCATTCGGCTTTTGTGAATGATGCCTATGCGTTCCGCGCAGCGATTCACTTTGTCTACGAGGTCCGATGAAAAAAGGTGCGCACAACCATGCTGCCGAAACTTTTTCCACGATTATTTCCATCAACTCTCGTTGGGCGACAGGGGCGAGGCCCGCATTCGGTTCGTCGAGCAGGAGCACCTCCGGACGTGGTGCGAGGTCGATTGACAGCGCGAGCTTTGCCTTCATGCCGCCCGACAATTCCGTAGTGCGGCTGTCCTCCGTAATAGCGAAGACTTCGAGCAGGCGTGAGAACTCCGCCTTATTCCACGTCGGATAGAACGATCCGACAAACCGCCTCAGCGCTTTGCATGTCATCCATGGGTAGAATTTTTATTCCTGCGACACATAGCCGATGCGCTGCTTCTGTGCCACGGACGTGCGCTGGGTGGGCTCGCCCAGGATTGAGATCGTGCCCAGTTTCGGGGTGCTGGTTTTTGCGCACATAGAAAAACGGCAGGTCGGGCCGTCCCTAGGCTGCGCGCCAGCACCGCAGCAGCGCGGGCATCACCACCGACTGGTCGGCCCCGGCGATGCCGGTGTGGTTCTTGCCTTGATCCCAGACCAGGCCGCGCACCGCGTAGCCTGCGACCGGTTCGATGCGGGAGATGTAGTTGGCTCCATAGTATTCAAACCGCCCCGCCGAGTAGGCGTAGGGATGAAACGGGAAATGGCCGGCCAAAGCGGGCGGGTTGGGTTTAACCGGCACGGTTTTACCGTCGGCTTTGGCCTTCGCGGCGGCCTCTTCCCACGCTTGGACTTTCGCCGGGTAGGCGTTGACCAGCTGGGGGTACTCGGTGGCCGCATAGACCTGCAACTGGCGCTGGATCTCGGCGTCGCCTTCGACCGCATCGCGGCTCAGCCAAATGCCCGAGGGCGAAGAGCTTTCGGTGCGCACGATGATGCCGACGGGCACCTGTAGTTTTTGGCGCAACAGGATCGCTGCGCTGGTGAGCAGGGCGGGCGCGTCGAGTCAGTTGTCGGCGGTAGAGAGTTCGGAAAATATAGAGTTGGCCGTCCCGGCCAAGGTTTGACCTAAACTTGGCAAAGGCTCCTCAGTTCGGCTGCATCCGCTTGGGCCTGCTCGATGGTGTCGTCCCGCACGAATTCCAACAGCGCACAGTGATCGCGACCGGTGCTGCGCACGCGCTTGAAATAGGCCTGCATGCGGTCGCGGCCATCGGCCAGAG
>CANIXX010000178.1 GCA_947471115.1 Opitutaceae bacterium | reverse complement strand
GCCGAGCGGGTTCCAGCCAGTTTCCATGCGCGCTTCGGGGCCACGGGGAAAATCTACCATTTCTCGCTCTGCCACGGGGCTGATGCGGATCCGTTTACGCAGGCTTACACCTGGTCGATGCCACGAAAACTCGACGTCGGCGCAATGCGGGCGGCGGCGGCGCTGCTGGTGGGCACGCACGATTTTCGGGCGTTTACCGCCATTCCCGGCAGCGGCATCGCCAAGGAAGACACCGTGCGCACGATCAAGCGCCTCGACCTGGTCGAGGATGGTCACCGCTTGCGCATCGAGGCTGAGGGCAACGGTTTCCTGTATAAAATGGTGCGCAGCCTCACCGGGGCGCTGGTCGATGTCGGGCTGGGCCGCTTGAGTCCGGCCGACATGGAGCCGATCCTCGCCAGCCAGCTTCGGACCCAGCGGGTATTTACCGCGCCACCGCAGGGACTTTGTCTGGTCGAAGTGTTCTATAAATGAGCGAAACGCCTAACACTTCCGCCCAGTCTTCGGCGGAATGGTTGGCGACGGCGCCGCAGCTCGGTTGGGCGCGCGGTTTGTGGCGCGGGTTAACTGATGTGGTGTTTCCGCCGACGTGCGTGCACTGCGGCGGGCTGGTCGAGGGCGGGCGACTGCGACAGGTGTGCGTGGCCTGCACGCCTCTCATCCATGTGGTTGCAGCGCCGCATTGTACGACGTGCGGAAGCCCGTTTTTCGGCGCCGTCGAAGGCGAGCGCATCTGCCCGCATTGCGTCGCTTTGCACCCACAATTTGGCGAGGGGCGCACGGTCACACTATTTACCGGCCCGGCGCGCGCCCTAATCCACGGCCTGAAATATCGCAAAGGCCACCACCTGCTCGACGACTTAGAGCAGATCGTGCGCGCCTGCGACCCCGTGAAGGAGTTTTTGAAAAACTCAATTCTGGTGCCGGTGCCGCTGCACCCACGCAAACTGCGCGAGCGGGGCTACAACCAGACTGCGCTCATTGCATCCGTTCTCGCACGAGCTACGGGCGGAACCACTCGGGTCGAGCCGGTCCTGCGCCGCGTGGTGGACACGCCCTCACAAACCACCTTCGACCGCAAAGCCCGCCAGGCTAACCTAAAAAATGCCTTTGCACTGGCCCGAGGCGCCTCCATAAATCCGCGCTCACCTTACATTCTCGTCGATGATGTTTTCACCACAGGCTCAACCCTCAACTCCTGCGCCGGCGTTCTTCGCCGCGCTGGGGCGGTGAATCTCAACGTCATCACCTTTAGTCACGGTTAACTCACTGCCATGTCGATTTTCAGCAAACCGAAGTATTCCACTGTCGTTGTTAAGAAGAAGGATATCCCCAAGGGGATGTGGACCAAATGTCCGATCTCCGGTGAGATCGTCTTTAATAAGGAGCTGGAGGACAACCAGATGGTCGTACCCAAGTCGGGTTACCACTACCCCATCGGCGCGCATGAGCGCATCGCCGCCCTGTTTGACGAAGGCACCTTTGAGGAAGCTGATGCGACGATCCGTTCGGCCGATCCGCTCAAGTTCGTCGACTCCCTGAAATACCCCGACCGCATCAAAAAGTACGAACGCGATAGCGGCCTGACCGAGGCAGTTGTCTGCGGTACGGGGGATATCCATGGGATTCAGGTCTCTGTGGCTGTTATGGACTTCCGTTTTTGCGGTGGTGCCATGGGTTCGGCGGTGGGAGAGAAAATCACCCGTGCGATCGAAATCGCTTTGAAGAAGAAGATTCCCTGCGTGATTTTCAGCGCTTCGGGTGGTGCGCGTATGCAGGAAGGCATTTTCTCGCTCATGCAGATGGCGAAAACCAGTGCAGCGCTGGGACGCTTAGCCGAAGCCAAGTTGCCCTACATTTCGGTGCTCACACATCCGACCATGGGAGGCGTCACCGCCAGTTTTGCGGTTTTGGGCGACCTGAACATCGCCGAGCCGGGTGCGCTGATCGGCTTTGCCGGCGCACGCGTCATCAAAGACACGGTTAAACAAACCCTGCCTCCTGGTTTCCAGACCGCCGAGTTTTTGCAAAAGCACGGACTTATCGACATGATTGTCAGCCGTTTGGAGATGCGCGACAGCTTGCGCGATGTGCTTCAAGCGCTCTACCTCAAAAAACGCCCCATCGAGAAAAAATGAGGTTTGATTGGGTGCTGAACGGGCCGCATGGAATGATGATTTCAGCGGCCCTTTTTATTATTAACTGAATTATTAACCGTTAATGAACGATAAGATACGCGAATTAAAAAGAACCACCTCCGTGTTTTTTTAGCGAAAATTAGCGTTCATTAGCGGTTAAAACGGTTCGAGTGTATTACGTTGAGTTCGAAATGGTATGAGTCCTGTTGATGCGCCCCAGACCGCCTACGCCGCCACCCAGGATTACCTGTTCTCGCTCAAGGCCAAGGGCGTGAAATTTGGGGTCGATCGTATGCGCCTGCTCGTGGCCGGGCTCGGCCATCCCGAGCGGTCTACACCAGTTATCCATATCGCCGGAACCAACGGCAAAGGCTCGGTTGCCGCGTTGCTCGAAGCATGTTTCGCCACCGCCGGCTGGCGCACCGGACTCTACACCTCGCCACATCTGGTCAAACTCGGCGAACGCGTCCAAGTTGCTCGCCTACCGCTGTCCGAGGCCGAGATCGTCGCCTTCACCCGTGAACTTTGCCCGATCGCCGAGGCGGTCAGTCACGGTAGCCCCGACGACCACCCGAGTTTTTTTGAGTTCATGACCGCAATGGCATTTTTGCAGTTTCAGCGAAAAAACTGCGACATCGCCCTCATCGAGACGGGGTTAGGCGGGCGACTCGACGCCACCAACGTGGTTAACCCCGAGGTCGCCGTGATCACCTCCATCGGCCTCGACCACTGCGAGATGCTGGGCGACACCATCGAGCTCATAGCCGCAGAAAAAGCGGGCATCATCAAAGCGGGAAAACCGGTGGTAATCGGCCGCCTGCCGCCGGAGGCTGAGACGGTCATTCGCCGGGTAGCTGCGGCACAAGGAGCGCCGGTCCACTCGGTGCGGGAAATCTTTGGGGAAGACGTGTCCGCTTATCCAAAACCGGCGCTGGAGGGCGATTATCAGCGAGCGAACGCAGCAGTCGCTGTAGTGGTGACGCGCTGCCTTGATGCGCGCTGGGGCTTGAGCGACGAGGTGGTCGGGCGCGGGATCGCCGCAGTGCGCTGGCCGGGACGCTGGCAGCGCACGACGATTGGCGGGCGGGCGCTGATTTTGGACGCATCGCACAACCCTGAAGGGGCCAGCGTACTCGACAAGCATTTACGGCAACTGGTTGCCGCAGAGGGGCGTAAGCCGGTGGTGGTTACCGGAGTGCTGGGCGTGGCGCGGGCGCGGCCGTTATTGGAAACCATTAGCCGCTATGCGGCCGAAATTCATCTGGTCATGCCGCAACAGTCACGGGCTAGTTCGTTCGAGGAGCTCGAAGCACTGATTCCTAAGAATTTTACGGGGAAAGTAATTCGGGCGACGGTGGACGGTGTGTTCCCTGTGGCGGGTTTGTGCACGGTCGGCGGATTAGCGGACACGGTGGTGGTCACCGGATCGATTTACCTGCTGGGCGAGGTACTGGCGCGAATCGAGCCGGAGCGCGGCCCGATCGAGCACCGGTTACAGGATTTTTAAGGCTTATTTCAATTTATCATCGAGGTTGTTTAAATTGACCGAGGACGGCCGACCCTACACGGGATCGAAAATGTAGAGTTGGCCGTCTCGGCCACTGCAGCTCACCTTTAAGCCGAAGGGGGTAAGTTGTTTTAAAGGCGCACGCACCACCAGCCCGAGGTGTCCTGGCGGGGCATCCGTTACCTGCCTTTACGGTCACGCCAGTGAGCACCGGGTTTGCCCTTGGAATGCCAATTTGGGTTGCCGCCACCAAAGGGTTTGCCGCTTGATTCGAAACTCTGGTTTTTACCGCGATCACCTTTTTTTTGCCCGCCGGTCCCTAGCCGTTGTTGGCCGGCTCGACGTGGAGAGTTTGCCTGGGCGTTGCCTGGATCGATACGCGGGGGCTGTCCGCCTTCGTAGGCAAAGCCGTCGAGCGTGCGCAGGGGAATCGACTGTCCGATGAATTTCTCAATCGCCACGATGTCGTTGGCCTCTTGCGGGGTCGCCAGCATGATCGCGTCTCCCTTTTCCTGGGCGCGGCCGGTGCGACCGATGCGGTGAACGTAGTCTTCGGGGTGCTGGGGAACGTCGAAGTTGATGACATGCGAAATGCCCGCCACGTCGATACCGCGCGCGGCGATGTCGGTAGCAACCAAGATGCCGTACTTGCCCTTACGGAAGCCCTCCAGCGCGGCCACCCGCTCTGACTGGCTGCGTTCGGCGTGGATGACGCCAACGGGGTGGTTTTCTAGACGCAGTTGGTGGGCAATGGCATCCGCGCCACGACGGGTGCGCGCGAAGATGATTACGCTCTTAAAATCGTCACGTTTAAGTAACTCCAGCAAGAGTTCGATTTTTTGGTGGTCGAGCACCGCATGGATGGCGTGGTTAACCGAATCGGTCACCGGCTGCGTGCTGGCGATGGCGATGCGTTGGGGGTCACGCAGGGCGAAACGGGCGACTTCGGCCAATTTCGGCGGCAGGGTAGCGGAGAACAGCAGGGTTTGGCGCTGGGCCGGGCACGCTTTGACGATGGCCTTAACATCCTCGATGAAGCCCATATCCAACATGCGGTCCACTTCGTCGAGGACCAAGACCTCGATGGAGTCGAGTTGCAGCATCTTGGTATCAAGGAACTCGCGCAGGCGGCCGGTGGTGGCGATGACCACGTCGGTACCGGCGCGCAGGGCGTTGCGCTGCGGCCCCACGGTGACTCCACCGTGCAAGACGACGGATTTAAAGTCAGTGAATTTGCCCAGGGCGATGAAGGCCTGTTCGACCTGAATCGCGAGTTCGCGAGTGGGCTCAAGGATGAGCACACGAGGGCCGGAATCGCGATGCGGGCCAAGGCGGTTAAGGATGGGCAGCGCAAACGCGGCGGTTTTACCGGTGCCGGTCTGGGCTGACGCAATCAAGTCGCGGCCAGAGAGTACGGCGGGGATCGCCTTGGTTTGGATCGGCGTGGGCTCGGTGTAGCCTAAGGCCTGGGCGCCGCGCACGAGGCTAGAATAAAGACCGAGTTTGGAAAATGGCATGGCGTGACGATGGACAGGTTGTGGCACCGTTGGCGAGGGGGGAGCATCGCGTTTTTTGAGAACTCCGCCACGGACGACACGGAGTTTGGTGCCGCTAGGTTTAACACGCGCCCTGTGGCACACTAAAATGAGACGCAAAGCGCGACAGCGCGGCTGCGATTAGCGCCAAAAAGTGGCAGCTCGGCGCAGCCACGCGCGAGCTGCGTAACCCTTAAAAACCGCTACCCTTTGCGCAAAAATAAGAAGCATTACCCCGCCAACCTGCGAGTGCGAGTGGCACTGACCATGCAAGCTCTTATTCAGGCCGCATCCCGCGGCCGCTCTCGGCCTCCAACTCGGGTAACAGAGGTCAGAGAAAAGCTAGCGATTACCCGCACAAGGAAGCACGAACCATGAGAACGATTACCCGTTGGGATCCCGTGAGGGAGTTGAATGAGTTCCAAACCCGCCTAGCGCCTTTTTTTGGCCGGTCGGTTTTACCTGCGATACAAGATGAGTCGTCCGAATTGATGACCAGCAGCGAGTGGGCCCCGTTGGTGGACATCGCCGAAGATGACAAAGCCTACCTCATCAAGGCGGAACTGCCTGAGGTGGAGAAAAACGACATTAAGGTCACCCTGGAGCGTAGTATTTTAACGATCTCCGGTGAACGTAAGGCAGAGAAGGAAGAGAAGGGGAAACGGTTCCACCGGATTGAACGCTCCTACGGGTCGTTCGTCCGCAGTTTCACCCTACCCGATGATGCCGATGGCGAACATGTGTCAGCGGACTTTAAGAATGGGGTCTTGCACGTAAAAGTGCTGAAGACTGAAAAGTCCAAACCCAAACAGATCGACGTAAAGGCCTTCTGATCTGACCCGAACCCCGAAGCCAATCATCGAGATCCGGAGCAACCTGCTGGGCACCTGATCATTCGCCCACCCGCTCAATGCTTTATTTAGTAAACTTAGCGGATTCACTCACGATCATCTGATCCAGCATCGTGCGCCCGCTCATCGCTGCCTGCTTCGGAGTTCAGGTTTAATCGGGTTGTTACGTATCACCCAAGGCGGCGCTTAGACCGAACAACGGCCGTGCGCGCTGCTGGGATTATAAACCAAAGGGGGACTGGACATGGGTTCCGGCCCCCTTTTTAGCGAAATCATTAAGCTCACCATTGCCAATGGGCCCCTCTGGCTAACTTAGAATTTAATAACTTTTTGGCAGACAGATAATGCGCAGGATTAACGTCGATCAGCCGGGGATGGGTGGCGTGACGGCGGCGTTACGGGCGGCAATCCTGCTTTCGGCTTCTTTGATGATGGCTTCGCAACCGGCAAACTTGTGGTCGTCGAGACAGAGGCGGTGTTTTTTTCCGTTCTCTTCGTAAAGGGCGTAGGCGATGCCTTTGGTGACCCACTTGCGCCGATCCATGTCAATAATGCTGTCGAGATGAACCT
This sequence comes from Opitutaceae bacterium, assembly GCA_947471115.1. Lineage (GTDB taxonomy): Bacteria > Verrucomicrobiota > Verrucomicrobiia > Opitutales > Opitutaceae > Rariglobus. Next base: position 463 of record CANIXX010000178.1, on the reverse strand, counting down.
TTACCCCGTTGGCACCGGTAATGATGTCGCCGTCGGCCCTAACACTGCGGCGGTGTTGGAGTACGACCCAGCCGATGAACGTGAGCCCGATGAACATAAAAATACTGCCGATCGTACGCTGACCGGAAAGGTCACCCGGGCTCCGGTGCTTGGGGATTTTTTCAGGGAGCTTGTTAGCGGCGGCGTAAGTGGCCCAAGCGCGCACCACGTTGGGGTTTTTGTCGGTTGGCTTTTCCTCGCCTGCCAGTGTGCCTGCGGTGAGCGTGACGAGTCGCTGGTAATTCTGCTCTTGGGCAGGCCAGGCGATGAATCCATCATAGCAGAACCAAAGTCCAGAACCATTCAACATCATGGCCATAAAGATCATGCGTTGGCGCCATTCCTTGGAAATGCGAGCGTGAATATTCATGCGCTAAGTTGATTAAGGGGTGATTTACTAAAGGCAATCGGTGTGTGTAAGTTC
>CANIXX010000177.1 GCA_947471115.1 Opitutaceae bacterium | reverse complement strand
TGATGGCGATCTTCATAAAGTAGCTTGATCTTTGGGTGGGGACTGGAATTGGGCTAGGCGGAATCAATGTGAGTTAAACTTTGGCTCTGGTTGAGAGGCTAGACATTTCGCTTGGTAGTTCGCGAGTGGGATTACTGGGCCTGTAGGGTTGAACTAAATCCGGGAAGCGCGCGATATGGGGGTAATGCAGTTTCAGCTCTCCATCATCATCGTCGCCTATCGCTCCCGCGATGAGATCGGCGCCTGCCTCGCTTCGCTCCCGCGCGAGCTGCTCGGCCGCCCGGTTGAGGTCGTCGTTGTGGACAACTCGCTCGACGTCGATGGTACCGGTGCAGTGGTGCGGCTGGATTTCCCGTGGGTCGATTATGTCGTGCCAGCGGAGAACCTCGGTTTCGGCCGGGCCAATAATCTGGGATACGAGCGGACCAACGGCGAGTGCGTGCTCTTTCTCAATCCCGATACCGTCTGCAACGTCGCTGCACTTGAACATTGTCTGCGGCGCGTGCTCGCCCAGCCGTCCATCGGGCTGATTTCGCCAAAGCTGGTCATGGCTGATGGGCAGATGGATTTGGCGTGTCGGCGCAGTATTCCGACGCTCTGGGATGGGTTTTGTCGAGCGAGTGGGCTGGCGGCTAGGTTTCCTGAAAAAGCGTGGGCGGCGGGGTATAATTTAACGCATCTGCCGGAGAAGGGAGCTTATGAAGTCGGGGCGATTAACGGGGCGTTTATGTTGGGGCGGCGTGCGGTCTTTGACGCGGTGGCGTTAAGGGGTGTAGATGGTCGCGCTCAGGTCTTTGATGAGGATTTCTTTATGTATGGGGACGATCTCGATCTATGCATCCGCGTCGCGCGGGCTGGTCATCGGATTGTTTATGACGGGAGCGTCGCGATTACGCACTTGAAGGGGCTTAGCGTGGCAAAGAATTATGAGGCGATGGCGGCGGCGATCTTCGACGCGAATCGCGATGTGTATTTGAAACATTTTAACCCGACCAACTCGCGCTGGGTTCGCTGGAAGTGGTGTGTGACGTTCGGCGCTTGGAAATTGGTGGCCAAAATCAAGGCGCGGGCTCGGGGCTATCGGCGAGTGAAGCCGTTGTAGGAGCGGCTACGGGTTTGCGCAGGCCGGTTTTGGGCGGGTGTTTGGGCTACCAGCGGGTTTTGAGGACGGGGTAAGCGCGGATTTTGGGATCGGGCGTCAGGAGGACCAAGTGGTGTTCCTGCGCGGTGGCGATCAGCAGTCGATCGAAGGGGTCGTTGTGGAGGCGTGGCAGGGCGGCGGCGCGCAGTGCGATAGCCATTTCCAGGGGTATGACTTGAAGCGTATGGCTTCGCAGGGCGCGCTCGATCCACGCAGCTGGCGCGAGGGGCAGTTCTAGTTTTCCGGCGGCATGCTTTTGCCCTATCTCAAACCCCGTCACGGCGGACACCCACACTTGGGTGGTTGAGTCGGCGAGTGCTTTGCGGGCTACCGCTGAAAGGTGCTCCGGTGCCATCGTTAGCCAGAGCAAGGTGCAGGTATCGAGCAGGATCAACGCGCGTCCTCCGGCCATTCTTCATCGCTGGCGGACTCGGTCGGGTCGTAGAGGATCCGCCCTTTTAATAACGGATCCGGTTCGAGCCGTGATCGTTTGGGTGAACTCGGCGGAGCGGGGACGCGCAATTCGGCCACCGGTTTTCCGTTACGGCAGATTGTGATGACTTCGCCATGCTGTTCTACCGCTGCGAGTAGGGCGGATAGTCGGGTTTTGGCTTCGTGGGTATTGACGGTAATCACGATTAGCTAAGCTAAACTAAGTCCGTCCTTGGTCAAGGGCACAGGCTATTGAGGTTTTATCGGGAGGTATTCGCGTCCTTCCAGCGGGCGAAGGTCATCGCCATGATCTGCACGTCGAGCCACGGCGACCAGTTCTCGATGTAATAAATGTCATGCTGGATGCGTCGGTCGAGGTCCTTGCCGCCGCGCAGGCCGTTGATCTGCGCCCAGCCGGTCATGCCGGGTTTCACCAGGTGGCGCGGCAGGTAGTGGGGGATTTCACCTGCGAGGTGTTCTACGTGGTGCGGGCGTTCGGGGCGCGGGCCGACCAGGCTCATGTCACCGCGCAACACGTTCCAGAACTGCGGCAGTTCGTCGAGGTTCCAGCGGCGGATAAACGCGCCGATGCGCAGCAGGCGAGGGTCGCCGGCGGGGGTGCTAATCTGGTGGTGGTCGGTCGCCGCGGCATCGGGGGCCATGCTGCGCAGTTTCCACATCGTAAACGGGCGGCTGCGGGCTCCCGTGCGGATTTGCGCAAAGAATACCGGGCCGTGGGGCGACTCGCGTTTGATGATCACAGCCAGCACCGCGAGCACCGGGGCGGAAAGGATCAGCCCGACCAGCGCCCCCGCGATGTCCGTGAGACGTTTCAGCCCGCGATTAAACAGGCGGTTGATCGCGAGTTCCTCGACCCCGAGCACCGGCAGCCGGCCGATGGTCTGCAGGCGTAGGCCGCTCACAAGGATCTGGAAGGACGAGGGCACAATCTTCCAGTCAACGAAGGCTTGCTCGCAGCCTTCGACGATGGAGTGGAGTTGTTCGCGGGGTAGATCGGTGCGGGCGGCGATGAGCACGTCGATGTGATGCGCTCGCAGCGTGTCACGCAGGTGATCGGTCGATCCGAGCACGGTGTGGCCGGCGGGCACGGGTTCGTCGGGTAACGTGATCACCCCGGCGAAGGCAAACGGATGCGCGGGGTGGGATGCCAGATCCGCGACCAGCGTGCGGGCTTCATCGTTCCAGCCGAGGATGGCGACGCGTTGGCGGAGGCGGCCAACCCAACGGGGGTGAATGAAGAGTCGATAGGCCGCACTGCGCCACGCGAACATCAGGCCCAGCACTATCAGGTAGGCGAGAATCACAAACCAACGGGAGATGGGTGGCTGAAACTTGAGCACCAGTGATAGGCTGAGGTACGCGATGAGCCAGAAGGTGGTACCTTTGATGATGAGGTTAATCGCCTGGAATTTCCGCAGCAGCAGGCGCTCTTCGTAGAGGTTGAGCTGCGCGTAGGCTGCGATGAGGAAGGCGGTGCCGAGCAGCAGCAGCGGCAGGTAGCGTGCGTAAGTGGCGTCAGGGACGTCCAGCCCGATGCTGCCAATCGGGGTGGCATAACGCAGCCAATAGCCGAGCGAGAGTCCGGCAAAGGCTACGCAGGCGTCGCCCGCCACAAGCAGGCTGGGGAGGACAACTTTGCGCAGGCGACCGGATTCGGGCGTGGCGCGAGTTGTCGAGTAAAGGTTGGTGGATGGATCTATCAAGGGGGAGGGAGAGCGATAAATTCCAATAAACTTTTACCCGTTAGCCAGCCTTGAGGCGGGACCTGGTCTAGAAGTTCGGTGGGGAGGATCGTCTTGGCCTGGATGTTAAAATCGACGGGAGCGGGCTTCTCGGGGTGGCCCATCAATACGCCGTAGCCGGAGCGGAGGCGACGGTAGGCTGGGCCGGTGGTTGCATTGGGTATAGAATCTAGCCGGAACCACGGGTCTTGGCCGTGTAGGCGGGCAACGGCGGATGCTTGAGCCAAGATCTGCGGTCGTAGTGAATCGAATGGCGGTTGCCGCCACATTGGGGACCACGCGAAGGCCGGATTGAGCAACCACTCAGCGGCGAAGGCGCGGGTGGCCCCTGCGAGGTCGTTTTGGTTAAGTCGAGCCAAGCCAAGTCCGAAAAAAACCGTGCTGCGTTGTGGCGCAAGGCGGATGGCGTTTTCAAAGTGATGAGCCGCCGTGGCTGGTTCGTCTACAATCAAGAGCCAGCCTAGGTTGTAGTGTGCATATTCGAGGTCGGGGTTAGTGATGAGCGTGCGTTCGAGCAGCGTCCTAGCCTCGGCGGGAGCGCGCGGGGTCGGGTCGGCGGGGAACGGGTGGCCGGTGGCGAGATAGGCGGCGAGTTGGTGGGCGTAGTAGGGATCTGCGGGGGCGAGTTCGACGGCTTTGCGCAGTCCGGCGGCGTAGCCCGCAGGATCGTTAACCTCCACAAGGTCTAGAGCCTTGGAGTAGGCGCGTCGGGCGGCGAGGTCGTAGCCGGTGGCGAGTAGTGTGGGAATCAGTAGCAGGGTAAAAAAACAGGCGACGAATGTGCCCCGGCTGGAGCGAAATAAAAAACCCAGCGGGTTAGGCTTTCTCTCGGGGTGGGATTTCGGAGTGGGCAGATTCGACCAAGCGGCGAGATGAGCCGCTGCCAGCACGGCGAAGGCGGGCGTGGCGAAGGGGTGATCGAAGAGGATAACGGTGGCGGCTGCGCCGAGGCCGGCGGCGAGGGCGGTCCGTTCGCTGTCCCAAGTAGCAAATCGGGTGCGGCGGACAATCGCGGCGATGTTAAGCACACCCGCGAGCAAACCTATGGCACCGAGGGTCGCCCAGAGTTGGACGGGGGTGTTGTGGAGTTGCAGGATGTTGTCGGCCGTGCCGGGAAGGTCGGCGCGTACCCGGGGAAAAACGTGGGGGATCGCCCCTGGGCCCCAGCCCAGCAGTGGACGTTCGGCTCCCAGTCGAAGGCCGCCCACGAGCATGGCGGTTCGCTGGTCGTTGCTTTCTCGGGCAGGCGCGCTCCAGCGGCCTTGCACCACCAATTCACGCAGGCGCGCGTTGGCGCCTATGGTGCCCGCTGCAAGGCCGAAGAGCAGCAGGGTGAAAATCCAGATACGGCCGTGACGCAGCAGGCTAATCGCGGCGGCAGTGGCGCCCGCCATGGCGAGGGCGAGGACGGCCCCGCGGCTTTCGGACGACAGCGCCGTGCCCACAGCGAGGACCACGCCAAGGATAAAGAGCAGGCGAATCCGGCCGGTTTCCCTCGTCGCGCCGTAGGCCATCCATGTGGTGGCGAGTACGGCGACACTGCCGGTGATGTTGGCGTGGCCAAAGGGCTCGGCGTTACGTGCGGTTGGCAGGGCTAATCCATCCCCGGATTGCAGCCAAAGGATGAGGCTAGTGAGTAGAATCGCGCTGATCACGGCGGCGCTGATGCGCCGGAATGTGGGAGCGTGAGCGGGTTGAAGCGCGGGAAACAGCGCGAGGGGCAGCGCGCAGGCACCCAAGACGGGCAGCAGGTGCGGCAACACCACGCCGCGCAGCGGACTGGTGATAGCTGATGCCGTTGCGATTGTCGCAAGAAGCCCGAGTCCGATATCCAGAAGGCCGCCAAAGCGAGCTTGGGGGCGGTCAAGGGCGAGTCGAAAAAGGGTCACGGCGACTGGTAGTAGCCAGCCGAGCGCGGCGAAGGAGGCCCAGGGCCAGACGTCGAGTCGGGATAAGGAAGGCGGGACGATACTGAGGCCAACCAGCAACGCGCTGGAGCAGGTAACTATAATGACCGGAAATGGCTTGTAAGGGATCGGGGGCGAGGCTTCGGGCCGCACGGGGCAGAGGTCGGTCATAGGGATTCGGGCGACCTCACCACATATAGCGGTCGGCGCTTCGTCTCGTCGTAAATCCGCCCTAAGTATTCGCCTAAAATACCGATGCCGATCAGCTGCACTCCGCCTAAAAATAAAATTAGTGTCACGAGCGTCGTGAACCCCGTGAACGCCACTTCCTGCCCGAGCAGCCGTCGCATGACGAAAAACGCCCCCACCACAAAGCCGCAGCCGGCGATGAACATGCCTGTGTACGTCATCATCCGCAGTGGGAAATACGAAAAACTGAAAATTCCGTCCAATGCGTACCGCACCAGCCGCCGCAGGGTTTGCCCCGGCGTTCCCGCCACCCGCTCTTGGCGGTCATATACGACCTCCGCTTGCTTGAACCCGACCCACGCCCTCAGCCCGGGGAAAAAGCGGTGCCTTTCTTCCAGCCCGTTGATCGCCGCCACCGCCGGTCTCGCTAAGAGGCCGAATGTGCCTGTGTTGGCTTCGATAGGAAAATCACTTACACGCTGAAACCACCGGTGAAAGACATCGAAGCCCACCCGGCGCAGGCCCGCGTCTTGGCGCGAGCGGCGCACCGCCAGCACCACCTCGGCACCACCCTGCCACGCCGCCACCAACTCGGGGATCAGTTCGGGCGGGTCTTGCAGGTCGGCGTCCATCGTCACTACTGCGTCGGCCAGTCCGGCTTGGGCCAGTCCGGCGGTCAGCGCGGGTTGGTGTCCAAAATTCCGAGACAAGCGCACCAATTTAAAACGCGCTTCGAGTACGGCCGCTGCCGTCAGCATCGCGGCAGTGCGGTCTCGCGAGCCGTCGTCCACAAACACCACTTCCCAGCGCACCTTCGTCAGGTTGCCCAAAACCCGCTGCAGCCGCTCCAGCAATTCGGGCAAAACCGGCTCTTCGTTGAAAACGGGGATAACGACGCACAGCAGCGGGGCGGTGGCTGTTGGCGAGAGTGTTTCGGGGGCGGGCATGCGGATGAAGAGGGGGTAACGGTTTATACGGCCATTGCGGCCGCTTCAGCATTGGTGAAACTGAGGGGATTTCAGGGGATAATACAAGTCCGCGCCAAGCTCTCAGGGCAGCAGTGTGCAATCCCTGTGCGCCTAGTAGATTTTTACCGCTCGTGAAGAATAGTAGGCAGTCACTTTTAAAATGTCTGTTTGAGTTCCGAGGTAGTGCGGTGCTTTCGATACAACCCTTTATTTGTTAATGATTAATATTAGCCATTAATCTTCGGGTTTTGCGTCGGTCACAACTCGCAAAATCAACTGAATCGATCGTGTTTCGCCGCGATGTATTCCGGCGATTTTGTCGGCCAGAAGATCGCCCCTGCCGACCCAAGCCTTCGTCGACTATTATTGGTACAGCCAGTACTTGCGCGTGGCTTGCTGGTAGGCGAGGGCTTTGACGTTCCATGCGGCTAGGTTGCCGCTGACGTCCACTCGCGCGCCGTCGCGTTTGAGCGCTTCCCACCAAGCGGTCGAGCCGACGTGAATGTTGAAACTGCGCATGCTTTTTGCATCGATTTTCACAAAGGGGTTGGGCGGATCATAGCGGCAGGCTAGGCGCATGAGTTCGAAGCTCAGCTGGGTGGGGCGCCACGCGGCGTAATTGCTCACGTCCACGTAAACGCCTTCCTTGGTCTTTCCGTCCAGGTCGGGTCCGGTGATTT
>CANIXX010000176.1 GCA_947471115.1 Opitutaceae bacterium | reverse complement strand
TCGACCCACTCGATGAGCAAGGGCGCATGCACCGGGATGTGCGGGTGGAGCGCGGGGTTTAAGAAAAACGCCCGGTAACGCACGCCGGCCGCAGCGGCCGGAGCTTGAAGCTGCGAGTTAGCAGCTCCCAGCTCGGAGCTGTCTAGCGGGCGGAATTCGCAGGGCAGGCCGTTGACGAGCAGCAGGCCGGTTTCGAGGAGCGCAGGATCGCTCACGGCGACCTCGATGCGGTCCATGCTGGCGTCGACACAACGTGAGGTGCCGCCGCCGCCGTTGGGCTGTTCGCCGAGGAGCGGCCAGGCTTCCAGGGCTTGGCGGAAGGTGACTGTGTGCGTTACCGGCTGAGGCTTGGCTTTGGTTTTTCCTGCTGCTGGTAATGGCGGGGTGGTCGTGAAGGCGAATTCGCCTAGCGTGGGGAAACGGAACTCCCAAAGCGGGCGCAGCCACTCGGTTTCAAACGGGATGCCGTGGGCGCGCAGGTCGGCACAGATCGCGGAAAGATCCTGCCACACGAAGGCGGGAAGGAAGAACTTGTCGTGCAGTTCACCGCCCCAACGGATGAATGGCGGCTTGAAGGGATCGGCGGCGAGGCGGGCGAAAATCGCGCGGATAAACAGGGCCACCACTGACATCGCGGGGCGGTCGGGGTGCGTCTCAAAGGCGCGCAATTCGACGAGGCCGGCGCGGCCATTGCCGGCGAAGGGATTCCAGAGTTTGTCCACGCTGATCTCGGCACGGTGGGTGTTGCCCGAGCGGTCCATGAGCAGGTCGCGGAACAGCAGGTCAAAAAGGGCGAAGTTCTGCGGGTTGCCAAATTGCTCGGCGCCGGCGCAGGCGATTTCGAGTTCGTAGAGCGCCTCAAAGGTGGACTCGTCGATGCGCGGGGCCTGTGAGCTGGGGCCCATGTATTGACCGGAGAAGGCGTAGCTGAGCGCGGGGTGATGCTGGAAATAACGGATCGCCGAGGGCAGCAGCGCGGGGAAGGCGAAGAACGGTGAAACCAGACCGAGCGGTCCGCCAAAAACCAGGTGGGCACCTCCGCCGGTGCCGGTGGTGCGGCCGTTGAGCTGGAGTTTGCGCGCGGTCAGGCCGATGGCATCGGCGGCGGCGTAAAGGTGTTCGAGCTGGCGATCGTAGGCCGCCCAGTTTTCGCAAATGGCGAGGTTGACCTCGATGACGCCGGGATCGGAGGCGAAGCCTATGGTGGGCAGCGCGGGGTCGAGCGGAGGGGCGTAGCCGGCGAGCACGGCGTCCTTGAGTTTGAGCGAGGTGAACGCGCTCTCGATCGCGGCGATAAGTTCAATGTAAGGCGCTAGTTTAAGCGGCGGGATAAACAGGGTGACGGAGCCGTTGAGCACCTCGACGGTGAGGGCGCGGCGGAGGTTGCCCTCGCCTAGTTCACCCAAGGGGAGGCGCAGACCGATCAGGCTGTCGCCGGGGAACAGAGCGGCGGAGTCTTGTTTGAGGGCGGCACTCCAGTTGTCGCTTACCCACGTCGTGTCGTCGTGGTCGAGGGGGAGAACGTAGCCCGCGTTTTTGTCGGGCGTGGCGAAGTCGTGCGTGGGCAGGATGCCGGTGGCGGGGACGGCGAGTTTTTTGGCAATCGCGGTGATGACGGCGAGGGCGTTTTTGAGCGTGTGTTTACCGGCTTCAGTGTCGGCGCGCAGGCGCGTGATGTCGTTCCAGAGCGGCTGCCCATCGGCGCGAAATTGGACGAGCAGGGCCCAGCGAGGGAGCGGTTCGCCCGGGTAGTGTTTGCCTGAGGTTTCCAGAATGACCGAGCCTGGGTAGGCGGACTGAATAAGTTGGCGGGCGAAGCGGCGGGCGTAGCCGAGTTTGGTCGGGCCGAGCGCGGCGGTGTTCCATTCGGGGCCCTGCGGATCGTGAGGGATGAAGGTGGGTTCGCCGCCCATGGTGAAGAGCATGCCGCTCTGGGCGAAGGAGGTCTCGACGGCGTCAGCGCAGGCGCGGACGGATGACCAAGTGGAGGTGGAGTAGGGTGCGGGCGCACTCATGAGATTTGTTCGACGAGGATGCTGTGACTGAGTTCGGACGGTACGGGATCGGGGGAATAGTAGGAGCCTTGGATGGGATTGACGCTTTCGGCGACGGCGGCGTGGGCGACGGGAATAAACGTGTCATCGCAAAACATGCCGTTGGTTGGGTCGAGGCCTTTCCAGCCGGCGCCGGGCAAATAAACTTCAGCCCAAGCGTGCATCGCGCCGTAGGCGGGGGCGTCGGGAGAGGGGTCGAATTGGTAGCCGCTGACAAAGCGGGCTGCCAGGCCGAGGGTGCGGCAAAGCTCCACGAAGAGCACGGCGTAGTCGCGGCAGGAGCCGGTGCCCAGTTGAAGCGTGGTGTGTGAAGGTTGGATACCACGCTCGTAGCGGCGGGTGTAGGAAAGCGAGGTGTGGACGAGGGTGTTGAGCGCGACCAAGAAGGGCACGGTTTCCTTGGGGCGGTCGACGAAGTGCACATCAAGCCAGTTGCGCAAAATGGCTTGGGTTTCACCGAAGGGTTGCGCGAGGTAGGGCGCGAGGGTGAAGCGGTGGAGTTCCTCGTATTCGAATGGCGCGGTGAACGCGTAAGGTTTGAGGATGAAGTCAAACGGGTTGGTTTCGAGGGTTTCGACCTCGAACTCGGAGCGGATGCTTAGGTTGGGCGAGCGCTCCCAGAAATGGGCCCAAGCAAGGAGATTGTCGGAGCAATCGCGCGTCCAGACGACCTTGGCATCGGGCGAAATGTTAAACTTAAAGTGGTTAACCCGCAGATGGGCGCTGTCGCGGGGGCGCATGTAAAGCAGGTGGGGCGAATAGGAAACCTCGCGGGCATACTCGTAGCGGGTGAGGTGGGAGACTTTGAGCTTCATTCGAAAAAGGGGGAGGACGTGAGGTGTGGATGCTTTAAGCAATTAGCGGGCCGAAGTGCGGTATTTTGCGCGAGCTTGGTTGTGGCGCGGGCCAAAGCGAGGGGCGTTCGAACAGTTAGGCGTTTAAAAATGGGGGGACTGCAAAAAAAGAAGGTAATACTACAAGGGCACGGCAGGGCGGTGAGGATAATCTTTTTCTGGTTTGGCAAGGAGCCTCAGTACGGGTTGGGTGAATAACGAGCTATGTCACCCAGCGAAGTTAATCTGTATCTGGTCGGGTTCATGGGAACCGGCAAGACCACCATCGGGCGGATCGTGTCGCATCGATTGGGGTTCGCGTTGCTCGACAGCGACCACGAAATCGAGCGCATTCAGCGTAGGTCGATACCCCAGATTTTTGAGGAGGACGGTGAGGCGGCGTTTCGGAAGATGGAGCACGACTTTATTTTTGGCGGACATGCGGCAACCCGCGCCGTGGTGGCCTGCGGGGGTGGTTTGGTGGTTCAGCCAGGCATGACGTCTGCGCTGCGCGAGCGCGGTGTGGTGATTTGCCTACATGCAACAATGGAAACCGTCATGCGGCGAACGCAGGGCAATCGCAACCGGCCGCTGCTTGACGTGGCCGACCCCATGGAGCGTATCCGCACTCTCTACGCGGCGCGCGAACCCATTTATAGCAAGGCGGGCACGGTGATCCTGACTGACGGGCGGCCGATGCTCGACATCATGCAACACGTGCTGCGCGCGTACCGGCGGGAAGCCGTGGAATTTTCTCGGGAAAAGAACCGGAAGCAGGCGCATGGCGGGTGAGCGCGAGGCAGTGCGCGCGCGTCTGCACGCGCTGGGATTCGATGATGTGCGATTTGCACGCGTGGAGAGCGGTTTCGGGCCGCGCCTGAGTGATTGGATCGCGGCCGGTTACCATGCGGAAATGAACTGGATGGAGCGAAGTGTTCCCAAGCGCAGTGACCCAACTTTGGTGCAGCCTGGCGCACGCTCGGTGATCATGCTCGGGGTTAATTACCTGCCGCCGACTGGAGCACTGCAGGGACACCAAGGCGAGGATCCGATGGGCGGTGCGGCGAGGGTGGGGGAGGATGCAGCCGGAGGGAACTTGCGGGGGAGGCCCGTATGGGCCCGCTATGCGCTCTACGATGATTACCACGATACGATAAAAGCGGCGCTGGTTGACGCGGGCAAAGTGCTGGAAGAACTCGGGGCGGTGACTGCGGCGGATTATCGTTATTATGTGGATACAGGCCCGGTGATCGAACGTGGCTGGGCTGCCAAATCGGGGTTAGGGTTTATCGGCAAAAACAGCATGCTAATATCGCGTCGACACGGCAACTGGTTGTTCCTCGCGGCGGTCTTGACCACGTTGGAATTCGAGCCTGACGAGCCGGTGCGAAAAGAGGCGGTCGGGCGGGAGCTTGAGCCGGGATTGTTGTGCGGAAAGTGCACGCGCTGCATGGACGCTTGTCCGACGCAGGCGTTGCCCGAGCCTGGGGTGGTCGATGCGCGGCGCTGCGTGTCATACCAGACCATTGAAAACAAAGGGATTATCCCGCGCGAACTGCGAGTGGGGATTGGGCACCGAATTTACGGCTGTGACACCTGCCTTGAGGTGTGTCCTTGGAACCGCTTTGCCCATGTCGGCAGGCAGGTGCTGCTGGCGGCGCGTTACGGGCTAGCGGACATGCCGCTAAGGGAGATCCTCGAGATGACGCCTGAGCGATTTGCGGCGGTGTTCAAGGGCACGGCGATTAAGCGAGTGAAGCTGGCTGGGCTGTTACGCAACGCCTGTATTGTGGCGGCGAATACTGGTGCAGTCGAGTGCATGGATTCGCTGGTGGCATTGGCTGGTCACGCTTCGTCTGTGGTGCGGGCCCATGCAGTGTGGGCGGTGCGGCGCATGGGTGGAGTGGAGCGGTTGGGCGAGTTGCAGGCGGTGGAGGCTGATGTTTCGGTTTTGGCGGAATACAGCGGAGTAGTTTAATGCCGGTAAATAACGTGCAGGGTTTAAGCACGAAATTGATTAGACGAAGGAGGGGTGTTAGCACCTGTAGGCCGTTATTACCGGCAGGAAATCAGTGCTAACTGCTTGGAGTGCCAAGTGCGGATGCAATGCTGGCTGGATTGGCTTTAGGTTACTTGCAATGGAGTGGGTTAAGGGAGGGTGAATGAGCATCGGGGAAGAAGTGCATTTAGGGGGAGTCAACAATTTATCCAAAATCTTCTTGCCGGTGACCTCGGGTTTGGTAGCTTCCGCCTCTTTTCTCATTTCATAGCCATACTTCGATATGCCCACCATCAACCAACTCGTACGCAAGGGACGTCGCCAAATTCGTGCGAAATCCAAGTCCCCCGCGCTCTCAGGCAACCCCTTCCGTCGCGGCGTGTGCGTGCAGGTCATGACCCGCACCCCCAAGAAGCCGAACTCCGCTATCCGTAAAGTCGCCAAGGTTCGCCTGACGAATGGTAGCGAAGTGATTTCCTATATTCCAGACGAGGGTCATAACCTCCAGGAGCACTCCATTGTGCTCGTGCGCGGTGGCCGCGTGAAGGACTTGCCTGGTGTTCGTTACCACATCGTCCGTGGTACCCTCGACGCCACCGGTGTTGAAAAACGCCGCCGCAGCCGTTCGAAGTACGGTGTCAAGCGTCCGAAGGCCGCCAAGGCCGCTCCCAAGAAGTAATTTAACCGAGAACCATATCCATGTCACGCCGTCACAAAGCCGATAAGCGCCAAGCCGCTCCGGACATCCGTTATAACAGCACACTGGTTGCCCATCTCGTCAATGTCGTCATGGAAGACGGCAAGAAGAATACCGCCGAGCGCATCGTCTATGGTGCGTTTGAGAAGGTCTCCGAGAAACTCGAAAAGGGTGATCCCGTTGATTTGATGATCGGCGCGTTGGAAAACGCCCGTCCTCGTCTCGAGGTCAAGAGCCGCCGCGTTGGTGGTGCCACCTATCAGGTTCCCGTGGAAATCTCCTACGAGCGCCAAGAGAGCCTCGCGCTCCGTTGGATCGTCACCGCCGCTTCCGGCCGCAAAGGTGTTCCTATGAAGGACGCTCTGGCTTCCGAGATTGTCGACGCTTACAACAACACTGGTTCGGTTGTTAAGAAGAAGGAAGACACCCACAAGATGGCCCAGGCCAATCGCGCCTTCGCCCATCTCCGTTGGTAATCTGTCAGTTCATTACCACCCATGTCTCAAGCTCCCGTCATCTCAATCGTCACCGACAAGTCGAAGGTTTCTCCGGTTAACTCCAAGAACCGTCCCTTCCCTCTCGAGTGGACTCGTAACATCGGTATTGTCGCGCACATTGACGCCGGCAAAACCACCACCAGCGAACGCATTCTGTTCTACTCGGGCAGCGTGCATAAGATGGGCGAAGTGCACGAAGGCACTGCGGTGACCGATTGGATGGAGCAGGAGCGTGAGCGTGGTATCACGATCACCGCCGCTGCCATTTCCTGTGCTTGGAACGCCTCGTGCGGTCCATGGAAGGGAATCAAGCAGCGCGTTAACATCATCGACACCCCCGGCCACGTGGACTTCACGGCTGAGGTTGAGCGCTCGATGCGCGTTCTCGACGGTGCTGTTTCGGTGTTCTGCGCCGTTGCCGGCGTACAGCCCCAATCCGAGACGGTTTGGCGCCAGGCCAACAAGTACGGCGTTCCTCGCGTTGCCTTCATCAATAAGATGGACCGCGTCGGTGCCGATTTCTTCCGCGCCATTTCCGAAATGCGTGAGAAGCTGGGCGCAAATGCCCATGCCCTCTTCATTCCAATCGGTAAGGAAGAAAACTTCACGGGTCTAATCGACCTCGTGCAGAACATCGCTTACTACTTCGAAGATCCAATGAACATGGATCTTGATCCGAAGATCCACCCGATTCCCGCTGAGTACGCCGCTCAAGCCAAGGAATACCGCGAGAAGCTGATCGAAGCCGCTTCCGACTTCGATGATGTTCTCGCCGATAACTATCTCAATGGCTTAGAGATCACCGCTGACGCTTTGTTGCTCGCTGTCCGCAAGGCCACCGTGTCGATGAAGTTCACCGGCGTAATCCCCGGTTCTGCCTTCAAGAAAAAGGGCGTTCAGCGCCTGCTCGACTGCGTAGTTAACTTCCTGCCGTGCCCGCTCGACGTTCCCCCGATGAAGGGTCAGAACCTCGAGGGTGAAGAGGTTTCCGTTACGGTTAACGACACCTCTCTG
>CANIXX010000175.1 GCA_947471115.1 Opitutaceae bacterium | reverse complement strand
TGCCCCAAATCGACAGCGTGAGCCGCGCCCACCAGATGTTACCCCCAAACACCCAGCTCGAAAACAGGAGCAGCGCGCTGACGTGAATGAGCACCGCCCAATCGAGCCAAGACAGGCGGTGGGAGTCGTGCGCGTGTGTCATGCAGCAACGGTTAACGAGGCGTAAAAGTCCGCCAGGGTGAGCGCGGTTTTGGGCCAGGTAAAGGTCTCGCAGGCCCAGCGGCGTCCACGTTCGCCGGTGGCGGTTAAGGTGTCGCTTGGTTCGGTGAGCAGCACGTCCATCGCGGAGCCGAAGTTAGCCCAAGGAACGCAGTTACCGGCCCCCACCGTTTCCAGTTCCTGCCAGGGCGATCCATCGGTGGTGAGCACGGGCACACCGCGTACCAACGCCTCGGCCACGACCAAGCCGAAGTTTTCCGAATGCGACGGCAGTAAAAAAAGATCGCAGGCGGCGTAGGGTGGCGGTTGCCCGGCACCGTCGCGCACCAGAATGCGACCGCCGCCGCCATTGCGCAGAATGTAGGCGTCAAGCTGGTCGACTGAGTAGGCTTCGGGAATGCCGACGATGAGCAGCACCCAGTCGCCACGGGTTTTTTCCAACCAGAGGTCGATCAATTCGATCACGCGTTTTTTCGCGTGAAACCGGGAGTAAAACAGCGCCACGCGGCACCCGGCCAGTTCCGGAACGCGCGCGCTCCAAGCCCGGGCTTCGTCGGCCTCGGCCGCAGTCGAAGGCGGTTCGATGCCATTGGGGGCGACGCAGATCGGCTGCCGAAAACCGAGGCGGCGGATGTCGTCGGCCTCGGCCTCACAGGTGGCATGCCAGCCTGCGGCGGCGTTGAACGCACCGGGATGGATGAGCCAGGAGGCGAGGCGCTTTTTCCAGCGCCGGTGTTGCCAGGCCCACGGGCTCATCATGCCTCGCGGTGAAATGACTAGGGGCACTGCTGATTGGCGCGCGGCCAAGTGGGCGTAATGCAAGGGCCGCAGCCAGAGGCCGTGGTTATGAATCACGGTGTAGGCGCTCACCGTGAGGTGGCGGCCCAGCGCGCTGGACCGCGCCAGGAATTGGGGGAAATCGCGGGCGAACGCGTGGATTTTTAAGTTGGTGGGTAACGGGGCGGTGACCGTTGCGGTGTCTGCCTCAAGGGGGCCGGTGGTGAGCAGGTCTACCGAATGGCCGATCTGCGCCAACCCGCCGGCGAGGCCACGAACGGAACGGGACGGACCGCCATGGCGCGCGAGCAAACTGGGGACGACTTGAGCGATCTTCATTGCGGCTCGGGGCGGGGCTTGAGCGGGCGGCAGGGGTTGCCGGCGCACACCATGCGGGCGGGCTGGTCTTTGACCACCACCGAGCGGGCACCGATTACAGCGAGTTCGCCAATGGTCACGCCGGGTCCCACGAAAACTTCGGCCCCGAGCCAAGCGTTGGACCCGATGATGATGGGTTGGGCGACTAGCGGCATGGCCCAGCGCAGGTAGTCATGGGTGCCGGCGCAGAGGTGGACCGCTTGGCTCAGTTGCACGCCGTAACCAAGCGTCACCGGTGCAAGATTATAAAGGTTAACGTGAGGGCCGATCATCACCCGGGCTTCGCAGGTGAGTTTCCACGGGTAAATCACCTGGGCGGTCGGATAAATGCGCACCTGGCCGTTGGCGGGAATGGTGGCGCCGAACAGGCGCAAGAGCGCGACGCGAAACCCATGCAAGCCGCGCGGACTCCAGCGGAACAGGGAGTGTTGCACGGCGGCCCACAGGTAACGGCGGGCGATTTCGCTGCGCGGGTTGGGGCAGACGTTGCCTTCGCCGAGGTAGGGGGTGGATGGGGTGAGGGCCACGCGCGAAGTTTTTTGAGGGGCTTGGAGCAGGGCAATCGTTAAACCACCCGGCGAGTACCCAATGAGTGCACGGCCTGGGCCAGCCCAGCGGTGGCGGTGGCATAGGTGTAGCCGGCTATGCGGTCGAGTACGCGCTGGCGAAAGCCCGCCGCATCCTGCGCCGTTGCGAGCACCGCGCGCCGCAGCGCCTCCTCCAAACCCTTGGGCTCGTCCGCTGAAAAAACCCAGCCGGTTTCCCCCTCGGTGACCAAGTCGCGCTGACAGCCTACCCGGTCGCTGACCAGGCAGGGCACGCCGGCGTGCATGGCCTCATTGACCGCGAGCCCCCAGGTTTCTTTGGGGCCACCCGAGGGTAGAACGAACACGTCGGCCAACAGGCAGCGCGAGGGCATTTCGCTTTGGTTGGCAAAGGGCAGAAAGCGAACGCAACTCTGCGGGCGAGATGCCGCCAGTTGTTGCAAAGCGGGGAGTTCGCTGCCCTCGCCGACAATCACCAGGGCTGCTCCAGAATCGGCTAAGGCTATAAATGCGGCGAGTAGGTCAAGTGGGCGTTTTTTTGGGATGAGTTTTCCCGCAAACAGCACGATGCGTTTACCCTGAAGTCCGAGCGAAACTCGCAGGCTTTCGGCGGTCGCCCGGGTTTCCGTCGTGGGCGTGAAATGGCCTGCATCGACACAATGGGGCGCATGAAACAGTTTTTCGGGGGGCACGCCGAAGGCGCGGAAGTAATCGCGATTGGCCTGGCCAACGTAGGTGATTGCCGAGCAACGACCATAGACGAGCTGCAACGCCCAGCGTTTTAGGCGCCGGGGCGCGGTGGCCCCGAGCAGATGGGAGTCGCCCCGGAAAATCACAGGGGCGGGCGGGGCCAGCAGCAGGCGCAGGTGAGTGAGGTATTTGTAGCCGAACAGCAGGATCGCGTCGGGTTGCCATGTGCGCAGGCGGGCGCCGAGTTCAGGATTGTTCAGGCCGCGCAGGTGGTGGGTGCCGGGTTCGATCGCGATGTTGGGCACAAATTCCGCTTCGTATCCAGAGAGCAGATCCACATCCCAGACGATGGTGCGCCCAAACTCGCGGTCCCTGTGACCGGCGACACCGGCGTCCCACAGGTAAAATACCCGCAACGTCCAACCACGGGCGGTCATCCACCGAAACCACGGTGCGTAGTATTGGATCGGGTGGGAAATCACCACAGCGAGTCGCTGGGTCGGGGCCTTCATCATGGTTCTATCGCCTCCGATTCCGGACGGATAACCCTCGCTCGGTAAACAAACGGGATGCAGGCCAAGGCGATAATCACGCCGGACTGAAACAGCGCTGTGACCAGCACACTGGCGACCATTTCAAAGGACACGGTTAATTCCATGAATAGGGCGAACGTGATCAGGCCTTCCAGGGAGAGCAGTGGTTTGGTTGCGGTAAAGACTTCCGCCCAAGCAAAAAACAATCCCAAGCATAAACCGAGGATAACCCCGCCCCAAATCGTCCCGAAGTTGCCATAGGCTTCCGGCAGAAGCCCCCAGGCAATATAAGTATTAAACGTGTCGGCAAGCCCCTGGCGTCCAAAGTGAACATTAAGCATGACTTGCCCCTCATGAGCGCGCGGCTTTTCTGGCCATAAAATCCGCGGGATCAGCAACGGGGGAATCAAACTGTAGGTAGCCCCGCCGAGCGAGGGCAGCGATTGGCCTTCGATTGCCTCGATGACGAAGAGCAGATTTTGCAGGTTATCCACCCGCGTAAGGAGGGAACTGGTGCTCTTTTTTTCAGGGCCGAAGCCGGACTGATTCTCCCCAGATCCGGTAAGGTTTCTAAGGCTCGAATCGAGCCATTCCCCGTAGTATTTAGGCAGGTTTTGGAGCGTGGGGGTGAAGGTTTCTTGGGCCCGCTCGCTCCAGTATCGTTCGCGCATTTCAAATTTTCCAAGGTGCAGCAGCGCCAAGGGCAGGGTCGCCAAAATCAAAAAACGCCAGGGCGGGCGACCTGAACTCCAAAAAAGGCCAAGTACCACTGCGGCAAACAGGTTGGTCACCGACGAGAGGAGAAACCCCGACGCCATGATCAATGCGTTGAGGATGAGCGTGCCCCAAAACAACAGCCGGATCCCTGTTTTTCCCTTGCCGGAGCCCAGACTCATCGCGACTACAAAATAGCCTGCCATGGAGATCGCCTTGATGATGGCGGTAAAAATGGAGTAGGTGCCGTTCGGCAATAGCCCGAGGATAAAGTCGATGAGTTGCAGGCTGCTGAGCACCTGATAGCCGGTAGCAATCAGGATTAAAACGATACCGCCGACCCTGCGGGTCCGGTCGTCGTTTTTGATAAAAGCACTGAGTGCGTAGCATTGGGTTTGGCGCGGGCGAAATAGCTCCATGCCGAACCGCCAAGCGAGCGCTAGGGTGACAATGAATACGCCCACCTCGACCCCCGCCTGGGTAATGGCCGCGCTCGAATATCGCTCCAGCGTTTCATTTCGGGATACCAGCGGTATTCCATAGGCCGCCAGGTGCTGCGCTGCCATCATCGGCAGCAGTGGCAATCCCACCGCCTTGGCCTGCCAGATGCCCAGCGCCAGTACGGTGCTTAAACCCATCGCAGCGAGGGCGAGCCAACTGGAATCGTTTTTGAAAAAAAAGTACGCCGGCACCAGCACGGCGGCTGCTACTAATAGCGGGGTTCCGCGACGGATGAGGCGCTGCACCACCCCGCCCAGTTCGCTGATTTGGGTGTACCGATCAAGGACTTGAGGCAATGCGTTCATTGAATTTCCGGGATCAATCGGAACGCACCGCAGCCTCAAAGCACTCCACCAACTGTTGAGTCATGCTGGCGGCGGTAAAAGGTTCGAAGGCTGAAGGATTGGCTGGGCTGAGTTTGAGCATGCTCTGAGCCTGAAACCATTCGGTATGGAGCTGTGCCGTTAGGGCATCGAGATCACTGGCATTCTCAAAGCTGAAGCATTGGCCGCAGCCTGTCTCCCGGGTGAAGGCCAGTACCGGACTTTTTTGGTGAAAAAGCACGAGCATAGGCCGTTCAGCCAAGATGTAGGGGAATATTTTTGACGCACTGTAAGTGGGGTCGTTGGACCCAACCGCGAGGAGCGCGTCGGCGTGGACGATGTAATAAAGAGCGTCGAAGTACGGCACCCGGTAACAATGCTCAGTAACGAATTGAGCCACACCTTCCTGCTTTGCGATGGGCAGGACCCATTCGCGTCCGAGTGGAGGCGGGGCGTAATCGGTGCCGATGAAATGAAAGCGGATGCGCCTAGCCTGTTCGGGGTGGTGGGCGAGGAATTGTTTAAACGCGCGAAGAATAGCCGTGAGCGAAATGGCCATGTCATGTCCGCAGCGACCAGCGTAGACATGGTGAAAAAAGCCGTCCTTGAAATCGATGAGCGCGGTTGCAGGACGGTGGCGGCGGGCGATTTCAAGATCCTGGGCGGCGGCGCCGAAGGGGATCAGGCGAACGCGAGCGGCTGGAAACCACGGGTAGTTGGCGGCGAGGTTTTTTCCATAGGCATCGGACACGGCGATTACACCGGCGGCTTGCCGTAAAACTTCCGGTTCCTGGTGCCGCGCCTGCCACTGGGACCAGGCGAATTTAAGGTGGCCTCCGGGCGGGCGGGTCCGGGTCCGAGCGTAATAGTCGTTCACCCACGGGTCTTGGTAGTCGAGCACGTAGGGAACGCAGAAGCGGCGCTTCCAACGCGGACCCAGTGTGAAGGCGTTGAACTGCGTGGTGGTGAAAAAGACCAAATCAAATTTCTCTGTCCGCAGTAAGTGGTCCCCGGCGGCACGAAACGCTCGGCCGCAGCGCAGCCAAAGGCTGCCAATGCCCGCCCAGCGGGTCATTTGGGGGGCGAGCCCCCGCACCCGCACGATCCGCGTGTCGGCTGGATAAGTGGATTCCATCAGCGGATCGAGTACGCCGCCTTCGATAAATTCGGGGGCAATGGCCAGCACCACCGGCTCCCAGCCCAGCGCTTTTAAGTAGGGAATCGCCAGGCGGGCGCGCTGCATGTCTGGAGCGTTGGTGGGCGCGAAATGCGGACTGATGATGAGGACTTTTTTCACGAGCGGGGCGTCGGTTAACCGATAACGCTGGTGGCTGCGAGTTGGAGGTTTAAGTGGACGCCGGATCACCTCTCACGCTCGTGGCGTAGAGCTGCAGGTAGTGTTGGGTGCAGACGGCTAGGCTGAAGTCTGACTCGGCATCGGCCCGGCACTGGGCGCGCTTGATCTGACCTAGATCGTGCACGGCGGCCGCTCCGGTGGCCACATCGTGAATAAAAAAACCGGTGACCCTAGGGCGGATAATCTCGGGTAACGCACCGCGTGCGCACGTGATCACGGGTGTGCCCGCAGCCAACGCCTCCGCAAAGACGATGCCGAAGGGTTCGTCCCACTGAATGGGCACGACTAGTGCCGCCGCTTGCCCGAGGAGCTCGTTTTTTTTGACGTCGCCTACTTCACCAATCCACTCGATCCCGTCGCGTCCCAAATGCGGAGCCACTTTTTGGTCGAAAAAGTCCTTTTCGTTTCCGCTGGTGGGGGCGTTACCCGCGATGAGCAGTCGCCGGCCTGAGCGACGGGCGATCTCGATGGCCATGTCCGGCCCTTTGATCGACTCCACCCGGCTTAGAAACAAGAGCGGGGCATCCGCCGGTACCTGAGGCACAAAATCAAACTTGGTGAGATCAACGAAATTGTGGATCGGCGTCCACACCCCTCCGGCCTTGCGACCCTGGCGGCAGATATAATCGCTGCACCCGGAGAAGCGCAACGTGCCGCGCTGCGCTAAACGTCCCGCCAAGCGGATTGGGCGCGGCGTGACCGAGCGTTGGTAGGACATGATTTTGGGTAGACGAGTGGGCAGTAGCGCGAAGAGGTAGGCGAGTCGGGCAAAACTATGGACCACGTCGGGTCGGAACTTACTTACGGCCCGCTGGAGCGCGGCGGCGTTGCGCAGCGTGTCGATGCTGCTACCTACGCGCTCGCCCGGCCACGGGAAGAATGCATCCGCCGGACAGGTGGAGCCGGCCTTGGCGGTGAGAGCGACGATATGGCCCTTCGCCCGCAGTGCGCCCACCAAGGAGTCCACGATCCGCTCAATCCCGCCGTAGCCCACCGGCGGCACGGGAATCATCGGATCGGCAACAAGAAGGATGCGCATGGGTGCGGGAGGGGCGGAGTCGAGTGTTGGATGCAAGGGTGTTTTCAGGCCCAGTCACGACTGGAAATCAAGGCGGAGTCGTTTCGCACAAAGATGAAATCGGTCTGCCAAAGAGCCCGGTCGAGAGGTCGATGATTG
>CANIXX010000174.1 GCA_947471115.1 Opitutaceae bacterium | reverse complement strand
GACTGATGCCGTGATCCGGTGGCTGGATGAGAAAGGCGTGGCGCACACCCGTGATGAAGTTCAGCAAGCCTTGGACAAACTCCTGCATGCGCACGGCGATGCTGCGGTGAAGCCAAGCTGAGGCGGCAAAGATTGCATGAACCTGATCGGCTTAAAATTTTAAACCCATAATCAGTTTTGTAACGAACCAGCGGATCCAAAACGGCCCTTGCAGGTGAGGTGCACCACAGCACTCCAGACACTTCCACGGTCGAATACCGAAGGCATGACCCCGTTCGACCGGATGGTTTCATTCGGCGATCGGCGCGCAGAAACCACATGCACCAGGAGTGGTCCGCATCCATTCCTGAACCGGTCGCCGATAACGCGTCGAAGACCTCCGTGCATCGTTCACCCCATACCAAGTAAAATGATCACCGTTCATCGATCCCTCGTAAGAGAGCACGACCTACGCAGCAATCTTCGGCGTACTGGCCCTCGGTACCGTTGCCTGCCGTCGGCGCCAGGCCCGCGCCTAACCCGCACGCCGCAGGGTGTATGCTCACGGTTGGACGTTGAAGGTTGAGCAGTAAGCCCAACGAGGGCGGGGCGTTGTTTGGTGATTTTAAAATCAATTTTGAGTTTAGACCCGAATCATTGTTCTGAATTGAGAAATCAACATACACCCCCCCGCCCCCCTCGCCTGCCCCCCCGTCGAGGCAAGGCCGGCGCGGGACCGGCCATCTGCTGAAACTCGCTGGCTAATTCACCGATCATGAGGATGGTTCGGCTCCTGGCGTGTATAACCCACTGCGGGCGGCACCGAAACTAGGATACCTTCAACTATGTCAAAACTCACACTCCTTCCGCTTCTCTGCGCGTTCCTCTTTATGTCCGGCTGCGCCACCCCGATGCCCCCGCTTAAGACCGTCGAACGCGTCGATCTCCCTCGCTTCATGGGCGCGTGGTATGTCATCGCGGCGATCCCGACCTTCATCGAGACCGAGGCCTACAACGGCATCGAGACCTACCGCCTCGATCCCGACGGCTCCATCGACACTGTGTTCACCTTTAACCAAGGCGCTTTCGACGGTCCCGCCAAACGCCACAATCCGCGCGGCTTCGTGGTGGACAAGGTCAACAACTCAACTTGGGGCATGCAGTTCATCTGGCCGTTCAAGGCCGAGTTCCTGATCACGCACCTTAATGCCGACTACTCGCAGACCGTGATCGGCCGCAACAAACGCGACTACGTCTGGATCATGGCCCGCACCCCGCAGATCCCGGAAACCGACTATCAACGCCTGCTCGCCGAACTCACAGCGCAAGGCTACGATCTGAAAAAGCTGAGGAAAGTGCCGCAGAGTTGGCCGGAGAAAAAGTAGGCAGGAAGACGCATCGCCCGCATCCAAAAAAACAGGCGGCAAATCTCGGGCCAAGATGCGATTCACGGCCCGGCATGAGAAACTAGCCCCAAACGAACACGCACTGAGCTACGGCTAAGGACTCGGGTAAGCCCAACGGGGTCGGGGCGTTGTTTGTTAATTTTAAAATCAATTTTGAGTTTGGACCGGAATCCTTGTTCTGAATCGAGAAATCAACAAACAACGCCCCGCCCCCATTGAATGCGCACCTCGGCAGCCCCGCCTTCTTCACCGTCGCGGCCGCTGCTGTGCGAGCCACATGGCAAGCCACTGGCTAAGAAAGACGCCAAGGACGAAGAGCAAGAAGGCGCCGCTCGCGAAGCCGCCGAGCGGCGAGCGTTTTTCGGGGTGGATGGCGTAGATGATTCCCACGGAGAACAGTCCGACTGCCGCGAGTGCGAGCGTCGCGCAGGCCATCGTGCGCCGCGGCCAGCCTTTGTGGCAGGTGTGAACAGCCGAGGTGGGCAAGGACAGCAAACCGAACACGAGTGCGGGCACGAGGTATTCCTCGTTGTATCCGGACACGAGCCAGATAGCGACGGAGCTAAGAGCGAGCGCGAGAAGCAGGCCTACCCAGGTCGCCTGTGAACGTTGTTCTTCCGTGAGTGCATGGCGGCCGTACGGATGCAGGAACAGCATCAGGTTGAACACCGGATGCGCCAGCCAGGTGAGCACGGCGAAGGTGATGTAGAAAACGCGCACGGGCATTACCCACGGCGCGATGTCGGGATTCGCAGCGGACAAGCCAGCAAGCAACCGGCTACCGAAGAAACCGCCTAGGATGATTCCCCATCGCGCGCGTTTAGAGAGTTTCTGCATCCATAGGAAATACCTTAGCATCACGGCATAGACCGGGTTGCCGGCCTTGATCGCCTCGACGAGACCGGCGCGCGTCCATTCGTTCGTCGGATCGAGGCGCAGGCTTTCGTGAAAATGTTTCATCGCCTGCTTGCGTTTGCCCTGTTCGAGTAACGTCCAGCCCTTGTTCGCGTGCGAGAAGGCGTCGCTGGGATCGCGCGCGAGCGTGGTGTCGATGGTGGCTCCGGCCTCGGCCTTACGCCCGAGCTTCACTAGAGCCATTGCGCGGAGGTTGTTACAATTTATGTGCTCCGGATCGAACTGCAGGCCAGTCTCCGCCGCAGCGAGGGCTCCCGCCCAGCTCTCGCGTTGAAACCGGAATGACGCCTGCATGCTATGAAAATCTGCGTTTGCCGGATCGAGCCGGATTGCCTCCGCGATGATCGCGAGCGCATCCTCGTGGCGGTTGCGGTCGGCGAGCACGCGGGCCAAGGTGTAATGGGTGAACGCCATGTCCGGCGCGAGGCCGATGGCTTCGCGCGCGGATTGCTCGGCGTCGTTACGGCGCTCCTGTTCGAGCAGGCTCACGGCGAGCAGCGCGTGTGCGAAGCCGTCGTTGGGTTCGTCTACGAGGTGCTGGCGGAGTTCTTTCTCGGCGAGTTCATGCCGGCGCTGCTCTTGGAGCACGAGGGCACGTTGGAGGTGAGGGCTGGTTTGCATCAACTTGGCGCAGGCGCGGCTCAGAGCTTGAGAAATTTCAAAATGTCGTCGTAGGTGCCGCCTTGGTTCGAGTAGAGCGCGTAGTTCTTCGCGGTGGAGAACCATTCGCGCGTCGTGGGCTTGAGCACGCCGACCGCACCGAGCAAATCCTTCGTGCGAATGGGCGTCGGCAAGCCCGATTTCATAGCGTCGCGCAGCTTTGCTTCGATGGTGAGATCGACGACCGCTTTAAGATCGGCACCAGAGAAACCCTCGGCCTTCTTCGCCACGGCGTCGTAATCCACGTCCTCGACTGGCTTGCCGCGGAGTTGCAGGCGCAGGATGCCGGCACGCGCGGGCTGGTCGGGCGGCGGCACGAAAAGAATGCGATCAAAGCGCCCGGGCCGGCGGAACGCGCTGTCGATATGCCACGGGGCGTTGGTGGCGCCTAGGATGAGCACGCCCTCGTTGCTGGCCTTCACACCGTCCAGTTCGGAGAGGAACTGGTTGATGAGATGACGACCGGCGCTGGTCTTCATGTCGCTGCGGCTGGCGCCCAAGGCGTCCACCTCGTCGAAGAACAGCACGCACGGCGCATTTCGGCGGGCCTGCTCGAAGAGCTGGTGCAGGTTGCGCTCGCTTTTGCCGATCCACATGTCGAGCACGTCATCTATGCCAACGGCGATGAAGCCTGCCTTGACCTCGCCGGCGGTAGCGCGCGCGAGGTGCGTCTTGCCGCAACCCGGCGGGCCATACATCAGTATGCCGCCGCCGATGGTCTTGCCGTAAGCCTTGAACATCTCCGCGTGTGTGAGCGGGTAAATGATTTTGAGGCGGATTTCCTCCTTGAGCGCGTCCATGCCGCCCACGTCGGCGAAGGTGATCTTGGGCCGCTCGATCTCGGCGATGGGCGAGTCCTCGGAGCCTTGCCAAGACTGGCGAACGCGACCGTCGGAAACTTCATCCTCGTCGTCGCTGGTCTGAAATTGTGGCTTGAGGGATTCCGCTTCGGGCACGGCCCGAATGCCAAGGCGATGGGCGAATTCGATATCCGCCACCGCACGATCCTTCGCCACGCCGCGCTTGTATTGCTCAACAGCGTGTTCGATCTCGCCGACGCCAGCGAGTATGCGCGCATAGAGCACGAGCGCGCGGGCCGGTGCATCGGCGGCTTTGGCTAGACTCTCAAGCAGCACGAGCGCGTGGCTGGACTTGCCGTCGGCATGGAATGCGCGGGCGAGGCCGAACTTGAGCGCGGCGTTGTCCGGGCTGCCAGTGAGCGCGGCGCGGAATTCAGTGACGGCCTCTGCGTTCAATCCGGCGGCGAGCAGCGCGTCGCCGATCGCCTGGCGGAGAGGGAGGTTGCCGGGCGAGAGTTGCGCCGCTTCACGAAGCTGGCGGATGTGATCGGGTTCCATGAGGTTGTCGCGCGCAAACATGCGGTTGGCGACGGAAAGTTGAAGCCCAAACTTGTGTTGGCGGCCTTGAGTCGGCGCAGGGATTCCCTGTCAACATGCCTACCACGGTAATTTCGCAGGTGACGTCCGACATAGATAATGCCGAACAGTCAGGCCGAGTTTTATCAATTCAACTGATCACCAAAAATAATTCAAAAAACACTAAAACATAGCTAAACGTCTGATCCTATCCGCTTAAATAAATGACAAAACTCGCCCAGACCCCATTTCATCTTTGTCCACTTTCGAATACGAACCCTCCCCGACACTCCGTTCATCAAAAATCAACAAGCAGCGCCTCGCCCCCCTCGGCTACCCCTACTGACATTACTCAACCCGGTTGGCCGGATTCGACGTCGTAGAGCATGCGCCAGATGCGATCCAATTCACCGCGCTCCACCACTTGCAGGGGCGTGGAGCCGTCAAAGGCGGGATTGGGGTGCGTCAACCAGCGGCCGACCTGGGCCGATTCGATCACCCGGGCAAGGCCGTCGAACAAGCGGTCCATTTCAACCAAGGCCTTTTCCTGCTTGGGAGATGGCGGTTCGCCTTGGCTCCACTTGGCCACCGAACGCGGGGAGAATCCCGTCAAGCGGACGAGTTGCGCCTGGGTGACATGAAACTGGGCGCGGTAGGTTTTTAAGAGATCGGCGTAGCCGGTCGCACCTCGGTGCTTGAAGCGAAACGGCGCAACTCCCGAAACGGCCTTAGCGGACTTGGACTGGCGGGTAAGCGTGCTCATTGTGCCTGCAATAAAAGCTGCATTTTTGCAGATTTCAAGCTTTCTCGGGTTGGGTCAGCCGGGCGAGGGCCTCGCTCTCGATAATAGACAAACGACCGGAGGTGCCGAGGGGCGGGAAGATGACCACGTTGTGGGCGTTTCGCACGGAGGCGGAACGAACCAGCAAGCCGGAAGCGCCCGTGGACGCGGCGGCACGGCCGAGTGTTTGCGAGAGGCTTTCCTGGCCCGATTGAAGGAGTTTGCGCCAGTCTTCGCCGGCGAGTTCCGGGAGGTTGATACCGAGCTTACGGCGAATGGCGGGCGAGGTGAGGTCGAGGAGGTGTCCGACCTTGGCGTTGATCGCCACGAGAAGGCGCGGGGTCTTGGTTTCGATGCCGTAGTAGCGGTCGTTGGCCTTGGCCTCCTCAAGAGCGGCGGTGTCGGTGGTACAGCCGTAAAGGGCGGCGAGGCCGGGTGAATTCCAGCGCCCGCCACGTTGCTTGGCACCGGCACCGGAAAGAATGTCGTTGGCGGTCGGGAACAGGAGGGTTTGAACTCGGAAAAAGTGCCCACTCCACGGGACCAACCATTCGGGGTGAGCCACGAGAACCGCGCGGAGTTCACCGTAACGGGGATTGGGCGACGGGTGCGGGAGTTTCACGAGATGAACATGTCAACGGGGGCCGCGATGAACTTCAATATTGAAGGGCCAATGTATCCATGTAACGACGCGACCCCATTTCCGTCGCCATATCCGTCGGCCGCCGCCGTGCCCGTCGCGGAAAACTAACAAAACACGGCCAGGCCCCTTTGTGAAGCCCGTAGGCAGGAAGACGCATCGCCCGCATCCAAAAAAACAGGCGGGAATGGGCGTGGGAAGCCTGCCATACAGCGCTTCTGCCGGCTTTGCGCGAGCGCGGGTTCCATGCCGTCATTGCCGGTATCGCCCAGCCCAATCCAGTCAGCGCGGCGCTGCTATCTATCCGCCGTGTTCACTTTGGTTGGAATTTATCATGAAGTTGGCTGGAAGCTCGGCGATTGGCGCGATGTCGCGTGGTATCAGAGGCTGTTCTAGGCTTCTGTCACACGCGACTTTTGGGAGCGGCTGATGGCTCAGATCAAGCCTAGTCCTTCGAGCACGAACACCAGCCCAACCGCAGCCGCATTTGAGCAGGCATGGGCGAGGATCGACGCGGGCAATCCGAACCGCAGGCGTATGAACCCCAGCGTCAGCCCGCCCCAAAATTGAGGCAACACCATCGGCACTGCCAGCAGTGACAGCGCCGGATAATTGCTGAGGTGCACCAGCGCGAAACCGCCTGCGACCAGGTAGAAGGTCACCGGAAACGCTGCCTCGAACCAGGCCGGCACCGCGCGGACCTTGCGCAAGATAATCCAGCCCCCGGCGATGATCAGCAATGCGACAAACAGCGCGATCACGACGCCAAGGTCTGACCTTGCTTGCTGCGCACCGACAATTGCTGCGATTCCCAGCACGGAGCTGAACGCGAGCCACAGGGCGCGGGGCCGCCCGGTCTGCCAACCGCGAAAAATGATTTCCTCCGCCAGCGGCGCGGCCAGCACAATCGCGGGCAGCAGCAGCCTCGCGGGAAATTTGCCGAACACATCAGCCG
Organism: Opitutaceae bacterium; assembly: GCA_947471115.1. GTDB lineage: Bacteria > Verrucomicrobiota > Verrucomicrobiia > Opitutales > Opitutaceae > Rariglobus. The sequence continues at coordinate 483 of CANIXX010000174.1, read as the reverse complement.
AGGGCAGGCCAAAGAATGCCTGCCAACCCATGATCAGCGGCAGCAGGATGAGCAGCAGCCCCCCAAGATCCAGCGCCAGCATCGTGGTCCATGCGCGCCGTGCTTCAGGTGAGCGCAAGCCACTTGGGATCAGCAGGCATGGGCAGCGCAGGAAAGCAGCGAAGTCTTTTAGCACGTTGGGCTTATCGACAGGAAATTGCATTTTTTAGATCATTTCACGTAACGGCCTGGCACTTTTTCAGAGCTATGTCGCCATGTAACGGCCCGGCCCTCTCGGGTTATTTGCAGCGATCTGGGCGAGTTGGGCAGCGAGGGGGCGGAACGGGTGGACGAGGGCAAAACAACTCATAGTCATGAGGGGCGACGGCTTGAGGGTTTACTGAACCAACCGACTTTAGCACACGGACGCGGCCCACGACTTGCAAGAAGGCCCACCGATGGATTTTCCACAAAGCGAGCCCTCACGGCCCACCGTTACCTCCG
>CANIXX010000173.1 GCA_947471115.1 Opitutaceae bacterium | reverse complement strand
TGGCCACGGCCGCACACCACGGGCGAACGCCACGCGGTTAACTCGCTCAATTTTGACCCGACGACAATGACCGGGATCCCGTTGTAGCGATGACCAAGCCGCTCTGCTCACAGAGCGCCTTGGTTGCCGTAGCAATCTCCTCACTGAGTTGCATGACGTCCAATTGGGGAAGGCCAGCATCGACAAAGACACCCTCCGATATCGGCCAAGAGTCGCTGGTCACGCCGAGGCCAAACTCGGTGCCGGCGACCACCGTGGCAGTGAGGTGCAAAAGAGCGCTCCACCGGCGCACCGCAGGGTCCGCCGCCTTTTCGATGTCGTGTTGATGCGTTAAAACCTGGGTAAACAGGGGATTCATCCCCCACAACGCGAGAACCGCGCCGCCCAGCTCGCCGTGGCCGTAGCCAAAGGTTTCACGCTCCCAGTTGATCACCGCTTGAATGGTAGGAAGGTCGCCTGCTCCGGCCGGAATCTCCATTTGCAAGGCGAGGCGTTGCAGCACAATCCGCCCCAGGTTATGCATCAAGCCAATGGTGTAAGCGGCTTTATGATCGAGGCTGGTTTGTTTTGCGATCACCTCCATACCCACCGCCATGGCAATGGAATTGGCGAGTAGCCGATCAGCGGAAATGTGGTAAACCGGCAGGTTTTGCTCACAGAGCTGGGCCGATACGGTGATGCAGGCGACTCGGTAGGCCTGAAACGCACCCAGCCAGGAGAGTGCCTGATCCAGACTGCCGACGGTCTCGCCGCGCGTGTAGGTGGCACTATTGGCCATGCGCAACAGGCGACTCGTGATGGCGACGTCCATCGAAACCAGTCGGACAACGTTATCGATATCGACGTCGGGCTGTTGGATGGCGCGGTAAAGCGTATCAATAAGTCTGGAGGAGGAGGGCAGGCGGGAGGAAGCAGCCTTCAGCCAGTTAATATCCACCTTGTTGGAAGTAGTCATGGAATCAGTTAATTAGAAAAGTTACGGGATTGATGAAGGGCGCCGCGGCTGATTTCGACCAGTTGCACGGATTTGATACCAAGAGCGTCGAGGCGGTCCTTGCGTAAAGCGGAGCCACTTTGCAGGGCGTGGAAGGTAGCCCGATTGCTTTCGGCCAAAGTCTCGGCCGTTTGCAAAATCAGGGACATCGGCGACTCGTTAACACAGGCAAGTTGATCAGTGGATTTCTCGATGCTATCGCTGACCGAAGCAGGGAAGCCCCACTTGCGGGTGATAAAACTGGAAACCTCGATGTGATTAAGGCCAAACGTATTTTGCTCCCATTGTAGGAGCGAACCTGCCCCACCCCACTCCAGTTTATCCACATGCGAAAACTGCTGTTCTGCCCACTTATTGAGCACCAAAATACCGAGCGGGCGCATGAGACCGGCGAGGTAGGCCACGTTGGGGTCCATTTTTACCTCTGCGGCAATGAGTTGGCTGGCGGAGGCGGTAAATAGAACACTTTTATTAAACTGGTCGCCGGAGATGCCGTAGGCGCGCAGACGAGGCGGGGCCATGCCCTGCATCGTCGCCGTGGCGATAAGGCGGGCAATCTCTCGCATGCCGACGCGCTGCAGCGCATCCTCGATGGTTTTGCACACGTTCGACGTTCGGACAAAAAACGCCGAATTAGAAATGCGTATGATCCGCGCCGACAGCATCACGTCGCGCCGTAAAATCGTGGCGATTTCAGGGATCGTAGTGCGCGGGTTACTGATCGCCATGTTGAGCAACCCGAGGATTTGCCCCGAAGCATTCAGCGAATCAGTGATGGTTAATAAGCACTGCTGGTCGTTGGACAGCCGCTTCACGTTGCCATGTGGATTAGATGTTTCACTCAAAGTCATAGGAAGGGTCTTGGGTTTGGGTGTATCCATCGGCTCGTTCAGCTAAAACTAAAGCCGCTTTCGTGTTAATTTTCCATTTCCACCAAAACCCATTAAATCTTAAAAACAACTAATTAACAACGACATGAGGAAAACACCCTAGACATTTACCGCCAACTTGCCGCAAAACTCTTATTATTGACGGTCATCTCCGGCCCAATTGTGCAGGTGCAATTATCGCGATATTCCCCAATCGCATCTAGGTCACTAGGCGCAATGCGCCTCCGCATCTAGCTCCGGCGAAGTGAACCGATCTGGGCGTCAGAGCTGCACCGGCAGGCCAATCTCGATAATCTGCGTGGGCAGGATTTGGTAATAATCCTTAATCGGGCGGGCGTTTCGACTGAGGAAGGCGTAGAGCGATTTCTGCCACTCGAACATCTTGGCGTTGCCGCCGGTGATGATCATTTCGCGGTTAAAATAATAAGTGGTTCCTTGTGCGGTGACCGGCACGCCTTGCCCTCGGATGCGATCCACCAGCTTGTTGACCGAGGGTGACTCCATGTAGCCGTAGCGACCGACAGCGCGCCAAATACCCTCGCCCATCGACTCAAGCGTCATGCGCTCCTCGTCATCCACATTGGGCACCTCTTCGGTCATAATGGTCAGCAGCACCACGGTCTGCTGGAGACATTTATTCGCCTTGAGGTGATGGAGTAAGGCCAAGGGCGTTCCCTTGGAGGTGGCCACCATAAACACCGCGCTGCCGGGCACGCGCACGATGCTTTTGCTTTTCGCAACTTGCGACAATTCCAGCTCGTTGGTGGCGCCGCCATAGACTTTTTCCTGAATCTCGTTACGGCCACTTTTCCATGTATGCATGATGGCAAGAGCGGCGAACGCCATACTCACCGGCAGCCAACCGCCTTCTTCGATCTTATGCAGGTTGGCTCCGAATAAAGCCAAGTCCACCACCATGAACAGACCGCATAAAACCAGGGCTTTGCCGAGGGACCACTTCCAACGGCTGCGGCTCACCCGGTAAAAAGCAAAGGTAGTCACGGCCATTGTGCCGGTGACGGCGATGCCGTAGGCCGAGGCCAATGCATCGGACGACTTAAACCCGATGACGATCCAGATCGCGCCGATGGCCAGCACCCAATTGATCAACGGGATATAGATTTGGCCTTCGTGCTCGGCGTTGGTGTGCAATATCTTAAGGCGGGGGAAATAGCCCAATTGGATAGCTTGGCGGGTCAAGGAGAACGTGCCCGAGATCAGGGCCTGGCTGGCGATGATGGCCGCGAAAATCGACAGGATGACCAGCACGAACTGAATCGGGCCGGCGGGGGCCAATTGGAAAAACGGGTTTTCGGTGCTGAGCGGATGGCTAATGGCCCAGGCGCCCTGACCAAAATAGTTGAGCAGTAAAGCCGGGCAGGCCATTCCATACCAAGCGATTGCGATGTAGCGGCGGCCGAAGTGCCCCATATCTGCATAAAGCGCCTCAGCCCCGGTGACCGTCAGGACGATCGCGCCGAGCATGGCTGCGGCAAAGCTCGGATGGTTGGCCAGCAGGCGATAACCGTAGAGCGGGTTGATCGCCTTGAGGACCGACGGATCTTGCGCCAAGTGCCACGTGCCTAAGGCACCGAGGGAGAGAAACCACGCCAACATCACCGGCCCGAAAATGCTCCCAATGAGCTTGGTGCCCTTGCTCTGACTCACGAACAGTAGCGCGAGAATGACCACCGATATGATCACGATTGAGTGCTGAGTGAGATCGGGCACGAAGTTTTTTAAACCCTCAGCCGCACCGAGCACCGAAATGGCGGGCGTAATTACCCCGTCGCCGTACAGCAAGGCTGCTCCCAGCAAAATCAGCACCGTTCCCCAGCCTAAGCCGCGCCGATCGCCATAAATGGTCGGCGCATCGGAGCCCTTCCGATCGTCACTGCGAGCATGGCCGAGAGCGAGCAAGGCAAAGATGCCTCCCTCTCCACGGTTGTCCGCCTTGGTGACGTAGTGGAGGTACTTAAAACTGACGATAAAAGTGAGCGCCCAAAACATCAGCGACAAGACCCCGAGCACCCCGTCGGCGCGTCCCATAGTGGGCGGCAGGTGGGCCAAACACTCGCGCATCGCGTAAAGCGGGCTCGTGCCGATGTCGCCAAACACCACCCCCAACGCCCCCAAACAAAGACCGGCTTGTGCAGCTTTGGACACCGACGCCTGGTGATTATGCATATTAAGAACGGTCTATTTCACACAAAAAAAAGTCCCGCACCAGCCCATTTATTACCGCTAAAATCCGCACCGCGCACGCGCCCGATTGACGCGCACACGACAGCCTGCATGGTCCTGCCTTTATGAGTCTCCCTGATTGGAAAGTCGCCAAGACCTACACTGATATCCTTTACCACAAGGCCGAGGGTATCGCCAAAATCACCATTAACCGCCCCGAGAAGCGTAATGCATTCCGGCCCGAGACGGCCATGGAGTTGCACGACGCGCTGATCGACGCGCGCGAGGACTTGTCGGTGGGCGTGGTGCTGCTCACCGGCGCTGGTCCGCACAGCGACGGCAAGTACGCGTTTTGCTCCGGCGGCGACCAAAGCGTGCGCGGTCACGCCGGCTATGTGGGCGGCGACGGCGTACCGCGCCTCAACATCCTGGATGTGCAAAAACTCATCCGCTCCATGCCCAAGGTGGTCATCGCGCTGATCGCCGGGTACGCCATTGGTGGCGGCCACGTGCTGCATCTGGTGTGCGACCTCTCGATCGCGGCCGACAACGCTATCTGCGGTCAAGTTGGCCCCAAGATGGGCAGCTTTGATGGCGGCTTTGGCTCCAGTTATTTGGCGCGCATCGTCGGCCAGAAAAAGGCCCGTGAAATCTGGTACCTTTGCCGCCAATATAACGCGCAACAAGCGCTCGACATGGGGCTGGTCAACACCGTCGTGCCCCTAGCCCAACTCGAAGCCGAGGGCGTGCAGTGGGCCCGCGAAATCATGGGTCACAGCCCCCTGGCGATTCGCTGCCTCAAGAGCGCCTTTAACGCCGATGTGGATGGCCAGAGTGGCCTGCAGGAACTCGCCGGTAACGCCACCCTACTCTACTACATGAGCGAGGAGGCCAAGGAATTCCACGGTGCCCAACGCGAAAAGCGCAAACCCGACGCGCGCAAGTTCCCCTGGCTGCCCTAAGCGGGTGCCCCCCGTTCAGGCCTAAGTGCGTGCAAGCACTTCGGCCTGAGCTTGCCCATTCGCTATCGAATTGGGGCAAATTGGCCGGGACGGCCAAAGCTAAAAAAACGGGCCCACCCCAGGTTGGCCCATTCAACTCACTTGGAACACGAATTGCAATCAGCCCTCACACGGTCGGCCAACTCCGCCGTGACCTGGCCACGGCGAGTCTTGTAAAACAGTGCCAGCCCGCCCTGAAACAACAGAGTGCCACCCATCACAAGGAGGTAGACGGCAAAATAAAGCGGTTTAAAAATCGGCTCCAAATCAGAGACCGAAATGCCGTATTGCTCCAGTAAACTAAACAGTGTGCCTCCAAGGAATGAGTCCGATTGGAGCCCTAAAAGACGTTGATTTACCGCGGCCGAGTCGTAGCCGAGCAGGTTTTCCATCACATAGAGAAAAACAATAGCCAGCACGACGAGTTGGGCCCGCAGCAGCCAAACCATACCCCTCGCATCACCGCGCATCAGGCGCTTCCGACTGCACAACGTGGTAATGCCGCAGGACATAACGACCGCCCCCACGCCGGCACCGGACCACTCCCCCAGCCACAGCGACAGGGACGTGCAAAACCCCGAGAATAACGTCATGCACCAACCATCCATTAGCGAGAGTGCAAGAACGCGGCGTAAGGTGGGTTCAGGCAGTGAATCGGTCATGTCTTTCAAGTTTTGCCCGAGCGTTTCCGACCCACGCCCGTTCAGCAAGTCCGCACCACGGGAATCGCGCTTAAGCACCAAATTCACCACCGCTGAAGCACGGCGAACCGGCTACGCGCAGATCGATTGAGCGATATCCAGTGCGGCTTGGGGTGAAACGAGTTTCTCGACCAGGAGCAGCCCGAAATCGACTGCGGTGCCCGCCCCCCGCGAGGTAAGCAGGTGCCCATCGGCCACCGTGCGTTCATCGCCGAGCAGTGCAGGCAGCTCGTTAGCGACGGAAAAGTGGGCGGTGTAGCGCCTGCCCGCGAGCACACCGGCGTCATGGAACACGGTCGGTGCCGCGCAAATCGCCGCCAACCAGCGATGCGCGGCGTGGTGGGCCAAAACAAGAGCGCGCACCCGCGGATCGGCGCGCAGGAGTTTTACCCCGGGTCCGCCGGGAATAAGGAGCAGGTCAAAGAGGCGATCGCCAACCGCAGACAGCGGCGAATCGGCGTGCAGGGTGATCGCGTTGCGCCCCGTGACATGAATGGTTTCGGCAAGCGCGGCCACGGTGACGTTGACGCCAGCGCGGCGTAAAAGGTCGATCGGCGCGATCGCCTCAAGCTCCTCAAAACCTTCGGCTAAAATGACAAGAGCAGTGTACATATTAAATAAAGCCCGAAAAACCACCGAAGTGTCTCGGAGCTACTTTCTGCACCTATATTCAAACGCACCCAGATGATAAACTCGGCGCTAACGACCACACTTAACGGGCGATCAACTTGAGGAACTCCTCGTTGGTCTTCGTCTTGGACAGGCGGGCGATCATCGTGTCGGTCGCCTCTTCAACCTTCTGCGCGACGAGCGCGCGGCGGAAAAAGTGGATCGAATCGAGTTTTTTGGCGTCGATGAGCAGCTCTTCTTTACGGGTGCCGGAGGACTGGATGTTCATCGCCGGCCAGAGGCGCATCTCGGCGCACTTGCGGTCGAGCACCAAGTCGCTGTTACCCGTGCCCTTGAACTCTTGGAAAATCACGTCGTCCATGCGGCTGCCGGTCTCGACGAGCACCGAGGCCACGATGGTGAGCGAGCCGCCTTCTTCAACATTGCGGGCCGCAGCGAAGAGTTGGCGGGGTTTTTCAAGGGCACGTACATCGAGACCACCCGAACCGGTGCGGCCTGAGTTTTTGAGGGTGTTGTGAGCGCGGGCCAGGCGGGTGATCGAGTCGATAAAAAGCACGACGTCCTTGCCGACTTCCACCAAACGTTTGGCGCGCTCGATGGCCATGTCGGCAATGCGCACGTGGCTGTCCACATTTTCGTCGTTGGACGAAGCCCAGATCTCGGCGGGAACGCTGCGCCGGAAGTCAGTGACCTCCTCGGGGCGTTCATCAACTAGCAGGATCATGACGTGGCACTCGGGGTGGTTTTGCAGCACACCTAGGGCTAAATCGCGCAACAGCGTGGTTTTTCCGGTGCGCGGCGGAGCGACAATAAGGCCGCGCGTAC
>CANIXX010000172.1 GCA_947471115.1 Opitutaceae bacterium | reverse complement strand
TGCGCACTGATATTCACTGATGCTGGAGTGTTAACATTCGGTAATTGATAGCAGTTTTATCCGACACGGTGAATGTACTACCTATACACAGCTTACTAAACTCGGAATCATCCGGTAAACTAGTTGGCAGTACCCTTCTAATTCCTCGATAAACTGAGGTTAAGCGAGGTGACTTATCGACATGGTTTATCAATTTTTATCAGTGCGAATAAGTGCTCATCAGTGGTTAAAAAATCCGCCTTTGGATCGACGAACCCGGGCCAAGTTAAATACTGATGCGAGAAAAAGCGTTTGAACCACAGATTGCACGGAATACACAGATTGCCAACGTATTGAAGTGTGCTCATTCACACCACAGGGGTGAGTTAAATTTTAGCACGGAATAGGGTGTGAGTTTTTCTATCTGTGCTATTCGTGCAATCCGTGGTTAAAATCAACTGCCTGATTTAGGCTGATGCGCACTGATATTCACTGATGCAGGAGTGTTAACCTTCGGTAATTGATAGCAGTTTTATCCGACACGGTGAATGTGACTACCTTTACACAGCTTACTAGACTCGGAATCATCCGGTAAACTAGTAGGCAGTACCCTTCTAATTGCTCGATAAACTGAGGTCAAGCGAGGTGGCTTATCGACATGGTTTATCAATTTTTATCAGTGCGAATAAGTGCTCATCAGTGGTTAAAAAAATCCGCTTCCGAATCGACGAACACGGTCCAAGTTTAATACTGATCCGAGAAAAAGCGTTTGAACCACAGATTGCTCGGAATACACAGATTGCCAAAGTATTAAAGTGTCCTCATTCACACCACAGGGGTGAGTTAAATTTTAGCACGGAATAGTGTGTGAGCTTATCTATCTGTGCTATTCGTGCAATCCGTGGTTAAAATCAACTGTCTGATTTAGGCTGATGCGCACTGATATTCACTGATGCAGGAGTGTTAACCTTAGGCAATCCTTAGCGGTTTTATTCGACAAGTGCATGTTACTACCTATTTGCACCCGTGGCTCCACTGAGTTCTGCGAAATCCTGCGCGAAACCCTTACCAAAAAAGTCGAATCCACTCTAACGTGTTTGTCTTGGAAGCTATTGCCCGGGGCAACCGCCCTGCCAAACCTCCTTCCAATGAAACGCAACCCCCGCTCATTAAAGACCCTGTTGGGATTCGTGCTCCTGCTGCTCGGTTTGAACATGCGCCTGCCCGCAGCCGAAATTTATGTCGCCCCAAATGGCCGTGACACTAATCCCGGCACCCTCACCGAGCCGCTGCAAAGCTTGACCGCCGCCCAAGAAGCCGCCCGTCGCTTTGCAGGCAGGCAGCCCGTCACCGTTACCCTTGCAGATGGCATCTATTACTTACCGCAAACGCTCACCTTCACCCACGCAGATTCCGGCACATCTGCAGCGCCGGTCGTTTACCGCGCAGCCACCGAACGCGGCGCAGTCCTCAGCGGCGGAGTAAAATTGGCCCTCTCTTGGAAGCCCTATCAAGACGGCATCTTCCAAGCCCAAGTGCCTGCCGACATCGAAACCGAGGAAATCTTCGTTAATGGAGAGCGCCAGATCCTCGCGCGTTACCCTAACTTTAACCCCTCGGCCAGATACTTTGATGGCTTCGCCAAAGATGCCATTAGCAAGGAACGCGCTTCCCGCTGGGCCGATCCTGCCGGCGGCTACTTCCATGCCATGCACCCGGGACTCTGGGGTGACTTCACTTGGATTATCACTGGTAAAGATGCCAGCGGCGAAGTGACCAAGGAGGGCGGCTGGCAGAACAACCGCGGCGGCGCCATTCACCCGGAAATTCACTTTGTTGAGAACATTTTTGAGGAACTCGACGCCACCGGCGAATGGTTCATCAACCGCAAGACCCACACCATTTATTTCAAACCACCCGCCGACCTCGATCTCGCTTCCGCCACGATTGAGGCCACCCGCCTGCGAACCCTAGTTGAGTTTGCAGGCTACGAGCATGTACCGGTTCGCTTTATCACTCTGAAAGGCATCACCTTTCGACAGGCCGCCCGCACCGTCATGGATACAAAAGAGCCGCTCCTCCGTAGCGACTGGATGATCTACCGCGGCGGCGCCATTTTTTTCAACGGCGCCGAGGACTGCGCGCTTGAAGATTCATTGATCGACCAGGTGGGCGGCAACGCCGTGTTTGTTAACAACTATAATCGTCGTGTCGCGATCCGCGGTTCAGAAATACGAAAAGTCGGCGCGAGCGGTGTCTGCTTCGTCGGCGCCCCCAAAGCTGTTCGCAACGCCTTGTTTAACTACTACCAGACTAACCAGCTGGCAGACCTCGATCTCACGCCAGGTCCCCTCAACAACAACTACCCCTTCGATTGCAAGGTGGAGGACTGCCTCATCACGCTCACCGGTCGCGTCGAGAAACAAACTGCCGGCGTTCAGATCGCTATGTCGCAGGATATAACCGTGCGCCACTGCTCTATCTACGATATGCCTAGGGCCGGAATCAATATCGGCGACGGCTGTTTCGGCGGCCATGTCGTGGAGTTTTGCGACGTCTTCGAAACCGTGAAGGAAACCGGTGACCACGGCAGTTTCAATTCGTGGGGCCGCGACCGCTTCTGGAACCCCAGCACCCGCCTCACCAACACGTGGGTTAAATCGGTTCCCTCGCTTCCGCTCCTTGATGTGGTCAAGCCGATCACCCTTCGCAACAACCGCTGGCGCTGCGACCACGGCTGGGACGTGGACCTCGATGATGGATCCTCGAATTATATAATCACCAACAACCTCATGCTCCGCGGTGGCCTCAAACTCCGCGAAGGCTTCGAACGTAGCGTTGAGAACAACATAATGGCAGGCCTCTCGGCACACCTTTGGTATGAAGCGGGCCGCGAAGTGTTTCGCCGCAACATCGTTTCCCGTCCCAACTACCGCGACTCTCGCATGTATAAAGACCGGCCCTGGGGTGCCGACATGGATTACAATCTCGTTCACGTCTCCGGCCAGGCGCAGCCTGTTCCGGCCACGGGCCTCCAGACGCAGAGCCGTCGCGATCAACACTCCATCGCCGCCGACGCCCTGTTCGTCTCTCCCGCGACCGGTGATTTCCAAGTCCGCGCCGACTCACCCGCTCTCGCGCTGGGTTTCAAAAATTTCCCCATGGATAACTTTGGCGTGCAAAAACCCTCTCTTAAAGCGATCGCACGCACACCCGATTTCTTGGTTAAAAAAACCGCCTCCAATCGACGCGATGCGCGCCCCGGAGTCTGGCTCGGCGTCAACGTTTGTAACATCGTGGGTGAAGGCGAGATGTCAGCCTACGGCACCCCCGGCGAGACTGGTATAATCGTGCTTGGATCACGCGCCTCCAACCCGCTTTCAAAAGCCGGTCTGCGTAAAGACGACGTCATCCTCTCGCTCAACGGCCAGTCCACGCCTGACCTAGCGACCCTTATTCGCGTCACTGCTGGTTTGAAGCCAGGCCAGTCCCTTGAAATTGGGTGCCTGCGCAGCCAACAAGTCACCACACTCACCCTGACACTTCCCGACACTACAGCGCATTAACAGCGTTTATTGAAGTAGCGGGACGCAGCAAAGCGGCGTTTGCGGGCCGCCGATTTGCTGTTCACGGCGGCATCTCAAGGCCGCAGAAATCGGATACTCTAAGGTCGAGTCCTGCGTTGATGGCGGGAGAGTCGGCTAGCACCACCCCAGCGTCCGTAAAAGTTTTACCGCCTTTAAATAAGACGGAATCACCCGGATTAAGGGTGAGTGTGTTGATTTTACCAACCGTTCGAAAACTCTGGGATGAACTTGTGCCTGGGTTGCTGTCATCACCCGTTGTGCTAACATAATAGTTAGCAGCAGGCAGCCCAAGTGCCAAAAAAACGTGACATAGAAACCTAGCAGGGGACGCAGGGTTTTCATTTTAGGGGGTGGGGGCAAAATCAAAAAATTGCGCCAGGGGATGGTAAGAGGAAAAAAAATTGCCGGAACAACGCGTTCCGGCAATTTTTCGACTAACGCCGATTGGATTTTCGACAGGTGCTGGTTCACAAGGGAAACCCAATCAGAAGCCTACGCCCATAGTTCAATTACCTGTTATTTTGAGTGTATGCACATACTGTCCAACTTTTTTTGGAGGCAATGTCACTCGAAGCCCATCCTGAGTTTGGCTGTATTCCAATGGAGTTGGATGCCCAAGTAGTCGAACTTCTTTGATCTGGCCAAACCACAATTTTTTATCACGGGGCAAGCTGCGTATAATTACGGAATTGTTCGGCCACTCCATGATCATGGCGTAGAGGTTTTGTCCTTTAGTGGTGAAACGTATATCCTCTGTTGTGTAGCTAAGACGCTTGGTCTTGTTTGATTCGCCGTCTGTAATTTTGGTTGGGCCTTCGCCGTATATGGTCCATGGACGTGTGCCATGAATGGCTTCGCTGTTGATCTCCATCCAGGAAGCCATTTCGTTCAGGAATTTTAGAGAATAATCCTTGATTGTTCCGTCGGAACGCTGAGTTATATTCAGCATCAGATTGCCGTTTTTGCTGACAATATCGACAAGCTGATGAATGATTTTTTTAGTCGATGTTGGTGAAGATTCTTTCGATGCAAACCAACCGTCGAAGGATGTGTCGGTTTGCCACGGGTATGCCCTCAAATCGTCCGCCTGACCATTTTCGATGTTAAATACCACGGCTTTTCGACGTGGTTCTCCAACGCCTTTTATGTTTACCACGGCTTCATTAGTGCCGTTCCAGCGGATGCTTCGATTATAGAATTCAGATGCGATATCAAAGCGATTAAAGGGGATCCCTCCATCAAAGTAAATAAGGTCAGGTTTATAGCTATCCAAAACATCGTTTACACGAGCGACAAATCTATTCATGTAACTCGGTGGCCGATCCGCTCCAGGTTCGTGTGGCAAACAATACAAGTCTTGAGGGTCGTATCCTTCCCACCATTTTCCTGCACCGTCCGCTTTAGTTAAATTGCCATCATAGGGAACACCTTTGAGCGGGCCCTCTGTATCGGCACCGCGAGTAGCTTCAAACCAACTCCATGCAGATGAGCCATGAAACGATACACCAAATCGCATGTTGAACGATTTGGCGGCGGCTTGCCATTCAGCCACTATATCGCGTTTGGGCCCCATGTTTACCGCATTCCATGGTTGGTGCTTTGACTTCCACATGTCAAAATTATCATGGTGTTGCCCCATCGACATGAAATAGCGGGCACCTGCCTTGTGATATAAAGCCATCAGACCTTGAGGATCCCATCGCTCGGCTTTGAACAATGGAATCAGGTCCTTGTAGCCAAAAACAGATGGATGACCGTAATGCTTGATATGATGTGCATACGCCTTCGCCCCGCCTTTTGTGCGCCATTCGTTCTTGTTATCTTGGGGATTATACATGAATCGGCCATACCAATCACCTAACTCAGGTACTGACTGAGGGCCCCAGTGTGACCATATTCCAAACTTGGCGTCGCGAAACCACTCAGGGCATTCATACTCTTTGAGTGAATCCCAATTAGGTGCAAATGGACCTTTGGTCTCATTGGCGGGTGAAGATGTCGCCACTCCCAAGAGTATAAACGCCGCCTTAAGGGCGTTCTTTTTATGTTTTTCCATTTTAAAATTATGCTTGCTTTTTTATCAGTCGATTTCACCAAACCAGTGATCTGAAGTTTTTAATACGGTGAAAAGTTATTAAATTACCATTGTGCGCTGAATGTGCCCGATCATCACCACTGCGGGATAAAATAACCAAGTCCTCTCCATCAATATCCATTGATGCATAGTTGCGACTAGCCACGTTGCCTGAAACAGAAGCTACGAGGCCAGCAAAGCTCCAGTCGACCATGTTTTTTGAATAATGCAGGACAAGGCGATCTCGTTGATTATAGCCGAGTTGATACCGGTCTTTATCCATCATCTCCGGTCTGATCATTGAGTCTGTAGCCTGTGTTCCCACCATCCAATAAAGTTTGGTTTTGGCATCATATTCCACATGGAATTTCATGTGTCCTCCAGGGAAAGGCAGAAACAGCATTGTTTTCCCCGATGGGGCTTTTACTAGGCCCGTAGTCATAGTGCCATCTTCGTTTTCAACGACTTGAGCGATTGCTGCATAGCCGGTATTACCTGAATGCACTCGCATGAAAAGGTGCAGGGTTCGTTGCTGGGGGTCGAACCACAAATGCTCAGGATCAGTAAACTGAACGACATTGGTTTCCAGCCAACCCATGGGATACATCGAACGACCCTTGGAAACCTGTTGTGCCAGCGGATAATTTTGCGAAAAGAAGGGCAGTCCGAAAAAGTCTATCGCTAAGTTGTTTTCCCTGTATCCTGGAATTATGTCCACGAAGGCAAGTTCCGAGGCATACGTCCAGCTGGATGGAAGCGTAAGGTCATCCCCCTCTCGTGCGCGCATGAGAACTGGTGCAAGGTCGCCAATGGTCCAACCGGATTTATTTTCGGTATAAACCTTTCGCTCCATCACAAGATAAATATTCCCCTTGGCTTTTAGAACGTTACATGCAGCTGCATACCATCGCGCTGCTTTCTTTGTTTCTAGGTTCGCTGGAGCGGACCATGTCTCCCCACGATCATCCGATCTCATGATTTTCAAATCACCGCTGTAGCCGAGGTAATATATGGATTTACCGCTGCGAAAAAGTCGTGCTTGGTTGAGATTTGCCGTGGTACGAGGCGTCCATGTCAAACCGCCGTCATCTGAAGTGGAGATGCGTGCCCATGGATTTCCCGCATCTCGCCACTTTTTGACGCCCAATTCGCTGGCTGCAACAAGCCTGCCTCCGCCCAAGCTAATAATAGTTGGTGTGTTCAGGGGCGCACGACCTTCAGTGCTATCCGATTCATCAAAAACAATATGGTCGTTTGCAAGTGCACGAATCGCCCCCTTGTTTTCCCCTGACACCGTCTTAATGGATTCCGCGGTCGACGCAAATCCAATGAGGGACGAAATTTGAATGATACTTAATAACCTTAAGGACGAAAGCAGGCTTACTTGTCGTTTTGCAACGTGAATTCTATATATATTATTTATCATATTGTGGTTGGGGTTAGGATCAATTGAGGAATGAGATGACCTGCGAAATGAATCCAGTTAACATCAATCTAACGCGTTATGTTGGCTCTAGCATGTGAGTCTCCACTATCGCGATGGACTGCATTTAGGGGGGGCCGATTTCCACCATGGCGGTTCCAGTATTGGCGG
>CANIXX010000171.1 GCA_947471115.1 Opitutaceae bacterium | reverse complement strand
GTGGCGTTGGGCTTTTCAAAACCACCGACGTCGTCGCCCTGCCAGCAGTGCAGGGAGATCGGCGTGGCAGCCAGGCGGGTGAGCGCCGCTTCGGTATCAACGCCCAAGGCGGCATAAGTTTCACGAGCGAGGGTGTAGGCGGAAGAATTCATAATAAGGGTAAGCGTGAACGAGTGGGAAGCGGGGCGAGTGAAGAGAGGCAGGCGGAGAAACCGAGGGGGTTGCAGGCCCAGACAGATACGATTCGTGGTGCGTGGGTCGGCTGGCTAAGGAGGTAAGGCAATCGATTGCCAACGACCAATAATGTGTGGGGATAAGAATCAAAATCCACGCTTCGAATAACTATAATTACGACAAGTTAGAAGGCTAATTAAAAAGATTTATATTTTTAATATTAATATAAATACGTTATTTTAAGGTAAGGCTATAAAATCATTGATCCATCTAATCGCGACACTAGCTTCAGCTCAATGGAGCCTGCCTACCTCACGAATTCCGTAACCGACGCCGAATCACCAGCCCCAGTCGCGGTCCACTACTACCTGCCGATTTCGGATGCGATTTTCGACGGCGGGGTGTTCATCACCAGTGTCGGTGCCGGGCGAGTCGTCGCTGGAGAGAGCTACCCCCTCGTTGGGCATCCCTCCCTCTACGACTTTAAGTGGAAGGACGGCCGCACCCTACCGGAGTTTTCAATCATGCTGATCACCTCAGGGCGGGGCATGTTCGAATCGCGCGCCACTGGGCTCGTGCAAGTCGAGGCGGGTGAAGTGATCATGATTTTTCCGGGCATCTGGCACCGCTACCGGCCTGACTCAGCCACAGGTTGGACCGAAAAATGGATGCACTTTAACGGGGAATTGGCGCACCGACTGTTGGCGCAAGGTGTGTTTTCGACGCGGCAGCCGGTATGGCAACCTGCAGACGCGGGGCGCCTTGAGTCCGAACTCGACCGCTTGCGCGCGGAGGTGCAACTACGTCCCTCGGAAAACTCGCTTCGCATTTCGCTCCAAGGAATGGCCATCATTGCAGCCGCGTTGAGCAAAGAAGAGGCCGCTGACGAGCGCGCGAGTTTACCTAGGCAACCGACCGCTTCCGCGAAAGCCGTAACCGATCCGCTGGTACAGCAAGCGGTCCGCTACATCTGGACGCAGGGACACAAAGAAATGGCCGTCGCGCATGTCGCAGCGGCTGTAAGCATTAATCGGCGAACGCTCGAACGCCGATTCCGCATCGCCTTCGGGTGCGGTATTTTGGATGAAATCATCAAGTGCCGCTTCAGTCGTGCGGAGCGATTAGTCCGTGAAACGGACCTGCCATTTAAAAGTATCCTAGGGCTGGCTGGTTTCGCTGGGATGGAAAACATGCGTCGCGTTTTTTTGGCGCGAACCGGCTATTCACCTGCGGCCTATCGCCAAACCCTGCGCCGCCGTAGCTAACACCTGCGGCTTTATACTTTTACCCTCGCCTAGAGGTATAAGACTACGCGTGGCTATGGTCGCTACTCGATACCGAGGAGAGCACAAAAAAGCCGCACCTTTCCGGGAGCGGCTTTTTCAAAAGCGAGACGCGGCGACGCGTTACTTGATTTCCTTGTGGAGGGTGTGGCGCTTGAGGAAGGGGTTGTACTTCTTCTTCTCGATGCGCTCGGTAACGGTCTTCTTGTTACGCTTGGTCAGGTAACGGGAGACGGGTTTACCCTCTTTACGGGCTTCGGTGCATTCCAGGGTGACGGTTTCTTGGGCCATGATGTTTAAAAGTTAAAGGGTCAGAGCAAAGGCCCGCGCCCAGTCCGTGCAACCTCAAAATCACCCTTATTCGTCTTCGCCGGAAAATAACCACTCAAGCCCCCTTCCCTGGCCCGCCACTGTAAAACCTCATCGCCCGCCGTGCGCCGCCTCCGCCAGTACCACCGTACGCTGGTACTGGGTGCGGAACCTTTGCGCCAACTCCTTAGCCAAAAGCAGCTCCTCCACTTTGTTCGATGCTCTTAACGCGCTGCGGATCCGTCCCTGCGTCGCCGCGTAATCCACCGCCGTCAGCTCCTGAAAAACCGCCAGCGCGTCCGCCGGCATGCCCGCCGCGATCAGCGCCTGCCACGCCCGCTTTAGCTCCGGCTGGGTGTCCAAACACATCACGCGGATAACAAATGCCATTTCCCGAAATAGCCGTCCGGTCCGCTCGGGCTGATAAATCAGCCGGTCCTGGGGACCATAGGGATTCTCGTCCGGGTCGCTGCGCAGCGCCGCGATTCCTGGCAGGGTATAAAAATCGCGCCGCACCGGCAGGCGTCGGAGCGCGAAATAAGTCGGCCCGTCCACCTCACCAGGCTTCAAGTTCCAGAGTTTCTGTCCCTCAAGTGAAAGCGAAAACTCGATGAACGCCTCGGCCACCTCGCGATGCGGAGCCCCGCGCAGCAGCCCCACCGGATCAACCGAAGCCACCGCACCGCCCTCCGGCGACACATAACTCACCCGGTCGTCAGCCCCGCGCCGCCGCACGGCCTCCTGTTGCTGGCGTCCAAAAAAGTCGATGCCCATGCCCACCGCGCAATCCCCCGCCGCCACGTCGATCGGCACCTTCTGCGCTGAGTCGGTAAAATAACGCGCGTTGGCGCCGATCTGCTGAATCAACTTTAATCCCTCGTTCCACCCGGCCGCTACCGCCGCCTGCTCGGCCAAGCGACGCGTTGCTTCGTCCACCGCGCCCAACGCCGCCAAGCGCTCGGCGACCACCCGCTGCATCTGCTGCTGAATGACGTTTTCAAACGCCTTGGCCATCGAGCCGCTTTTGGTGGGATCGGCCAGAGCCACTTCGCCAAAAAAACGTGGATCCGCCAGGTCCGCCCAAACGCGCGGCGGCGTGGTCACGCCGAGGCGGCGCAACGCGTCGCGGTTGGCGATGATACCAAAGGAGCTCAGCACCGTGCCCACCCAGCGTCCCTCGCGGTCCCAAAACTCCTCACCAGCAAAGGACGGCGGAATGACCGCCTCGGTGAACCACTCCGGGTGTTTTTTTAAAACCTCGCTGGCCACCAAGCGCCCGGCCTGAGCCTGGCGGATAAAATCGTAACTTCCCCCGCCAAAAAACAAGTCGATGCCGCAGCTCACGTTGGAAGCGAGGAACGCCGCCCGCGCTTCTTTTGAGAGGGCGGGCGCATCGTTCGCCAGTGCGCCGTTAGCGAAGGCGTTAAGCACCGCGTTGCTCCACGGGCGGCCCAGTGTGTTGACCCAGTGGTTTTGAAACGCCGCAGTGTATTCACCTTCCAAATAGCGGGCAATCTCGCTGGTGCCGCCGATCAAGCGCCAATCAATCTCAACCACACGACCAGTGCGCGCCTGATACCAGCGGGAAAAGGCCAGGCCGAATTCTTGGCGGATCGCCTCGTTGTGCGGCGTGATGATGACGAGGGTTTCCTCAACACGGCCGGGGTGCTGGGGTCTGGGGCGCAGCGCAAACGGCAGCACCAAGGTGGCCAGCAGGGTTAAAACGATGATCGCCTGCTTGAGCATGCTCAATCGGCCAGCACCACCACGTCATCGGGCTCGACACTCGCCCACAGTTCGGCGGCGGCAGCTCTGTCGACAAAGCGGGGGTTCAACTCGTAAACCTTCAACTGTGCGCCGGAGGTGATAAATTCGTACTGCGCCACCTCGCCGAGGTACACCGCAGCGCCAATACGGCCCCGCACCGAATTGCCCTTGCATGCTTCGCGGCCCAGCGACCAGCACTCGGGACGAATCGACAGCGTCACCGCCGTGCCCACGGGCGGATTGAAGCCAGGCGCACCCACTACGCCAAGGAAACGGCCGAGTGCGGTTTCCACCTCCACGTAGGCCCCCTGCGGGCCGAGCACCCGACCGGCAATAAAATCGGTCTCGCCGATAAAATGGGCCACCGCTTTACAAACCGGGCGGCGGTAAACCTCACGCGGAGCCCCGACCTGCAGGATTTTTCCACCGTCGAGGATGGCCATGCGATCGGCAATGGACAGGGCCTCCTTCTGATCGTGGGTCACGTACACGGTGGTGAGTTGAAACTCCTTACACACGCGGCGGATTTCCGCGCGCATTTCCAAGCGCAGTTTCGCATCGAGATTGGAAAGCGGCTCATCGAGCAGCAGGCAGCGTGGGCGCACGACCAAGGCGCGGGCCAGGGCCACGCGTTGTTGCTGGCCACCGGAAAGCTGGTTGGGTTTACGTTCGGCGTAGGCTTCCATGCGCACTGATGCCAGCGCCTCGGCGACCCGGCGCTTGATCTCGGCTTTGGGCACCTTGCGCTCCTGCAGCCCGAAGGCGACGTTCTCGGCTAGGGTCATGTGCGGCCAGAGCGCGTAGCTCTGAAACATCATGCCGGTATTACGCTTGTGTGGAGCCAGGCGGGTCACGTCCTCCGCGCCGAACTGAATGGAGCCCACATCTGGAAAATAAAACCCGGCCAAGCTGCGCAATAACGTGGTTTTGCCGCACCCGCTCGGACCAAGCAGAAAAAACAGTTCACCAGGCTCAATCATCAGATCGAGGTTGCGCAGGGCTACGGTCGAACCGAAGCGCTTGGTGAGGTTTTGGATGCGAATCGAAATCATTCGGGAAAACCGAGGATGG
Organism: Opitutaceae bacterium; assembly: GCA_947471115.1. Taxonomy (GTDB): domain Bacteria; phylum Verrucomicrobiota; class Verrucomicrobiia; order Opitutales; family Opitutaceae; genus Rariglobus. Next base: position 2,637 of record CANIXX010000171.1, on the reverse strand, counting down.
AGGCCGCCCAGAAAGCTTTCGACGGTGAATGAAGTCAAAAGAATAGCCCCCACGGCGGATTGTTACAGTTGCATGAGTTTCCCAAGAAGCTGTTGCCCTCGAACGAGCCGACGGGCAACTTCACCAACTCTTTCTCCATGACCAAGGCCAAAAAATCATCGCTGCACGCTGACCTGGAAACCGTTTTGGTATCCGCTACAGACATAAAAAAGCGCGTCAAAACCTTGGGCGCGGAGATCGCCGCCGCCTACGGTGACGAGGAAATCACGGTGGTCTCCATCATCAACGGTGCCATTTTTTTCACGGCCGATCTACTACGCGAAATCCCCAACCCCGTCCGCCTGGACTGCATCCGGATCTCCAGCTACCGCAACGACACCAAATCCGTCGGCCAGCCCAAGCTCCTGCAAAGCCTCACCCTCGACATCAGCAACCGCCACGTGCTGCTCATCGACGACATTCTGGACACCGGCAAGACCTTCTCGGCCGTGGCCAACATGCTTAAAAAGCTCAACCCGGCCAGCCTCCACACCTGTGCCTTGTTGAACAAACGCGGTCGCCGCGAGGTCGCGTTTGAGGCGGACTTCGTGGGATTCCAAATTCCCGACAAATTTGTGGTCGGATACGGACTGGATTTCGCCGAGCGCTACCGCAACCTACCGTGTATCGGCGTGCTCCGGCCCAACCTGCAAAACCCACCCGAGTGGGCCTGATACTAATTCGCGATCAAGGTGAGGTAATAATCGGCAGCTTCGGCTCGCGTTAGATCCACGCGATCACGCAGGCCTCCACCCGCTCCACCGACCTGCGCACCTGCGCAGAAGATCCCCGCGATTAGTCATTGGACATTGAGCATTGGTTCTCCATTCTTCCAGCCCCATGTCAAAGTTACGGGTCACCCTTGCCCAGATTGCGACTCGCGCCGGCGTGCATATTACAACCGTATCGCTTGCCTTGCGCGACAGTTCGCGCCTGTCAGCAGCAACACGAAGTCGAATTCAAAATTTGGCGCATGAGATGGGCTACACCCCGGACCCGGCGCTCAGCGCACTCATTGCCTATCGCGGCACCATCCAAGCCCCCTCATACCAGTCCACTATCGCTTGGTTCAATAATTACCCAAATCGCCAACTTCTTCATGGCATCCACGCCTTTCGAGATTACCTCACTGGCGCCAAGCAAAGGGCCGAAGAGCAGGGGTATAAACTCGAGGAATTTTGGCAGGCGGATCCCAGTTCATCTCCTGCAGCCCTGAGTCGCAACCTGATCGCGCGCGGCATCCGCGGAATCATTGTTTTCCCGCTCGCCGCTCCCGGCAGCCTTGTGGACTTTCCTTGGGAAAACTTCAGCGCGCTTGCGCTGGGCTACAGCCTAAAGCACCCCAAATTACACCGAGTCAGCAATCATCAGTTCACCACAGCCCTCACCCTGCTTCGCGAACTCCGCCTACTCGGCTATCGGCGCATCGGGTACTTTTTACCCGAAGACTTTGACCTGCGTGTCAACCGTGGTCCCAGCTCGGCCTATAATAGCTATGATCGCACCATTCCCGCAGACGAAAAGGTGCCCATCCTGATTCAACGGGATTTCAACGATACCACCGGCCTAGCCGAGTGGATCGAACAATACCGCCCAGAAGTCATCGTCACCCAGGATTTACTGCTTCGAGATTGGCTCATCGCGCGTAAATTCCGCATCCCAGAAGACATCGGCCTGGCCTACTTTAACATCGATCCGGCTGAGCCAATGCTGAGTGGCATGAGTCAAAACGACCATCAAATCGGCCGCGCCGCCCTCGATTTTATCGTAGCGATGATGCACCGAAACGAACGCGGTATACCGACTGTCACCCAAAACCTACTACTCGATGGAGAATGGCTTGCACGGAAGACGACTCGCACGGTCGGCCCGCCAGCACCGTGGTTGGTCGAGACATCGTCACTTTGCATGGAGCCAGCCCCCTAACCAGCCACGCACACGCTAAAAGCGACTGAAAAAAAAGGGGGGGGGGGGACGGAATCTGTTTCACGATGGAAATCCCCTCTTATAAGCGACGAATCAGGGAAAGTGATCGGCCCACTGATACCGAAAACGTCGCAGAACCTCAGGCGGCGTCCAAGGAACTCTCCCCCTTACCGGATTTACGGAGGATCGGACGGCGTTTGCCGGCCACTACAGAGCAATCGATAACCACTTCAATCACGTCGTCGCGACTGGGTAGCTCGTACATGACCTCCAGCATGAGATTCTCCATGATCGAACGCAGAGCCCGAGCGCCGGTCTTCAACTCGACTGCCTTAACCGCAATGGCCTTGATCGCATCGGGAGTGAACTTGAGTTTGACCCCATCCATAGCGAAGAGCTTGGAATACTGCTTCACCATGGCGTTCTTGGTGCGCACGAGCACCTTTTCGAGGTCGGCCACCTGTAGCGGCTCCAATACCGTGACGACTGGCAAACGACCGATGAACTCCGGGATCATACCGAAGCGCACCAGGTCGCCCGGTTCGATCGACTTCATGATGTTTTCGGCGCTCATCGCATCGCCATTATCCTGCTGCGACTGGATGGAACCAAAGCCGAGCCCGCGCTGGCCCAGACGTTTGCTGATAATGCCCTCCAGGCCGACGAACGCCC
>CANIXX010000170.1 GCA_947471115.1 Opitutaceae bacterium | reverse complement strand
CTCTCGACCTACGAGAGTTGCCAACGCCAAACCTGCTCCAAAGTGACCTTTGGCAAACGCCAGGAGTCGGGGCCAGTCAGACATATTTAAATCAGTATGCAGTCTTCGTGCCCAACGCCGGAGTTCTGGAGCTTAACCGCGAGAGTTTAAGCGATTTCAAGTGTCGCGCAGGAACCCACTCGAAGCTTTCGTCAGCTCGTGGACGGAAAGCGGAAATTCGACTGCACGCGCACGGCGGGCGTGGTTAGCGGCGCGGCGGGTCCGATGGCAGAAGCGCAAGTAGGGCGATGCAGGGGCGGAGTGGTGAAATGGTGACAGCAAGGGTTTCAGGATTCGTAGCGGAGGAGTCGGGAACTGTTGATGAGAACGAAAAAAGCGCCCGCTTCATGAAGTAGCGCCGCCGCGAGCGGACCCACGAGGCCGAGTCCAGTGAGAGCGAGGCTCACCAGAATAAAGAGCCCTGCGACCGCAAGATTCTGGTGCACAAGATTCAGGGCGCGGCGCGAAATGTGTACAAAATCGACCAGGTGGCGTAGGTCGTCGTGAAGCAGCGCCACGTCGGCGGTCTGCACCGCGATATGCGCGCCGGAGTGGTTGAGGGCGATGCCGAGATCCCCGGCCGCAAGGGCGGGCGCGTCGTTCACGCCATCGCCCACCACCAAGACCCGTCGGCCCTCTGCGCGGAGAGCGAGGACCGCGTCACGTTTTTCCTCAGGGAGGCAACCCGCCCGCCACGCCGAAAGACCGGCGGCGGTGGCGATGGAGCGGGCGGCGGCCAAGTGGTCGCCCGTGAGCATGAGCGAGTGCCCCAGTCCGGCAGCGGCGAGGGTGGCGACCACCTGTTTGGCCTCGGGTCGAATGGTGTCGGCGAGATCGAAAGCGAGCACGGGCAGGCCGTCGATCGCGGTGAAAACCGTGCGATGGCCTGCCGTTTCTTCGGACGTGTTAAGGACCGTGACGCAGTTTTCCTGCATCCAAATCGGCGAGCCGACGAGCACGACGCGCCCGTCGATCACGCCACGTAACCCCCGGCCGGGAACCTCACTCACCTCTTGGGCCGACCCAACTGCGGGTTGGACGAGCTTGGCGATGGCGCGGGCGACGGGGTGTTGTGAGGCTGCGGCGAGTTGGGCGGCGAGTTCGAGTAACGGTGCCGTGGGCGCTTCGGTGAGTGCTCGGACCGCCGCTACCGTGAGGCGGCCCTCGGTCAGGGTGCCCGTTTTATCGAAAACCACTGTATCGAGCTTGGTTGCGGTTTCAAAGTGGCGCGGGGTTTTGACCAAAATTCCGTGGCGTGAACACACTGCGAGCGCGGCGACCATCACGGAAGGACCGGAAAGGATGAACGCGCACGGCAGGCAGATCACGAGAACCGAGACGGCGCGGTCGAGGTCGCCCGTGAGCATCCAAGCGATGCCGGTGAGGAGCAGCACGGCCGGCGTGTAGTAACGCAGGCAAGCATCGACGCGACGCGCGACCAGCGGGCGATCCTCGCCGGCGGCCGCCAGAATCGCGTGGACGCGACCGATCACCGTCTCGCCTGAAACGCGCAGGGTTTCGATTTCGATGGGGCTGGAGAGGTTGAGCGTGCCCGCAAAAACCTCGTCGCCCGGCTTGGCATCAAACGGAAGGCTTTCGCCGGTGATCGCCGCCTGGTTAATTGCGGAACTGCCGATCAAGATACGGGCGTCGGCCGGGATGAGTTCACCGGGTAGAACGCGAAGGACGTCTCCCGGACGAAGCGTGTCGGCATCGACCGACTCGACGAGTTTTTCTCGTAAACGCCGGGCGGGCACGCGGGCAAGGCGACCGAGTCCTTCGACGGCCTCGCGCATGCCGCGCACGCTGCGCTCTTCGAGGATTTGGCCGAAGACCAGGATGATCGCGACCAACGCGCCGGTCGCGTAGCGTCCGCCGGTGAGGCAACCGAGAAGCGCGAGGGCCACGAATTGGTCGAGGTAATGTGGATTAAGCGTTGGCGCGCGGTGCAGCAGTCCCCGGGTGGCACCGGCGAAGACCGGTAAGGCGACGACGATCCACGCGCATAGAGCGGCCAACGCCGGCAACTCAGGGGTGCCGGGCGCGAGCACCCGCAGAGCCAACGACAGCACCAAGGCGAAAACCCCGATGAGCGCCGTCGCGAGACGAACGGGCAACGAGAGCAGGCCGGAAGGGTCGGCGAGGAGCGCGGCGGCTTTCATCGGGATTCAGGCGCGATCGGGCGGATCAGAATCGCCGGCGCGGGCGAATTCGGATGCAGCGTGGTGTGGCGCAGTTTGGGCAGGACCTCCTCGCGCAACTCGGCGAGGCGACGCGAACGGAAATCCAACGGCGAGTCTTTTACGGCGGATAAAATCGAGACGAAGCCATCGGCGGCACCTTGGGCGCGCGTGAGAGTCGCGGCGGCCTCGGCGGCGGCGCGGGCGCGTAGGGTCGCGGCCTCGCCCCGGGCGAGTTGCTCGGTGCGGGCGCGGTGGGCGCGGGCTTCCTCGACGTAGGTGCGTCCTTCGACCTTGGCGCTGTTAACGTCTTGGAAGGCGGGTAGCACCGGGTGCGGCGGGAGTAGTTCGCGTATCTCAAAACCCACTATAACCAGTCCAAGGTCGAGCGCGGCGACGGTTTTGGACAGTTCGGCGAGCGTCTGGTCGCGGAAAGAATCGAGCCCGGCTGGGATGACTGCATCGACGGGAGTCCGGGCAAGCACGCGAGTGGCGGCGTGGTGAAAAAGCCGTGTGAGCACGGCGGCGGGATCGGGGGCGATCCGGTAATGGCGAGCTGGGTCGGTGATTTGGTAACGAACGGTGAACGCGCCTTGAAGGATGTTGGAATCGGCGGTGAGCGTGTAGCCATCGCGCGCTGGATGGAGTTGGTGGCGCAGCGGGCCGGACTCAGTTTCGTTAACCGTGCTGCGTGGCAAGTCGCGGGCGCGCCAGCCGTCAAGGATGAGCTCGCGCGGGCCACCGGTGGGCAGGCGCACGACCTGGTCGATGGGAGCGGGAAAAGCGAGGAGCAGGCCGGCACCGTGGGTTTTTGGCAGGATGCGGCCAAAACGCAGGACCAAGGCGGATTCGCCCGGCTTGATGAAGTGGCAACCCGACGCGAGGTAGGAGACCAGCACGCCCACAAAGAGCACGATCAACAGCCCGAGGGTGCGGCGCACCGCAACCTCGACGTGGGAAACTCGAGCGACTTCGGACGGCACGCTCATTTGGCGGTGGCCGGGGCGTTCGCGGTCGGACGCAGCAGGTGAAACGGCGGAGTGCGGTCGTCGGCGATGAGCGTGACGTTGCGACCGGCGACCACGCGGAGGGCCTCGATCTCGCGAAGGAAACGGAAGAGTTCCGGATCTTGGCGATAGGCGTCGGCGGTGATACGGGCGGCCTTGGCCTCGGCTTCGCCGCGCTGTTGGTCGGCGTATTGGCGGGCCTCGGCGAGCAGCTTGGTTTTTTCCACCTCGACGGCGGTGCGGATTTCTTCGGCCTCGCGCTGACCCTCGGCGCGGAAGGCGGCGGCGAACTGGGCGCGTTCGGCACGCATGCGATCAAACATGAACGGCGTGTTGGCGGCGGGCAGGGCGAGTTGGTTGATACCGACGAGCTCGACGCGCACACCGAAGGTTTCGCGGACGGGCCTGGCTACGGCCGCGGTGATCTCCGCCTCGATGTCGGCCAAGCGCACTTCGCCCGGGCGCACGGAGACGAGTTGGTCAAACGGATGGCGGCCGAGCGCGGCGTTGCGAGCGCTGGTGACGACGCCATCGAGGTTGGCTTGAAAACCGATCACGTTGCCCTGGGTCGAGCGCAGCCAGGCGAGCGGGTCCTCGATGCGCCAGACGACGAAGAACGGGAGGATGACGTTGCGTTTGTCGGCGGTGAGCGCCTCGGAGAGCCGGCCTTCGAGGAGTTGCAGGCGAGCGTCCATGCGCACGACGCTCTCGACCGGCCAAGGTAATTTCCAACCAAGGCCGGGGTCGGTGAGCACGCGCACGGGGCGGCCGAAACGCGTGACGATGGCGGACTCGGTCTCGGCGACCTGAAAGCAAAATGCGCCGTAGCCGGCTAGGGCGACGAGCAGCAGGGCGAGCACGAGACGGCTGAGGAAGAGAGGTTTCATCACGGGAAGGAGGCGGAGCCCTCGCGGTAGTCGAGGGTGAGCGGAGCGGGGGAAGACTCGTCGCCGCGCGTTAGGAAGAGACGCACGCGCGGCACGATTTCCTCGGTGAGCGAGAGACGGCTTTGGAGGTCGAAAAGGTCGGGCGAGGCGCGGCGGGCATCGACTTTGCCGGTGAGGCGGGCGGCTTCTCCGGCGACGGCGGCGAGACGCTCGGTGGTCGCGCCATCGGCCTGGCGACGCAGACGGTGGGCCTCGCTGCGAGCCTCGGCCAGGCTGGTGATGCGGTTGGCCTGCGCGAGATCGACCATCATGCGGCGCTGTTCGCGGGCGCTGATCACTTCTTGGAAGGCGGGGGCGACCTCGACGGCCGGGTGGATGTCCTTGAGGCCCACGTGGTGAATGCGCGCGCCGAGGCGGAACCGATCGGCGGCGGTTTGCAGACCGGCCTGCACCTCGCGGGCGATGGTTTCGCGCTCGGTCGTCATGATGGCAAATCCCTCGCGCGGCGCGGTGGCAAGGAGGAGTTCGCGGAAGGCGAGATTGGAGAGCAGCGCCGGCAAGGCGGGGCCGGCGCGTTCGATGGCGAGGGCGTCGGGCCGGCTGAATTGCACTGGGACGTTGAAGGTGAGGGACTGCTCGCCATTGCCGACGAGAAGATTGCGTTCGCCGCAAAAATGCGGCTCGGCCCAGAGCATCGCGCCGCCGAGATCTTTATCATAACCCAGGGCAAACGTATCGACCCGCGCAACCGGCACGAGGCGGGTGCGCTCCATCGGCCACGGTGCGATGAAGTGAAGCCCAGGTCCGAGCGGCACCGGTTGAAAATGCCCCCAGCGCACGCGCACGGCTTCGGAGCCCAGCGGCACGACGACCAAGGACGATGACAACCACAAGGCGAGCAAGAGCAGCAAGAGCAGCGGCTCCAGATATAGTTTTAACCAGCTAGCTAGCCAGGATCCGCGCAATTCCAGACCGAGCGACTCCTGCAGCGCGGCGGCGAAGGTAGCAAACGGGGAGCGACCGCCAAGGAGCGCCGATGACGCGAGGCTCAGCCCGGAAAATGGCGCGAGTTGGCGACGCCGTGGAGACTGAAACGCGCGAAACGCGAGGGCCCCGCACCATTCGAGCGGAAGATAGAGTGCAATCGCGGCTGTACCGCGGTTGACGTAGAGAGCGAGTGGCGCAGCAGGGAAAAATGGCGCGAGCAGCCCAACGACTGATTGAAGCGCGAGCAAGCCGATGACGAGGTGAAGAGCCGGCGTCGGGTCACGACGCGGACCGGCGCTGGCTGTGTCCAAGAAATGACGCAGGAAAAAAAGAACAAAGAGGAGCGAAAGGCCGACGAGGTGGACGCGCGAGTCGAAGACCGGAGTGGTCGTGACCGTAGGCGGCGCGAGGAGGAGGCGAACAGCCGAACGCGCGATGAGAAACGCAAGCGCGGCGTGCAGCAGAGCAGCGGCGGGAAAGAGGAGTCGGCGGAGACGATTCGGAGGCGGAGTGTCGACGGAAACGTGCAGGCGTGACCAAAGCGGTTGTGCGGAGGCGGTGAGCGCACACCAGAGCGCGACAAAAAAGAGGCCCGGCAGGAAGCCGGGCCAATTTTGCCGTAGCATCCAACCTTGTCCCAGGGCGGCGAGCCCAAGGGCGAGGGAGGAAACCAACGCGTTACGAGTGAAGACGGACATGGCCGGTTGGGAAGTTAGCAGGTTTTGGACCCGTTGCCCGGGGCAGACGTGATAACTACGAACCGGCCTAACTAGGTGAGGCCCGCCAGGCGATTAGCCCGTTTAAAGTCCTTCGGTGGTGTACCAGTAGGGGGACTTGTCTTTGATCCAGAGGCTCTTCGGGATCATGCCGTGCATGCCGAGGTTGCCATTGACGATCACGGTGTTGCGGTAGCTGACGGCTACGGACGAGAGGGAGTAGGCCTCGAACTTGGTCAGACCCTTGTTTTCGACGAGCCAGTCGTTGGTTTCTTGCATCGCCATCTTCATGGCGAGGTCGAGGTCCACGTTCATGCCCATGACGATGTAGTGGGTCGGCGTCTCAAAGTAGGGGGTCTTCAGTTTCTTGTTTTTGTGAACGATGAACTGCTGGACAGTGGTAAGGCACGTCTCGATGGCTGGACCGGTGATCTCGCCGTCGCCTTGGGCGGCGTGGGCGTCACCGGTGAAGTAGAAGGCACCCTTGACGTGAACGGGAACAAACATGCGGCTGCCGGAGGTGAGGTCGCGGAGGTCGATGTTGCCGCCGAAGTTGCCGGGAGAGCGGGAACCGACGCGGTTGGCCTGCGCCTTGGAAGGAGCTACGCCCATCACGCCCATGAACGGTTCGAGGGGGACTTTGATGTCGTCGTTAAAATTGGCCCACCCTTTGGAATAATCGTAGGTGTAAATCTTCTGCTCGCGCTTGGTGAGCAACTCGGGGAGACCGCCGCTGCCGGGGCCGGCGCCATTGTTGCCGTAGGGCACGCGGAACTGGTTGTCCCAGATGCGAATCTCCAGCACGTCGCCGGGCTCGGCCTCTTCGATGTAGATCGGACCGGTGAGCATGTGACCGCCAGTGCCGGCGGGTAGACCCGAGGGCTGCACTTGAAGGCGTGCGGCGATCATTTCCTTCACGACAGGGTGGTCGAGGGGGATATCTAAATTCTTGAGGAACTCCTGGTAGTTATCGTCACGCATGCCGCCCATGCTGATGGTGTCGATCTTGGCGATGTCGCCCGACTTGACGCGATAGACAGGCTGAGTGTCGGAACCGAGCCAGCCCCAAGCGAGATTCTCGGGTGTGGAGCGGATGTGGTGGTCGATGCGAGGTGGCTTGATCTTGGATGGCGACCAGTTTTCGAGGCGTGAGGGCGTTTGGGCCTGTAGGCCAGAAACGGATATCGCCAGGACAGAGAGGACGGCGGAAGCGATGAGTGCTGAGTGAGGACGCATGTGAACTTACGAAGGGCGATTAACGGTTGATAGGTGGTGGGGGAAAATGTGCTCAGTAAGTGACAATGTCGGAGGCGAGGGCGGGCGTGTGCTTGGGAAGCACGATGGCCTTGGTCGCTTGTTCGAAATCGTAGCCGTAACCGAGCAGCTTGGGCTCGCTCCAGGCGGGACCGAAGAAGCTGATGGTCACGGGGAGTCCGTTCTTGGTTATGCCG
>CANIXX010000169.1 GCA_947471115.1 Opitutaceae bacterium | reverse complement strand
GCGCCAGGTCATTCACCAGCTCGACGCCGATGTGATCGCCTTGCAGGAAGTCGGCGGAGACGCGTTTCTCAGCGAGCTGCGGCGCGACTTGCTCAGCGAAGGGCTCGACTACCCTTACGCCGCCGTCGTGACCGCCGCCGATCCCGACCGCAAAATCGCTGTTTTATCCAAGCGGGCCTTCACGCAGGTCACGCCACACGCCGACCTGGGCTTCAAATATTTCGCCAAAACAGAGCTGGTGAAACGCGGGTTGCTGGAGGTGCGCGTCGCGACGCAGGGCGGAGAGCTGACCCTGTTTGTCGCCCACTTGAAAAGCCGTTTCACCAGCCGGGCGGATGATCCGTCATCGGCGCTGCAACGCGCCGGCGAAGCGGTGGCGATCCGCGACCAGGTGCTGAAAGTGTTCCCCTCCCCGGCCACGGCTGCGTTTATGATTCTGGGCGATTTTAATGATAACCGCACCAGCCGCCCGCTGAAGGCGTTGTTAACACGGGGGCAGACGACGATTACCGAATGGCTTCCGGCGGCTGATAGCCGCGGCCACGTCTGGTCGCATTTCTATCGCCGCGAAGACTCCTACTCGCGCGTCGACCACATTCTGGTTTCGCCCGGTCTGAGCCCACGCGTTCGCGGAGGCGCGGGGCGCATCCACGATACCGCGGAGGTCGGACTGGCGAGCGATCACCGGCCGCTGGTCGTGGTGATCGAGTGACCGCCCCCCTGCCCTTAGGCGAAGCGCTTGGCCACGGAGGCAAAGCGGCGGCCGGCCTCCGCCAAATCGACCTCGCCGAGTACGCCGAAACTCAGGCGCACAAAATTCTTTGGAGCATCGTCACCGAAGCATAGTTCGCCGGGCACGTAGAGCACACCGGCTTCGACGCAGGCCCGGCAGAACGCCGAATCCAGGCCCGTATCCAGCGCGACCGGAGCCTCCAGCCACAGGTACAACCCGCCACCCGGCACGGCCCAGCGCCAACCAAGCGCCGGGAGTCCGGCCGCGATCAGCGCATCGTGCAGGGCGCGCATTTTTGAAAAATACACCGGCCGAACCACGGCAAGTTGCGCATCCAGACCACCGTGAGCGATGACCTCCTCGAGCAGAGCCTGATTGTAATTGGCCGTACCGAAATCGTGGTGACCTTTAACGTGAAGCATTTTGGCCACCAGACCTGCGTCCGAGCAGGTGCCGTAGCCCACCTTTAATCCCGTCGCAAAGGGCTTGGTTAAGGTCGAAAGGTACAGCTTGGGAAAGGCGGCCCAGGCGGGCAGGCTCAGCACACTGCGCGCGGCGTGCGGCGTTGTATAATACAGCTCACGGTAAGCAGCATCCTCGACCACCGGCACGATCGCACCGGCGCCCGTGAGCGCCTCGGCGATGACGATTTTCTCAGCCTCATCGAAACTGCGCGCCGAGGGGTTGGAGAAATAGCTGACAAAATAAACCGCCTTGAGTCGCGCGAGCTCACCGCGATCACGCAAGTCGCCGAGCAGGCCGCGCAAAGCGGGCCCATCGATTCGCCCAGCGGCATCCACGGGCAGCGAACGCGCCTGCACGCCTAAGCCCACCAGCATTTCCAGGTAAACGAAGTAGCTCGGCCGGTCCACCAGCACGATGTCACCCGGATCACACAACACCTGCATCGCCAGGTAGAGCGCCTGCTGGGATCCATTGGTAATAAAAAAGTTTGCCCGTATCGGCGCGGCATAGGCGCTCGCGTCCACCGACTCCAGCGCCAGCAGGCGATCAGCGAGTAACGCACGCAGTTTGGGGCGGCCCTGGTTGGTGCCGTATTGGAGGTGATCCGGTTCACTCGGGCGGGCCGCCAAGGCTGCCGCGGCGGCCTGCACCGCAGACTCGGGCAACGAGCGGGTGTCGGTGAACCCGGCGGCGATCGAGAGCAATTTGGGGTTTTCCAGCATGAGCGCCATCAAGCGTGCGATGGTCGGAGGCTGGGCACGTTGGCCAAGGGCTGAGTAGGCGATAGGAGCGGTGACGGCAGCAGTCATGAGCTTTAAGCTCCTCACCCAAAACCCGCCGCGCCCCGCAGGCGAGGGCCAAACGTGCACGAACTAACCCACCGCTTAAGCCCAGGCTTGTTATCGGCGGAATCGGCCCAATCGCGCCCCCCCGTTACCCAGATGTTAACCGCAAAAGACGCAAAATGACGCAAAAACGAACCGGCTTAATTCCGCGGCTCGAGTTTCGCGTCATTTCGCGTTTTTTGCGGTTAAAAATGCCGAACCTACTCACGCCCTGCGCGCCACTCCCGGGGCGTTTTTGCAGTCTGCCGCTTGAACCAGCGCGTGAAATAATTCGCGTCGGCAAACCCGCTGCGCTCCGCCGCCTCCGCCACCGTCGCGCCCGCTTCCAACTCAGCCTGCGCCCGCTTGAGCCGCAACGCCGCGCGTAACTGCCCGGCCGTCATGCCGGTTTCCTTTTTCAACAACCGCGTCAGGTGATCGGGGTGATAGCCCACACGCTCCGCCAGCTTCGCCACAGGAAACCCCTCCCCGCCTCCGTCCACGCCGGAAAAAACCGCCCTTGCCCGCCGCACCACCGTACCCTCGGCCCCTTTGCGTTCTTTGAGCAGCCCCACAGCCCGCATCAACACGTCCAACACCATCAGCACCGCGCCCGCCTCCCCGGGCCGCACCTGCGCCGCCTCGCCCTCGCTCCACCCGCGCAGCTCCGTCAAAGCCCTCCGCAGCTCGTTTAACTCGCCCTGCGCCAGCATCGCCTGCCCACTGGCCGTCTCGCCGGGCACACTCACATCCAGCGCTAGGCACAACGGTTTACCGCCCGCATCCTCCACAAACGCGTGCTCACACCCCGGAGCTAAATAAAACACCCGTCCCGCCTGGACCGCCTCTTTGCGCCCACCCACCCACTGCGTCCCCGTACCCGTCAAATAAAGCAAAAACTGACCGTGCGCGTGCCGGTGCGTTTCCACCCAGCCTTTTTCCGGCAAATGCCGGTTCAAAGCGAAACGCATCACGCGCAATTTCCCCACCCGAATATCCAAGCTATGGGCATACAACGGGCGTAAATTTCTCAACTTCATGACACAGGTCTAATTTCGAGTAATCTTAATTTAAAGTCGGAAAAGTGCTAATTTGATTCAGTTCTGTCCTCACCCCATTTTCAAAACCCCGCTATAGTTTACCCCATGAATCCCCAAGCCGTCGTTCTTGTCACCGGTTCCAGTCGCGGTCTCGGCCGTGGTGTCGCCGAATCCCTCGCCGCTCTCGGCGTAAGCGTCGCCGTTCATTACGGCTCGAACCGCGCCGCAGCCGACGAGACTGTGGCGCGTTGCCAAGCCCTAGCCATCTCCCCCGACCAGCGCTTCATTCCCGTCGCCGGCGACCTCGGCCAAGCTGCCGGCCGTCAAGCCCTGTTCGATGGCACCATGGCCGCCTTCGGCCGTATCGACGCTTTGGTGAACAACGCCGGCATCGCCCCCCGTATACGAGCTGACCTCACCGAAGCCACCGAGGAGATCTTCGACGAGGTCATCGATGTTAACCTCAAGGGGCCTTATTTCCTCACCCAGTTGGTCGCCAAATACTGGCTCGCCCACCTCGGCCAATCGCTCCTTCCCGACGGCTATAAACTCATCTTCGTGACCTCGCTCTCCGCCACGGTCGCCTCCGTCAATCGCGGCGAATACTGCATCTCCAAGGCGGGCGTCGCCATGGCCACCCAGCTCTGGGCCAACCGCCTTGCTGGCGACGGCATCAGCGTGATCGAGCTGCGCCCCGGCATCATGGCCACCGACATGACCTCGGGCGTGACCGCCAAATATGACGCGCTCATCGCCGGCGGTCTCGTCCCGCAGAAGCGCTGGGGCACCCCGGCCGATCTCGGCCGCGCTGTCACCGCGATTGTCGCCGGCCACTTCCCGTTCTCAACCGGCGACGTCATCAACATCGATGGCGGTTTCCACCTCCGCAGCCTCTAATCCCGGCCGCCCCGCGCCCACCCCGTTTTTTCTAAATAACCCGCCATGATCCACCTCGATTCGACGCTCACCCCCGCCACCCTCGCCCCCGCCCTCGACCGCTTTTTCGCGGTCGCCAAAACCAAGATCACCTCGCTCGACCGCGACTACGACGAAACCAAGGGCTCGCCCGTTTTCACCGTCGCCGGCCGCTACACCACGCGCGGCTGGACCGAGTGGACCGAGGGTTTCCGCTACGGCATCGCCCTGCTGCACTTTGACGCCACCGGCGACACCGAGAGCCTCGCCTCGGGCCGCTCCCGCACCGTGAGCAAAATGGCCTCGCACGTTTCCCACATCGGCGTGCACGACCACGGTTTCAATAATCTCTCCACCTACGGCAATCTCCTGCGCCTGCTGCGCGAAGGCCGTCTGCCCGCCAACGAATGGGAGAAGAACTTTTACGAGCTCGCGCTCAAAACCAGCGGTGCCATCCAGGCCGCCCGCTGGACCGACCGCCCCGGCCAGCCCGGTTACATCCACAGCTTTAACGGCGCGCACTCGCTGTTCGTGGATACGATCCGTTCCTGCCGCATCCTCATGGTGGCGCACCGCCTCGGCCACGTGCTCATGAGCGAAGGCGACAAACCGGTTAACCTGCTCGACCGCGCCCTCCAGCACATCACCAACACCGCCCGCTTTAACGTGTTCTACGGCGAGGGCCGCGACCGTTACGACGAGTCGGGCCGCACCGCCCACGAGGCGATTTTCAACGTCAAAGACGGCGCCTTCCGCTGCCCCAATTCCCAGCAAGGCTACACCGGTTTCTCCACCTGGACCCGCGGCCAGGCCTGGGCGCTGCTCGGCTTTGCAGAAGAGCTCGAATTCCTCGCCGAGATCACCGACGCCGAGCTCGCTCCTTTTGGCGGCCGCGCCGCGCTGGAGGCCATGATGCTCAAGGGCGCCATCGCCACCGCCGAGCACTACATCTCCAACACCCCGACCTGCGGTATCCCTTATTGGGACACGGGCGCCCCCAAGATCCACCTTTTGGGCGATTACCAAAACCGCCCCGCCGATCCGTACAACGCCTACGAGCCGGTCGACAGTTCCGCCGCCGCCATCGACGCCCAGGGTCTGCTCCGCCTCTCCCGTTACCTGCAAGGCAAGGGCGACACCGTCCGCGCTGCTCGTTACCTGCAAGCCGGCCTCACGGTTGCGAAAACCTTGTTCAGCGAGCCCTACCTCTCCACCGATCCCAAGCACCAGGGCCTCATCCTCCACTCGATCTACCACCAGCCCAACGGTTGGGACTACACCCCTGACGCCGGCAAGGCGCCGTACGGCGAGTCCTCGATGTGGGGCGATTACCACGCGATGGAACTGGCGGTTTATCTCAACCGCCTGAACAAGGGCCAGCCCTACTACACGTTCTTCGCCTAAGTTTTCCTCGTCATGGACAACCTCTCCCGTCTCGCCATCCACACGATGACGACCAAGCCGTGGGACCTTCCCACAGCCGTCGCCAAGTTCTCCGCCGCCGGCGTCCCCGGTGTCGGTGTTTGGCGCCAATGGCTCGCAGGTCGCCCGCTGGCCGAATCCCGCGCCATGCTCGCCGACAACGGCCTGAACGCCGTCTCACTGGTGCGCGGTGGTTTTTTCCCCGGCCTCAACGCCGCTGAACGCACCGCCGCCCTCGACGACACCCGTCGTGCCCTCGATGAAGCCGCCGCCGTCAGCGCGCCCCAAGTCGTGCTCGTTTGCGGCGCTCGCCCCGAACTCAGCCTGCCAGAAAACCGCCGCCAGATCACCGAAGGCGTCGCTGCCTGCCTCGATCACGCCCGCCAAACCGGAGTTAAACTCGCCCTAGAGCCGCTGCACCCGATGTACGCCGATTGCCGCAGCGCGATCAATACCATCGGCCAGTGCAACGACATGATCGACCAGCTCGGCGACACCTGGCTGGGCATAGCCGCCGACGTTTACCATATCTGGTGGGATCCTCAATTGGAGTCTGAAATCGCCCGCGCCGGCCGCCGTATCATCGGCTTCCACGTCTGCGATTGGATGACGCCCACGGCGGACTTCTTGAACGACCGCGGCTTGATGGGCGAAGGCTGCATCGACATCCCCGGCATTCGCGGCCTCGTCGAGAAAGCCGGTTTCGACGGCCCGATCGAGGTGGAGATTTTCTCCACCCGCCACTGGGCCCGTGACCAGGACCAGTTCCTCGCCGACATCCTCACCGCCTACAAAACCAAAGTCTAAGTAGTCGGTTTCCCTTCATCCCTTTTTCTCACCCTTTCCCGTTTCCTTTCCTCTAACCCTCACCCTATGAAAATCCACAAAATCGGTATCATCATGAACGGCGTCACCGGACGCATGGGCAAAAACCAGCATCTGCTGCGTTCCATCGACGCCATCATCAAACAAGGAGGCGTGCGCGTCTCCCCTGACGAGATCATCATGCCCCACGCCATCCTCGTGGGCCGCAGCGAAGACAAACTGCGAGAGCTCACCGCCCTGTGCTCGGTTAAAGAATACACCACCGACCTGGACGCCGTCCTCAAGGATCCGCAGTACCAGATCTATTTCGACGCGCAGACCACGCTGCACCGTTTCGCCGCCGTGAAAAAGGCCGCCGAGGCTGGCAAGCACGTGTATTGCGAAAAGCCCACCGCCATCGCCACCGCCGACGCGGTTGCCCTGTACGAAATCTGCCGCAAAGCCGGCGTGAAGAACGGTGTTGTTCAAGACAAGCTCTGGCTGCCCGGCATGGTTAAACTACGCCGCCTGATGGAACAGGGCTTCTTCGGCAAAATCCTCTCCGTGCGCGGCGAGTTCGGCTACTGGGTTTACGAGGGGCACAACATCCCCGCCCAGCGTCCTTCGTGGAACTACCGCGCCGAAGACGGCGGCGGCATGGCCATCGATATGCTCTGCCATTTCCGCTACGTGATCGACAACCTCTTCGGCCCGATCAAGTCGGTGAACTGCCTCGCTTCGACCCACATCGAAGAGCGCGTTGACGAGGCTGGAAAGCCCTACAAGTGCACCGCCGATGACAGCACCTACGCCACCTTCGAGCTGACCAACGGCGTCATCGTGCAGCTCAACGCCTCCTGGAACGTGCGCGTTCGCCGCGACGACCTGCTCACCCTGCAAGTGGACGGCACCCACGGCACCGCTGTCGCCGGTCTGCGCGATGTTTACATCCAGCACTACGGCAACACGCCCAAGCCGGTTTGGAACCCGGACATCAAGCAGCCCATCGACTTCTTCTCCGACTGGAGCAAGGTTCCCGAGCAAGAGGGCTACGACAACGCCTTCAAGG
>CANIXX010000168.1 GCA_947471115.1 Opitutaceae bacterium | reverse complement strand
CGGTACGAGGCTTTCAACCAGCGCGAGGGCGCCCGGATAGTCCTTGGCCTCGAGCAGCGGTGCGAGTTTACCGAGACCGGTGGTTACTTTCTCGGTGAGCTCCTTCCGGGGCAGTTCGGCTTGGGCAAACAGCGCAGGAGTGGTGAGGGCGAGCAGAGCGGTGAGGGCGAGGAGAGTGGTTATATGGCGACGGGAAGACATGATCACTCGTTGTTGAGGGTAAAGGGAATCGGCTGGGCGATGCGCGTGTTAACGGCGGTGCCGCCTTTCTTACCGGGTTTGAATTTCCACTTGAGGACGGCGTCGATCGCGCACTGCTCGAAGGCGGCGCTCGATGATTTGATGATGTAAGGGTCGCGGACATCGCCGTTACTATCCACGATGAAACCGACCGTGACGTGCCCTGTGACTTTGGCACGTTTGAGCTCGAACGGATAGATCGGCGAGATGCGGACGCGGGCTTCGGGGCGCTGATCGAGGGAGGAAATGTCAAAGATGGTCCCGAGAGGCTTTCCGCCGCCCACGGCAGGACGCGTGTTAGTGGGGATCACGATGTTACCTGAAGGACGATTAAGCCCGGGAGGCGGTGGAGCCTGGAGCTGTTGCACGAAGGGCGAATCGATTACGGCGGAGGGCACGTCGTTTTGCATCGGCGGGGCCATGTCGGCGATTTCGGTGGGCGCTTCTGTGGGTGCGTCTTCAGTGACCTCGGGTTCTTCGGGCTCCGGGGGAGGAGGCATGTCGAGCGCGATGGTCGGGACTTCAGGTGCCGAGGGAGCCTCTTCTACCACTCCCTTTTTGAAGAACAGGCCGCTGGCAGCGACACCGCCGTGAAGGAGGATGGAAACGAGGAGGGCGATGATGGAATTACGGCTCATGGTTCAACGACCTGACCCGCGGTAGGCGGTCTCAATGGTTACGGTGGCGATGCCGGCGAGGCGGACATCGTCGAGCACTTTTATGACGTCGCCGTAGCGGGCGCGATCATCGCCGGTGACGAGAACGCGCGCACTGGGCGTGTTGGCTTTATAATTGGCGAGGCGAGGAGCAACTTCGGCCAAGGAGATAAGTTCCTTGTTCCAGTAAGCGGCGTCTCCGTCGGAGAGCTGGATGGTGACGGACGTATCTTCCAGGTCTTTCGGAGCGCTCGCGCTGGCCTGAGGCAGGTTGACTTGCATCGACTGGATCTTGTTCAGCGAAAGCGTGAACAAGACGAAGGTCGCGAGGAGGAAGAAGATAACATCGATAAGCGGAATGATATCGATGCGGGCCTTCTTCGCCTCTGCTATTTTGATCGAGCTTCCTGGTGAGGATGACATGGCGTGGGCGTCGGGTTGCGCGATTATTTGGCGGGTAGAATCCGGGTCTCGACCAGCACCTTGGAGATGCCAGCCTTGCGGACTTCATCCACCACGTAGCGGACTTGCTGGAAGAGTGCCCCTTGATCGCCGTTAATGAGGATCTTGGGGTCCTGCGTGGTCTGTTTGTAGGCCTGCAGGCGGATGAGGAACTGATCGAGGGTGATGGGCTCCTTGTCCCAGCCAAGGGTGCCATCTTCCCGAATAGACAGCGTCACGGAGCCCGAAGGATCGCGTGGCTCGCTGCTCTGGGTCTGCGGCAGGGCCACGGCCAGACCACCACTCGTATTGAGCGAGAGGGTGAAAAGAACAAAGGTGGCAAGGAGGAAGAAGATAACATCGATCAAGGGAATGATATCGATGCGTGCCCTCTTCGCGCCGCCTGGGCCTTTGCCTCCGGATGAGCCAGCCATGATGGTAGGTCAGTTAGGGTTTAACTGATCAGGCGACCTTGGCTGCTTCTTCCTTCTTGATCATGAGCTCGATCGCGTTGGCGGCGTCCGTGATGTTGTGACGGGCCTCTTCGACGCGGCTGTTCAAGATGTTGTAGGGAAGCAGACCCATGATCGCGATGAGCAGACCGGCGGCTGTCGCGATGAGCGCCTCGCCGACGCCACCCGTGATCTTGCCGGCGTTGGCGGCGATGTCGCCATCACCCAAGGCGCCGAAGGTATTCATCATGCCCAACACCGTACCGAGGAGACCGAGCAGCGGGGACATCGTGATACAAGTGTCCAACACGGCTATGCCGCGCTGGTAGCGATTAAGCTCTTGGTTGGCGGCGCGGGTAAACGCATTGTTCAAGGAGTGCTCACGATGGGTAAGGGCGCTCACCAGGATCTGCGCGACGTAGTCGGTGGAAGACTCGCCGATGCCGCGGGCACCGTCGTAATCGCCCTTTTCAACTTTATCGAGCATCTGCTCGACACGCTCCGGTTGGCGGCGGGAATTTTCTCGCATCAGGAACAGGATGCGTTCCACCACGGTGGTAACGGCAACGAAGGAGACGATAAGGATCGGCCACATGATCCAGCCGCCGTGGACGAAGAGTTCCATCGGAGACTGACCCATGACGAATGCGAGCGGGAGGTTAACGTTCATAGTAGGTAGGAGTGGGAAAGTAGGCTAAGCGGAGGGCGGGTGGTTATCTGGAATTGTAATCGGTGTTCGAGCGTCCTTTAGCAGCGATTAGGCCAGTCGTGCCAACCACGCGGAAAAGTGATTTGATTAATATTCAATATGCCGTCGGCCCTCATCGAAAAAATTCAAACACGAGCAGCCGGCCAATTGACTTATGTGTAATTTAAAATGGATACGGAGTGTCTGTTTCCCTCGTAACCAGGCGTGTTTAGGCGCGGAGTTTACGGTTAAGGAAATCGATTGTGCGCGACCAGGAAAGTTTGGCGGCGGATTCATCGAATCGAGGCGTGGTGTCGTTGTGAAACCCGTGGTTAACGTCCGGATAAATGTGCGCCTCGTAGTCAATTTTCGCCGCTTGCAGGGCCTGTTCGTAGGCGGGCCAACCAGCATTCACGCGTGTGTCGAGGGACGCGTAGTGAAGAAGGAGGGCACCTTTGATTAGCGCCGCCTGTTCCGCCGTGGGTTGTCCGCCGTAGTAGGGGACTGCGGCTTTTACGATGGAGGGCAGACGCCAAGCCAGGGTGTTGGCCATGAAACCACCGAAACAGAAGCCGACCACGCCAAGTGCACCGTTGGATTCGTGGTGGGAGTTGAGTAAGCGCGCGGCAGCGGCGAAGTCTTCAATGATTTTATCACGATCAAGCTTCTGCTGTAACGCGCGTCCTTCGTCGTCGTTGCCCGGGTAACCGCCGAGAGAGTGCAGGGCATCCGGGGCGAATACGATGAAGCCAGCGAGTGCAACCCGCCGCGCGACGTCTTCGATGTAGGGATTAAGGCCGCGATTTTCATGCACAACGAGAACGACGGGCCGCCTAACAACGGGCCCGACGGGGCGGACAAGCAGACCTCGGCCTTCTCGGTGGCCATCGGGAGAAGAAAAGGTGATGCGTTCACTGGCCACACGCGGGTCGGCTTCGGGAACCTGGGCAGCCAGCGCGTAGCTTGGGCTGAGCAAATCTAACAATGCGAGGGCGGTAAGTCCGCCGACAGCGAAGCGGGCGGCGCGTTCTAAAAATGTCCGTCGATCGATATGCCCGTGAGCATAATAGTCGTAGAGGTCGATTAGCTCTTGGTCGAATTCGCAGGCGTTTTTTTGTGTTTTCATAAGAGAAGGTAGTCGGAAACGTGAACGGCTCAGGTCTCGCATGTCCGCCGAAAGACGGCATGAGGTGCGGCGGGCGTAGCGTGCGAGGCTGGGATATCCCGAGCGTTTGTCTTACCACCAATGGGCTGTGTGTTGGCGTTGATTAAAAACGCTCAGCTCCAGCTCAGGTCTGCGCGATTCAGCGGCAAATCGCGCACGCGGTGGCCGGTTGCCGAAAAAATCGCGTTCGCGAGGGCCGGTGGCACGGGTGGGATCACCGGTTCACCTAAACCCGTGGGCGGATTATCGGTGATCAAAAAATGCGTCTCGATGATCTTGGGTGCCTGATTGAGCCGTAAGAGGGGCATGTCACCGAAACCGGATTGCTCTGCGCGGCCGGCCGCTATGGTTACAGCTTGCACGAGTGAGGAACTGATGCCGTCGACGACCGAGCCTTCGGCTTGGTTTTCGGCGCCGCTGGGGTTGATAATTTGGCGTCCGACATCCGCCGCAATGACTGCGCGGTCAATGGTGAGTTCGCCGTCGTTCGAGACGGTCACTTCGATCACGATGGCAGCATAACCGAGGTGACTAAAATGAAACGCAATTCCCCGTCCCCGTCCGCGTGGCAGCTTGTTGGTCGCCCAACCGGATTTCTCCGCAGCGAGACGGACCACACCGGCCATGCGACCGGAATCAAAGACCGGCGCGCCTTTTTCCTCGGCGGGGATGGCGCGAGGCTCGCCCAACAACGCGAGTCGGAACTCGACCGGATCGCGACCGGCGGCGTGAGCGAGTTCGTCGATGAAGGATTGTTGCGCGAAACATTGCGCGCTGGCACGGGGTGCCCGCCACGGGCCGAGCGGGATGCCGTGCGGAAGCGGAGTCTGCCGGATACGGCAGTGGGGCACGAGGCGGCTGGGGAATTCGTCGGGGCGAAGCGTCGCGACGCCGGCGACCTTGTCGGTGTCGTAGCCGGCGGCGAAGGTGACAAAGTGGTCGCTCCACGCCACCACCTTGCCGGCGGGGTCTACGGCTCCGCTCAACGCATGAAATCCCGCAGGCCGATACCAATCGTGCTGCATGTCGTCGGCGCGCGTCCACGCGAGTTGCACCGGTACCCCGGGGTAGCTGCGGGCGATCACGGCGGCCTCGGCCATGAAATCGTTGGTCAATCGACGGCCGAACCCGCCTCCCATGCGGGTGAGGTGCACGGTAATTGCGCTTGTCTCGATTCCGAGGGCCTTTGCCGTGTCATCGCAGCCGCGCTGGGGAGCCTGGCTGGGAGCCCAAATCTCGATACGGCCATTCTCCTTAAAGAGTGCGGTGCAGTTCTGCGGTTCGAGGTTTGCGTGAGAGATAAAAGGATACGAGTAGCGGGCCTCGACGCGGACGAGTCCATCAGTCGCGAATGCCTTCTCGAAGTCTCCATCGTTGCGCATCAGCGGGCCGGCGGGAGTTTTCCACGCGACTTCGGCGGCGGCGGCGAAGCCGGCGCTGGATTCGGCGGCGGTGCGGCCCTCGTCCCACTCGATGACGAGCAGGTCGCGCGCTTTAAACGCCTGCCATGTCGAGCGCGCCACGATGGCGACTCCGGAGGCGACGCCGGGGGCTTTCACGACAAAGGCGGCAAGCACACCGGGCGCCTTTAGGGCTGCGTCCAACGAAACAGATTTCACCACGCCACCGAAGACAGGGCATTTGACAAGGGTGGCGAAAACTTGGCCGGGCTGACGCACATCCACGCCGAACAAAGGTGCACCCTTGACGATGCTGGGATTGTCCACGCCGCTGATGCGGCGCCCCATGACACGAAAGTCGGCGGGGTTTTTGAGCACCACAGATTTCTCATCGGGCAAAGGCAGCGCGGCGGCGGCGGTGGCCAGTTCGCCGTAGGTGGCGGAGCGACCGCTGGCAGTGTGAACCACACGCGCGTCACCCGGAGTGTTGAGTTCGTTGACGGGAACGCTCCAGCGTGCGGCGGCGGCGGAGACCAGCAGGGCGCGCGCGGTGGCACCCAGTTTGCGGAAAGGATCGTAGTGCGTCGGCGTGGCGCGGCTGCCGCCGGCAACCTGGCGACCGAGGCGCGAATCGAGACCGGCTTGGACAACGGTGATTTGCTCCCAGGCGACATCGAGTTCCTCGACGATGATCATGGGCAGCGCGGTTTTCACCCCTTGGCCGGCTTCGGGGTTGCTGGCGAGGATCGTGATCACACCGGCGGGGGTGATGCGGATAAACAGGCTTGGAGTGAAGTCGCCCTCGGCGCCGGCGGGCGTGACGGCGGGCGAAGCATCGGCGGCAAGCGCGGACGGGCCACGCAGGTAGAGAGCGAGTGCGAAGCCCCCGCCGGCCAGGGCGGCCAGCTTGAGGAATGAGCGGCGATCCATCGCCGACGTGGCCTCGATTACGGGGGGAAAGGTGACGGGATCGATGTCGGAGAGGTTCATGTGGAGGAGGCGGTGGCGGCGGTGTGGATGGCGCTGCGGATGCGGGTGTAGGTGCCGCAGCGGCACAGGTTACCTGACATGGCGGAGTCGATATCGGCATCGGCCGGCTTCGGTGTGCGGGCGAGGAGGGCGGTGGCGCTCATGAGTTGTCCGGCCTGGCAATAACCGCATTGAGCCACGTCGAGGTCGCACCAGGCTTTCTGTAGCGGCGTCTGTTTTCCGTCAGGAGCGAGGCCCTCGATGGTGGTGAGCCGCCTAGCTGCGACTGCGGAGAGAGGCAGCACGCAGGAGCGCACGGGTTGACCGTCGAGGTGGATGGTGCAGGCCCCGCAAAGGCCTTGTCCGCAACCGTATTTGGTGCCGACGAGGTTGAGGTGATCGCGTAAAACCCAGAGAACGGGAGTGGTGGGATCAACTCCTTCAAGGTCGTGGGTGTGTCCGTTGACTGTTAATTTGAGGGACATGGTATGGGTTTTGGAAAAGTGGTGGTTCAGTGGGTGGTGGCAGTGGTCATAAACGCCCGAAGGCGCGCGAGGTCGTCGGGGGAGTCGAGATCCCAACGCCCGTCGGGGAAGTGCAGTCGCACGCGGTGTTCTACGTGGCGTTCGATGATGCGGCGTCCGCCTTCGTCGTTATCTAAGGCAAGCAACTCGCCAAAGTAATCCCGGCCAAAGGCCGAGGGCGGACCGAAGGAACCGTCGCCATAGTCGGATTGAACAATACAAGAGGGGTTTTGAGTAACGAGTTGGATACAGTCGTCCAGGTGCGACGCCGTGACCAAGGGCAGGTCGCAAGGCAAGATCATGACGCCGCGCAAGGACGGCGCGTGTTGCCACGCCTCCCGGAGCCCGATCGCGATCGAGCTTCCCATGCCTCGTGCCCACAGGGGGTTAACCACATCACGCACGCCCTCGGGCGCGGGGCGTGCGGCTATCGCACTGGCGTGAGCGCCAAGCACCCGCAGGACGGGAGAGCCCCCGGCGGCGAGCGCGGTGTTGGCGAGATGGTTGACGAGACAATCCGAGCCCCACGGCAGCAACGCCTTGGGGTGACCCCAGCGGGACGAGGCTCCGCCTGCGAGAATGAGGATGGCGCACGACATGGGCTGATTTCAGTCGCGGGCGAGTGCCACGCGCGCGGTGTCGTGAATGGGAGCGCGGCGTTGGCGGAGGTGAACGGCGGGACGACCAGACCACAGAGACTGAATCTCGGCGGTATCTCTAAGTATAAAATAAAAAAGCGGCTGCTTCTTTCGAAACAGCCGCCTGATTTTTCATTTGAATTATTTATT
>CANIXX010000167.1 GCA_947471115.1 Opitutaceae bacterium | reverse complement strand
CCGTTCAAGGTCGTGATCGTGCTGGTGGCGCCGTTCAAGTTGGCGGTGCCGCCCGACAGCGTGCCGATCGTAGCCGTGCTGCCGAAGGTGGTGTCACCCGCGCCGCTCAAGCTGGCGAGGGTCACCGTGCCGGTCGACGCACTGAAATTAAGCGCGTTGGTTGCGGTGTTGGCGTTGCTGACCGCGCCGAGGGTTTGGCCCGCATTGGCGAATTCAGCCGCACCGCTCGCGCCGAGGGTGAGCCCGTTGCCGCTCGCCAGACTGCCACCGCTGCCGATGGAGAGCGTGCCGGCGTTTACGGTGGTGAGCCCCGTGTAGGTGTTGGCGGCGTTGAGGGTTAGCGTTCCACTGCCCTGCTTAGTCAGGCCGAAGTTGTTTTCATTGGTGCCAACACCACCGAGAACGCCGGCGAAGGCGTTGGCTGCGCTATTGTTTACCGTCAAGGTGCTGGCGGTAGCGTTGCCGTTGACGACCTTATTGCTGCCTGCGCCGCCGCTACTCGTCAGGCCCGCCACGGTCTGGTCGAAACCGTTGAGTTTCACAGTGCCCAGAGTCGAATTGAAATTGATGACCGTGCTCGTTGGTAACGCATTACCGGCTCCCAGCGCCAAGGTGCCTGCGGTGATCGAGGTATCACCCCAAACGTTACCCGTGGTGTTGACGTTCCAAGTGCCACCGTCGAGCAGCACGATAATGGTGCTGCCAAGGCTTACGCCGCCGGAAAGAGTTCCCGTGCCCACGCCACGAAGATTAAAACTGCCGCTGTAAGAAGGACCTGTGACAGCGCCGGCAATCTCCAGAGTGCTGCCGGTGTTGCCGGTGGTGCCGGAATGAAATTGCGCAATGCGGCTTCCAACAAGCACCACGCCCCCCGCCCACGTGTTGGCGGTGGAACCCGAGGTCTGCAGGGTAGCGCGGAAGTTAGCCGTCGTCCCAGTATCGAGTGTTAAAGCTTCACCGCTGCCAATGCTGACGCCGTTCAAAACCAAAGTGGTTCCCACAAAGTTAACGGAACCATCCGAGCCGTTCACGGTGGTGCCGGCCGCAGTGCTGCCCAAGGCACCGGCATTGTTAATTTGAAGCACTCCGCCATTCACGGTCGTTAAGCCTGAGTAGCTATTGGTGCCCGAGAGGATTTGCGTGCTGGCACCGGACTTTGTCAGAGCAACCGCACCGGAAATCAGGCCAGCATAAGTGGTGGTGCCACTGGCATTCGAAATCGTCAGCGTCTTAGCGCCACCGGAGTTGGTGACGCTGCCGTTACTCGTGGTGACGCTGGCACCCGAGGCGAGTGAGCCGAGGGTTTGATCGAAACCGTTCAGATCATAGGTCATCACGGCGGTAGAACCGGAGATTGTATTGATCGTAAACGCGGTGGAGGTGGGCAACGCGTTATCAATACCATTCTTGAGCGTCGGTGTGCCAACGTTGACGCTTGAAAAGGGCTGGAGGTTGGTGGCGGCAGTATAGGTGTTGGCCTTGGTGAGGGTCACCGCAAACGCAGTTGGGGTTGCGCTGTTGTTCAGGTTAAAATTTACCGCGCCGCTGGTGCTGCCGGTGATGGTATTATCCAAGTTGAAGCTATTGGTGGCACGCGACACGTTCAAGCCGCCTGACCCGCTCAGCGTGATTGTGCCGCTGCCAAGACTACCGAAGCCCCCGTTGTTACCCAATTGCAGGATGCCGGCGCTCACGCCGATATTGCCCAGTGCAGTGCCGCCCGAGGCGGTGGCGTTATTTTGGACAATCAACGTTCCACTGCCTGCTTTGGTGAAACCGCCAGAGCCGGATAGTACCTGGCTGAAGGTGGCATTTGTGGTGGTGGTGATCGCGGTTGTGTTGGTGAAGAGAATGGCGCTGCTGATGGTCACCGTAGGTTTCACCGTGCCGGTCGTGTTAAAGAACAAGCTAGGAGCCACGGCCCCCGTGCTGTTAATGAATTCCAGTTGGTTGCCCGAGATCGTCACCGTCGGCGCGGTACCGCTGGCAGGACCCGCGTAGGTCATGTTTAAACTGTTCAGCTTAAACACCCCGCCGATGTCGTTGTTTGAAACGACCGCCGCCGCTGCCACCAAGGCCGTGCCGTTGCCGAAGGTCAGGATGGTGTCGAGCCCGCTGACGGGGGGGGAGTCCCAGCCGGTGCCCGAGCTCCAGGTGTTAGTTCCGGTTGTGGAGGTGGAAGTGAATGTCGCGGCCAGCGCCCGCGGGCTGGCGGCGCTGGCGTACAAAAAAAACAATGTAACGAAAACAGGTCGGTGGAATTTGAATTGAGCAGGACTCCACAAAAACCACCGTACAGCAGGCCTAGCGTAGACCGACTTGTTGGCCGAATTACGACACAACTTATTTATCCTTAATGAATAAAAAATACAATCGGCGGCATGTGGCAACGCGAGTCTAGCCACAAGATAAACGACCGCAGAGAAAATGACTCTGGCGGCAGCCCAAACCACCTCAATGCGGTATTGGAATGGGGGCTGATCGTTCATTCGGCAGCGTGCGAAACAGCAAGATTAGGGTTTAAAACGAATTCTGGAGTGGGGCGATTCCGCTAAGGTTGACTCGTTTTATCGGCACACCGGCTCCAAACTTAACCAGGACTCGGCATTTAGATTAAAATAAGTATTTTATTCATGAATCAGGACCACCGCCTCGGGTTAGTCGCCCCCACCTGAAGCAAACTACTTGTTATCTAAATTTTGCGAAACCACTTATAAATCGCCGATGGAGAAGGGAAAAAGGGGAGGGGATATTAGGGCTGGTCTCGAATCGACCTCCTGCACCGCCGCTTTCAGTCATGATTCACATATAGCCGCTAAACAAAGGCCATTCTGGTTTCCACCAAATCGCGGCATTTACGCGAAATCACGAACCCGGCACGGCAGCCATAGGGATGCTATTTTCTCGGCTCATCGCGGGCGACCATTTCCCTGGACCGCTTAGTGGTGATGAGCTGAATTTTCCGCCATTGTTGTTACTCACCCTACCGATGTTGGTCATTGCTTATTTGGGCTGCTCATCGGGACCGGCGAACAAAAAACATTCAGGGTGGCGCGGTCGTTTAGCAAAGCACGTTGCAACTGCGCGATGTGTTTTATCGCCTCGTCAAAGCCTGCCAAATAAAGATGGGTATAGTCATCATTATATATGGGGATTCCTTCTTTATCAGCCCGGTCCTTGGTATCTAACGGAATGCTGAATCGACTCTTCTTAATAGCCGCTTGAGCAACGGGCTGAAAATATTAACCCATGTCGCGCCGACAATCGGCGACCTGCCCAGCGCCTTTAATTTTGTATTTACATCAGCCAGCTGAGCCGTGGCACAATTATATAAAACTAAGCGCAAGGCCACGACCTGCTCCGCTTTAAAGCCGCTGTGTTTAATTCGGTTGGTATCATCTTTTTGGGCCTCGGCCAATGCCTAGGGATTGAGCGGGCGAACAGGCCGTCCTGAAGTCCCGGCGATCAGGTAGACCATGTCGGGATGTATTTTTAGCGCATCACTCACGGCATTAACCCACCTAGGGGTATCCAAACGTGCGTCGAGATCGGCATGGGGAATAATCTGAGGTTTCCACTTGGTAATCTTTTTTTGGGACCACGTTATCGGCAGTATTCTAGGCCTCGAAACTTTTCTTGTTCCCAACCAGCTGCCCACTCACGGAAAAAAAATAACCAGCCAAGGCTATCAACACGACGTGAGCGATCACAGTGACTAGCAGCAGCACGCTGGCGGTGATGCGAGAATGGAAATTATTAAGGCTGGGGTAGGGGTTTTAGGCATGTACGATTACTCCACTGAATATATTGATTTTAAATTATTCCTTCCACCAATTCAGATCTCTTTAATAACGCCAAATCTCAGAGATATGCGTGCTTTGCGCGAATCGTGTCCTTGCGAAGCGAGGAAAGTCATGGTTGGTGACAAGCATTCTCGCCACCTCCTGCGCTTCGTTAGGGGCAAATTTTAATGGGAAAAAAAAGCAGCAGCGAAAATGGAGAGCGCATACGACTCGGCTAGATTGATTTCCTTCCATCCGCAAAGCTGCGGGAAAAGGTGATTCCAGAGTGCACGAATGAAGTACATAGAGGCCGGGATGGTGATTGCCAACGAGATAAGTACTGCGACGACCTGAGTGGCTAAACTCTTCGGAAAAAAATGCGTAATTATAAGCGGAGTAGTGTCATGGGGTATCATTGGAGTCGCCACAATACGAATTCCGATAAATGCCAATGTCATTAGTATATTGAATGATACGGTGACCTTCATGATATGTGTTTATTGCGCGGTTGGCTGTCGTGATTAAATGCGATCTAAGTTTACCTAAATGGTCTTTTCTGCCTAACGTTAAAGCTCGGTGATATACTTGCTTGGCGCGGTTCATACGGCTCGGAGCATGAACCGTTATAAGCATGTATAACGCTGTAGTGCCTGGTTCGGCTCCGTACGGTTTTTACTTGGCCGAAGGCAATTTTTTGATCTCAAAATTAGTAACTATGTAGGCAATTAAACTGATGATAGCCGTACATAAATTAATTACAATGCCGGAGAGTGAAACACTTGCCCCAGCAGCAAAACTAGCATGAATATTAAGGCCTGCCTGAATCACCAGGGTACTCAATTGTATCACCAGAGCAATCATGATAAATTGCTTAAAAAATAACAGCTTAGAGACAAGCGCATCATTTTTAACGGAGTCACAGGCAGCTTTCATGGATTTAGGTTCTTTTTTATTTGGTTTCATAATTCCGCCGAACAGAGAGTGAAGTGAATGAGGCGATAGCAATCGATACCATGACTAGGCACACCGAGATCAAAAGAGGATCGGAAATAGGTGACGAACGGGTTCGTGTTCATTGGTGGGCGTAAAGCGTTACGCCTAATGGGGCATTATCGAGCGGATATACCGGAATCGCCTTTGGTGAATTACCGCCCCTGGAGTGATAATAATATAATGGCCACCACGAGTCCAATGATTCCCACTGTCATTGTTATGCGACTTGGTTCCTTCTTTATGTTTTCGACAAGGATGGTGATAACACTGCCCACCATAAGGCCGATCGCTCTGCCGGTATTAGTGTCATAAGTGAAGACGCCTATAATCGAACCTATGGCGAGGAACACAGGAGTCCAGATCGAGGAGTGAATGGAGGTAATAAGTGATTTCGTGGTCATTGGTGGGTGTAAAGAGTTTCGGACTAACAGTTCATCACTGTAGTGCTTTAATGGAATTCGTGTTATTTGCGCTGAATTCCATAACACGATGAGCCAACTTATGGTTTTTTGGATTTCGATTTGGCACTCAGGATGAACTTGTTATATTTAGTAGCATCTTGATAGGACGACAATGAGTCGATCAATGAGCCATCCGCTCGTGCAATCACAACAAAGGGTGCTTTTTTGCCTCCGTAAACGCTTCACGTTATCATTCACGGTTAGCTTTATGGTGGACTATGAATGAGGCGGCGTTGATTTTATAGCTTTAACGTGGGCGAACTGCTGTCTCTGCGTCGTCGGGGATCTGACTAATGTGTTCGCTCAACGACTTCACTTGCGCGCCTGTCGCATTCAACGTTGTTGGCGAAATGAGAACAAGCCCACGCATCTCCGGATTATACGCCCACAGATTGGAATAAATGGGCCTGATTTCATCATTGAGCAGAACCCCGAACATCCGGACTTCATTAAGAGAATTAGGTTCGCCGGACTCGCCACGAACAATCACCTGCTCCCCCGAAGGGATCAGTATTTTTTGCTGGCCAAACTTCATCGCAATTTTTCGCGTGGTGAAATTGACGAACCGGAAGCCACCCGGAGGCACATCTTTACTGCTATCGGAAAACGGGTGTATAACGTAACTGCCGGCGACGTTAGGTTGCTGCACGAAAATTAAAAGCGGACGATTGCCAGCGCCCGTGAGATTAACCGCGCCAACCGGTTTAGGGATCAGCTTGCCATCTGGACCGGGGACCTGCCGAAAGAACGCCAGATTGGCCCTCGGCCCATTATAACTATAATAAGGAGAACGGAATTCGGTGTTAATTTTTACCGGTATGGCTTTGCCGCCCGAATTATAAAAAACATCTTCGGCAAAGACGCCGGCACCAAGAATGCGGAAGGCAAAAGTCTCGTCCGGCGTCGGCGATGTCTGGGCGCTCAGCAGGGGAAAGAAAGCGATTAAGCTCAGGACAAGTAGCAGAAGGCGATTAGAGGTCATTGGGGGTAATCCAGCGGAAGGAGACAATTTTGAAACGACGGCCAAATGTTTCATTGGTAGAGTTAACGATGCGCGTAACGCCATTGGCTTGGTAAACGGGGGTGGCATCACCCGCCGCTGCGAGATAACCGGTTTGCGTGTTCGTCAAGGCCTGATCCGACTGGTCCACATAGTCGGGCAGACGCTGGACCACTGCTTCACAGTAGGCCTTAGCGACGGTTTTTTGGGTCAATGGATCGGTTTTTTCACCATAAGTGCGGATCACGAACGTATCGGAGCGAGCCGTCATAACCGGTGAAAAGGCCTGCACGAGATCTTGTTGCATGAGGTATCCAGGCATTCCCACCGTAGTTTTCCACGGCTGACCGACAGGACTGGAGGCATCCTTCATGTTGGCTTCAATAGGGAGAACCGAGGGGAGTTGGGTTGTGCCGCTGATTGCAGCGGTGACATTCACATCCGGATACAAAGCGCCTTTAAACGCGTCGTTAAGAGACGTTTTGTCGATCGCGGCCTGCAGGGCCCCGGCGCGAGTGAGATCAGTGGAATTCGTTCCTAGGCGACGGTTCAAGAAATCGGCCAGCGAGAGGAACGGGCCACGTGCCTTTACTTCGCGCACAATACGCGTGGCCAGCTCGGTAATTTGATCGTCAGTGAGCGTTCGTACTCCACACCACGGGGTGTCGAGATTGGCGTTACCGGTGGCCGACCAAAAGCGTGGGATTGGGTTTTTGAGGTCGGTTGCAGTGAATGTAACGGTCCTCCGCTCCGAGGCATTCCACACGCTCAGGTCGTTGCCGGAAAGGCTAGAGAGCAATGCGCGCCAGGCATCAACCGAAGTGGAGTTTATATTAAAGGCACCCAAAAGCAGTAGGTTGGCCGCAGCTTTATCCATATCGCGCAAATCAGCCATTAACGGAGCTTCTCCGTTTTTACGATAAGGGACCATTCTCGAATTGAGGAAGGGCGTGCGCGCGTTCTCCAATCGAGTGCCATTATTGTCATCATTAAATGCCGCCCATTGTGTGGGGTAAACTTGAGGGGGCGGGGGGAGGAGAGCCGGGTTCGGATTATTTACGGTATTAGGCAAGCTAGCAGGCGGCACAGTAGAAAAATAATAGCTATCAAAGAGTGCCTGATTGGCCAGATAACTATTATCTAGACTAT
>CANIXX010000166.1 GCA_947471115.1 Opitutaceae bacterium | reverse complement strand
GCTCCTTCACCACCACCAACGATCCAGCAGACTGGAAGTCTGCGCTACTCTTCGGAAACCTTCCCCTACGAATGCGCTCCTTTGTTAATATCTGCTCGACTGCCCTTACCGGTTTCGGGCTGGCCCTAGTTTTAGCTTCTGCTTCGGCCGCTCCTGTCCATGCCGCC
Source organism: Opitutaceae bacterium (assembly GCA_947471115.1). Taxonomy (GTDB): domain Bacteria; phylum Verrucomicrobiota; class Verrucomicrobiia; order Opitutales; family Opitutaceae; genus Rariglobus. Next base: position 7,237 of record CANIXX010000166.1, on the reverse strand, counting down.
GCCCCCGAGGTCGTGCTCGCCGGCCCGCTGGTGCAAAAGCTCGATTGGAATACCCGCTCGCTCCAAGCCTCCGATATCAACGCCGACGGCCTGCTCGACCTGGTCGTCGCCAACAACGACCGCGCCACCGTCGATATCCTGTTTCAACTGAAAGCCGGAACCGATCCGCTCGCGGCGATGGCCGCTTCGACATCGACGCCAACCGCAGGCGGCAAAACCGCGCGCGGTAATCGCTGGGAACCCGTGGTCGAGGATGCCCGCTTCCGCCGCGAACGGGTTACCACCGGCGTCACGATGTACGATCTGGCCACCGGAGACCTCAATGGCGATGGCCGCCCCGACTTGGTTTACACAGGCGATCCCCAAGCCCTCACCGTGCACTTTCAGCAGGCCGATGGCGCATGGTCCGAGTCGCGCCTGACCGAGGCTCCTGCGCCCAGTCTAGCGGTGGGTAGCCTGCGTCTGGCCGATCTCAACGCGGACGGCCGTACCGATTTGGTCATGCTCGGGTTGAAGGAACTGGCGATTTTTCGCCAAACCGAATCGGGCGAACTAGCCGCGCCGGTGCGTCTGCCGCTTGCCGACGAAAATTGCTATGGGCTGGAAATCGTCGACCTCGACGGCGACCTCCGTCCCGATCTGGTTTATTTGAGCAACACCCGCCGCGATGCGCTGCGCGTGCGCCTGCAAAATGTCCAAGGCCAGTTTGGCCCCGAGCAGCCTTACGCGATCAAGGACGCGCGCTGCACCTTGCAAATCCTCGCCCCCGCCGACGCCGCCAAAAAACAGCCCGCCCGCCTGGTCTTCGCCCAGCAACGTACCGGCCAACTGGAGTTTTTTAATCTGGAGCAGGGGAAACAATCGTTAGGGAAAAAAGAGGCAGGGAAAAAGGACAAGGCTGATGCCACTCCCATGCTGCGTCCGCGGGTGTTTACTCCGCGTGCCGCTGGCAAGACTGCCGCCGCCTACGCCACGGGCGATTTCAATGGCGATGGGCTCGCCGACATCGCGGTGAGCGACGCCGATGGCGCCCAGGTTTTTGTCTACTTCCGCCAGTCTGACGGCGGCTTTACTGTGGCTGAGCGGTTCCCGGCATTTGCCGATATTCGTAGCCTGGCTGCGGGCGATTGGGACGGCGACGGCCGTGCCGAACTGGTGGTGGCCAGCACCAAGGAACAATCGGTGGGCTTGGGGCGCTTCAACGCTGAGGGCCGGCTCGATTATCCGCAGCCCTTGCCCGGCACCGGTCGTTCGCTCGCAGTGGCCGTCGGAGACCTCGCGGGAACGAAAACCCTGACGATCGTCGTGCTGCGCGAAGAGAAGGGGAAACGTTGGCTGGATTTTATTACCCGTAACCCTGCCGGTGAGCCCGTCGTCACGCGCACAGTGGATCTGGCAGGACTCAAAACCGATCCGCGCGGGCTGCGCCTCATCGACGCCAATCAAGACGGCCTGCTCGATGTGGCGGTGTTCACCCCGCTCGATTCGCTGCGTCTGTACCTGCAGGAAAAAGAGGGAACGTTTACCGATGCGGCTGCCACGGCAGGTTTCCGCAAAGGGCTGGTGGATAATCTGGAGGCGAGTGCGTTGTCCACCGGGGATGTGAACGGTGACGGCAGGAGCGAGTTATTGGTGAGTGCGGGCGGTTTTTCCCGTGCGCTGAGGGTAGATGCGGCGGGCGTGCTTACGGTGGTGGATCAGTTCAACGCCCGCGACAGTACGGCCGAGATCACGGCGGCGTGGGTGTTGCCGGCGGTCAAGGGCAAGCGGCCTGAGGTTCTGCTCTACGATCGCAAAGGTGAGCAGTTTCAACGTCTGCGGGCAAACGCTCGCGGGGTTTACGAGGTGCTCGAAACGGTGCCGGTGGGGCGCATCGACGTGGTCGGGGCCGAGCTGAAGATCGGCGCGAAGACGGGGGCTGCGGAGCTTTTCGTGTGGGGCAAAGATCGCTTTTGGTGGCTGCCGTTGGAGCAGGGCGACTTCACTGCACGCACGGTGGAAACCTACACGACCGACCTGCCTGAGGTGGCTTACAGCGATGTGGTGGCGGGCGACCTGACCGGCGACGGCAAAGTCGAACTCGTTGCCCTCGATCCGGAGCGCAACGTGATCGAGGTGCTGGCGCATGACGAGGCGGCGAAAACCTGGGTGAGTCGGCTGCATTTCCGCGTATTTGAGACCGATGAGCACCACCAAGCGCGCAAAGGCGAGGCGTTGGAGCCGCGCGAAGTCGTCGTGGCCGACGTGTCCGGCGATGGAAAAAAAGACCTACTGCTGCTCGTTCACGACCGGGTGCTGATTTATCCGCAGCCGTGAGAGGCGTTCCTTTCCTCCGACTTCCGTCTCCCCGATCCGGCCTACTCGCTGATCATACCAATTCGTTTTTTAGGTGAACTGAATTGGCTGGGACGGCCAACCCTACATCGGCCGATCTGTTGTAGCGTTGGCCGTCCCAGGCGAATTCCCCTCATCTTGATCCCGAAGGTTTACCCGTTACATCGCCACAGGCACCGTGCAGGGGACTTTTAGTGTGAACACGCTGCCGACCGGTGAGCCGGGGCGCATGCTGATTTCGCCGTCGAGTACGCGCGCGATGCGCGACACCAGCGCCAGTCCCAGCCCCGCGCCAGACTGTTTACGCGTCAGGCTGCTGTCTCCAGGGGTGAAAAGGGTGAATAAATCCTCACGCTGGCTTTGCACGATCCCGCTACCCGTGTCGGTGACTTCTATGATTAGCGTTTGCTTGGGGTGATTATAATGCAGGTTGACGCAGACCGAGCCGTTTGAAGTGAACTTGATGGCGTTTTCCATCAGGTTATCGAGAGCGGTTTCAATCAAACTTGAGCGGCCGAGTACCGTGAGCTGGGGTGGTGCGGTAAAACTGGACTGGAGCGTCAGGCCCTTGGCCTGCGCCGTCGTGCGATGTGGCTCAACAGCCCGTGCGAGCAACCCGGCTGGCTCTAGGGGCTGGGGCGTACGTATGGGCGACCCATCCAGCTGGAGATAGATCAGAATCCGGTTGAACATCCGATTGAGCCGGGAGCTCGATTCGGTGATGATTTGGCCCAATTTCTGGGTCGTTGGGTCTTCATGGATGCTGAGCAGGCTGGCGGCACCGTGAATGCCGTTGAGCGGCGAGTTCAGCTCGTGGCTGACGCAACGCAGGAAGTCGTTTTTGGCGCGATTAGCCGCTTGGGCTGCCGTGAGCGCGGAGGCCAATTCAGTGGCGGTTTGGGTGAGTTGCGTTGTGCGTTCCTCGACCCGTTTTTCCAGGTTTTGCACGAGTGCCTGATGCTCGACATCTAAGTGCCATTTGCGGCAGAGGGCGGCTGCGATCTGGTGGATTTCTATGGCGTCGAAGGGTTTTTTGAGCAGCAGCACGCCGTGGCTTTCGGGAAACGCCTGCAGTAGGTCGCTCCAGGTGTAGTCGGCGAACGCCGTGCACAGCACGATCTGGATGCCGGGGTGTTGCGCGCGCATTCGCCGGGCGGTCTGCACCCCGTCGATGCCGGGCGGCATACGCACATCCAGAATCGCCAGTGCGAAGGGCTCGCCGGCGAGCTGGGCCTTGGTGACAGTTGCCAAAGCTTCCTCTCCTTGGCTCACATAGGTAAGCTCGTAGCTCGGAGCCGTCGGGGCATTGGGCACCACGTGAGCTGGAGCGAATTTCGCCATGCCAGGCAGGTCGGCAAACGCATCGGTCTCGACCGCGAAGATGTTGCGGTAGGCTTCGTGCAGTGCAGGGGTGTCATCAGCGATCAGGATGCGGGATATGACGGAGGGCATAGGTGGTTTAATCGTTGGAGTGGGTCGGAATGCGAAGCGTAAAGGTAGCCCCGAGTCCGGGGCCTGGGCTACTGACGAAGAGCTCACCGCCCATCATTCGAGCGGCATTGGCCGAGTTGTGAAGCCCAAACCCGTTGCCGCTGGCTTTGGTGGTGTAGCCGTAAGTGAAAAGGCTGAGGAGCTTGTCTTCGGGAATGCCTTCTCCGTTGTCCGTGACCGTGAGGGGCAGCAGCCCGTTGTGGGCCGGGCCAATGCACAGGGAAATCATCGGGTTGGGTGGCGCTAAAGCGGCGATAGCGTCATGGGCATTGAGCAACAGATTGACGAGGATTTGCACTACCAGGTTACGGTCGGCGTAAACCTCGGTGGCGTCCAAAGCGCAGTCGTTGATTTTGAGCGGGGATTCGTTGCGGATGCAGTCCCCGTTTCGCCCGCACTTGGAGTCGCCTGGGCACTGGTCAATGGGGTACGGTTCACGCGCTATAGTTCTGGCGAGCAGGAGGGCTTCCTGAAGCGCCTCGCGCAAAACGAACGGCTCGCAGAGGCGGTGAGTGCGGGCCAGCGACTGCTGGCTGGCGACGATCCGTTTAAGGTGGCTGTTGCCGGCTTGCAGGATTTCGACCAGCCGGGTGGTCTCGGTTAAATCGTTGGACAGGGCGGCGGTGATTTGAGCCAACAGGGTGCGCAGTTCGGGGCCGTCGGCGTGGGCGCTGAAGACCTCCGCCGTCTGTGCCGAGGCGGGGGCGAGCAACTGACTCAACGTGGCCAGCGAGCGGCGACGGGTGTTGGATAATCGGGTCGCAACCAAGTCACTGGAAATGCTGATACTCGTCAGGGTGTTACCGATATTATGGATCACCCCGGAGGCGACCTCGGCCATGCCGGCCTCGCGGGCGAGGCGGCTCATGGCTTGCTGGTTTTGACGCAGGGTTTCCTCGGCGCGCTCACGCTCCTCGATCTCGCGGTTGAGCTTGTCGACTTGCCGGGCGAGACGGGCGTCGCGCCTGGAGATCTCGGTAAACATCAAGTTGATGGCGATGGATAGTTCGATGACCTCGCTGCAGCCCGTTACTGGGGTCGGGGTTTCGAAGTCGCGTTCATGCGCCACGCGCAGTGCGGTGGCGGCCAGATCAGTGATGGGGTGGGCGATTTGGCGCTGGAAACGGCGGGCGATAAAAAAGACCGCTATTCCTGCCAACAGGAATGCGGCTGCGCACACGCCGCCCCAGGTCACAGCTGCGCGGCGCAGTTCACTGCGGATGTCGGCGGCGACGGTGAGTTGTCCATACGTTACCCCGTCGTGCACGATGGGCGCCGCCGTTTTATAGGGGTTCACGGCGGTGCAGAATTCGGCGCAGGTCGTATTGGCCGGAGCACTTGGGCTGAGGTATAAGGCGAACAGGGCGTGTTTCGTGTCCTCGATTTTGGCGCAGGTGATCAGCGGGTCGTGGCTGAGCGAATGGAGCAGTTCGGTCGCAGTCGTCGAGTCGTTGAAGGCGAGAGCGGCGGCCACGTTGACAGCGGCGATGCGGGTGGTGGCCGCCAGGGAATCACTCAGGCGCTCCTGGGTCTGCTGATAGTGGTAGGTGAACAGTCCTCCGCCCACGGGCACCAATACGCACGCGCAGCTGAGCAGGGCAAAGCTGAGTACATGTCGGCGGATCGAGCGGGGCTTGGGAGTGCTCGTTTTCATTTACCAACCGTCACGGGCCGGGCAAGGGCCAGTAGGCGGGAGTTAAGGGTGAGGCCTGCCGCGCGAGCGGCCTCGGCGGCGATATCGAAGCGTAGGTGAGAATCTGTGCGGTACAGTTGCACGAGCCCTCCTTGGTCAAGGAATGCCGGGGCCGGCGAGACGGTGAGTACGGGTTCTCCGCGTAATGCGCGGAGTGCGGCCTGAATCGGCACGCCTAGGCCATCGTCATCGGGAGTAGGGCTGAAATAGGCGAGGTGGCATGCGGTTAGGTCGGTCTCGTCCCTGATGCGCACGGCGTGCACGGGATGGCCGCGTACCAGTTGGCCCTCTACGAGGCGGATCAGCTTATCGAGCAAAGGGCGGTTGCCTGACACCCCGATCACGTAGGGGGTAGTGGCCGAGCTTGGACGCGAGGTGCCAGACGAAGCGCCGGTGGGCCATTCGGTGAAGCGCAAAAAATTGAGCAGGTAGGCGGCGGTGGCCGTGTCGGTGTCGATAACCGCCGATTTCGTCTGCGGGTCTGCGAGCAGGCATGGTACGAGGGCGGGCATGCCAAGCCAGAAAAGGGCTAGCGCGCTGCGGCGGGCAAGGCGAACAATGAGAGACCGCCTTGACATCAGAAATTGCGGACTAAACGCAGGATGACCGTGCGCGGCGGAGAGATGATGGTGCCCTCGTTTTTGGAGTCTGACCAGCGTGAGTTGGCCACGTTGTACACCGAAAGGGAAACCTCCCAGCTCCGCCACACCGGAGCGGCGCGAAGCGTGCAGTTCACCACCAGGTAGTCGTTCATCTTCGCTCGTGGCGTGCTAAAATCGTAGCGCTCGCCGACGTACTGCAGTTCGGTGGAGGCGCGTAGCCAGTTGCCATAAACGGGGGCGGTGGCGTTGAGTTTGCCGAGCAATTGCGGGGCGTCGCCCACATCGCGCGAGGTGGCCTCGTCCTGGGTTTGCTGGAGGGTCGCCGAGGCCCGCAGGTGCAATCCGGAGTCAAAGCGGGCGGAGCCGCCCAGTTCGCCGCCTATAGTCGTGAAATTTGAGGTGTTGGCGTAGTCGAGGATCAGATCGGTGGACTGGATGTGGTACAGGTGGGCATCGCCAGCCAAGACGGGAGAGAAACGCTGATCGCAACTGAGTTCCCAGCTCTGGTTTTTTTCGGGACCGAGGTTGGGGTTGGCGACCGTCCCAGGTTCCGTGGGGTTGCGCTCCTCGAGGTTGGGTACGCGGAAGGCTTCGCCGTAAAGCAGTTTGACCGTGGTGCTGCGGGTGGCGTCCCAAATCAAGCCGATGCGCGGGGTCACGGCGCTCTCGCTCGTGCTGTAGTTGTCGTAGCGTGCGCCCAGAGAAAGCCGAAGCGGTTTAAGGAGTTGGTAATCGACTTGAGCGAAGGGGCTGATGTTGGAGGTGGAGGCGCGGGTGGAGGGTGCCGAATCGGCGGGGTGAGTGAGGTTGGTGTTGTCTGTCTCCTGTTTGAGATTGTTTTGCAATTCGATGCCGAGCAGCAGGCTGTGGCCTTCTATTAAGGTCTGGTGCCAGCGAACCTCATTATTAAGAGAAAGGGCTGTGGCGGTGGAGTGATGATGGTCGAAGTGGGGGCTAGGGTCGGTATGGTCAGTGGATTGGTTGAGAAACCGGCCGTCATAGTGGTAATAATCCACGCTGGTTTTGGCCGTGAGGGTGGCGTCGGGCAGGGGGTGGCCGGTGGCACGCAGCAGCCAGTAACCGCGTTCGTCGCTGGCGCTGGCCGTGGGGTCGAGCT
>CANIXX010000165.1 GCA_947471115.1 Opitutaceae bacterium | reverse complement strand
GCGGGGGTAGCTAACTCTTGAAAACGGACAACCCAAAGACGTCGGATTTCAATCCTGCGTCTTAGTCGTGCCTTAAAGGCGTATAAATATGCCCTAAGCTAAAAAATAAACCATGTGCTTTTACGCACAACCGATGTGTTTTTTGAACGGTTAACGGGCAGTTTCAAAGGGATGATTAACGGCGCCCCGCACTCGGCATCCTGAAGGGTTCAGTGGAAATCCGGAGCCCAGACGCAGAGGCCTCGGGTCCTCGACGTAGGTAGGCAGGGTATGAATGAATGAAAGGATTGTCTTCTTTTTGTACGGGGTTGGGCTTAATGAATTCCGAAGAGCCAAGTTCCCACCTCGCCCCCATGCCCCTTTCGCTACTTCGCCGCAATCTACGCTACTGCTCGTATGATGCACTGGTCGGAACCCCTTTCTGCTTTTTGCTGCAACCTGGGAATTTCATCATCGCCGCGCTAATGGTGTCGGTCTTCAAACTAACTCCCGCGGTTTATGGTTTGATCTCAGCACTCCCGTTTTTGGCCAACTTTGCGCAGGTCTTTTTAATGCCGTTAATCAGCCGGTCCTATTCGGCGAAAACCATCTCCGTGACCATGGTTACCCTGCAGGCCCTGTGCTGGCTCACGATGGCCGCACTGATGCCCCTCCTACCCATTGATAACCCGGAGATCAGCGGCAAATGGTGGATCGCCCTTTTTCTGGTTTCGGCAGTCCTGAGCGCCATGGCCGGCGTCAGCTGGATTTCATGGATCCGTGAGTGGGTTCCTCAGGGGCTGCTCGGCAAATACTTCGGATTGCGCAACCGCCTCGCCCAGTTCTCGCAGATCTCCTTTTTATTAATCACCGGCTGGCTTATCAACCGACTCAGCAACTCGATCTTCGCCTTCCAGTTCATCCTGGTCGTCAGCTGCCTATTACGGCTGGTATCAGGGTGGTATCAGTGGAAAACAACCACGGAAACATCCATCCACAGTCATCCGCGGACGAGCCTAAACTGGCGTGATCAACTCGCCGTATTACTCCAAACAAAACCCTGCCTGTGGTTCATCGCCTACAGCGCGGCATGGGGGTTTGCGGCCAGTTTGTTCAGCCCGTTCACGTCCATTTTTATGTACGAGGAACTAAATCTTTCAGTGCAACAGGTCAGCACCATCGTGATCGTGGCGAGCATTGGCGGGGCGGTTTCGGCGACCGCATGGGGCAAATTGGCCGATCGTTTTGGCAATAAACCGGTGATGCTGTTCTGCATGATTCTGTGGCAGGCCCAGAACTTTCTGTGGTGCATCGTGACGCCCGCCAACCACTGGATTCTTTACCCAATGTGGGTTTTTGGCGGGGTAATGGGCGCAGGCTTCACCCTCAGCCTTTTTAACCTCCAACTTAAAATCATCCCCGCCCAGGCCAAAACCCTGGCCATTAGCGTCAACATTGCGGTCGCCTCGTTGCTCACAGCCGTCGGGCCTATTCTTGGCGGTAAAATCCTGGAGTGGGCGCTGTCAGGCAATACCCCGGCAATTGACGTTTATCACCGCGTTTTTTTCTTCACCCCGATCCTGTCCTTGCTCGCCTGCCTCTTGCTCATCCGCGTGCGTGAATCCTCGGCCAGTCCCCTGTCCAGCGTCGTGGGTGCAATGCGCAACATCCGCACCCTGAGCAGTATCTTCGGCGCCAGTTTTCTGGCCGACTACATGTTCATAAAAACGCAAAAGCGCCCCAACCCGGGCTCGCTCCGCTAAAAATAATTCGGTCGGCACCGCCCCCAATAGGTTCGGGCGGATTCGGAATGCGCCCTATTTAACACCGCGGGAAAAAAGCCCCGTGGCCTTGCGCGTGAGCGCAAGGGGACGTTGCCCAAACGCTAAACATTCCGCCTGAAACCGAGTTAGCGCGTCCCAGCCTCAACACCATTAGCCACAACCGTTACGGCCGGGTCGGCACTAGGCTGGATTGGGTGGCCCGCCGGACGAGGATTTCCGTGGTGCGCTGGACTTCGAGTTCGGCGTTGCGCTTGGCGATGCGCAACAACTCCACCTCGCGCGCCAGTTCCAAGCCCTGCCCCGCAGCATCCATCCGCGCGTGACGAACCGTGCTTAACTGCTGTTCAACTCCCGCCAGTTCAGCCCGCAGAAGTGTTGCCTGCTTCTGACACCCCTCCGTTTCGGCGGCGATACGCGCCGTTTCAGCCGTCCATTGCGCGGTTAACAACTCCTGTTTTTTCAGCTCCGCCTCAACTCGGGCAGCAGCGCGCGCAGCGACCTCGGCGCGCGCCTTGCCTTCGGTGGCAGATTGCTGGGCCTTTGCGGCTGATTCGGCAGCCGCAAAGGCGGCGGCACGTGCTTGGGCATCCGCGTCGCGCTGCTGGCTATGTCGCCAATAAACGCCGCCAAACAGGGCCAATAAAACGAGCGGAATAATCAGGTAAAATCGGTTCATGGAGGGAGTGAAAAAACGGCGGCTTACGGATTCTTCTTTGAGCTGAGCGCGGGGGCTTCAAGGCGCGGAGCACCCTCACCGGACGATAACTGGGAAATGACCCCGGCGAGGGCTTTAACGTTAGCCTCGGACTGGGTGACGATTTTCTTCAGGAATTCCCGTTCAACGAGCGCGGCATTGCGGGTCACGGTGAGCTGTGCGAGCGCCCGCTGTTCGGCCGCCAGCTCTTTTTTCAGGACCTCTAGTTGGCGCGTGAGCCGTTGCTGTTCATGAATGGCCTGCTCGCGATCCGTTACAGCCTGCTGGCGGGACTCCAGTCGGATCCGTTCAATCGCCTCGCGGGCCTCCTGCTTTTTTTGCAACTCCGCCTGTACGCGCACGGCCTCAATCACCGCCAGCCGACGGGCCTCGGTCTCAGCAACGAGCTTGGCCTTCAGGTCGGCTTGAGACTGGGCGATTCGGGTTTGCTCGCGGGTGCGTTCGGCGCTGCTAAAACCCGAAAACAGCACGGCAAAAACCAGCAGGGCAACCAACGGGGCGATCCAGTAGCATTTTTTCATGGGTGGAGACTTAATACGCTGCGGTGGCAGTGACGGATACAGGGGCAGCCAGCGCCGCACGAAGGGCGAGCACGGTCGCTTGATCTTGGGCGGTCATCAGGTGGCCCAGAGCCTGAGCGCGCTCCAAGGTGAGCAGAGCGCGAAGTTGGTAACGGGATACGCTTACGGGGTCGGGTGCAGCGGCTGCGAGCGTGAGGTAGGTGCCGGAAAGCTGGTGCCAATACACGCCAGTGGCGGGATGGGCTTTTACGAGCAGCTCCAGCGTGTCGGCTGAGGCCTCGCGCTGGCCGAGTTGCTGCTGGCTGGCGAGCAGAACGACATAGCTGGCTTCACGCGGAGTGTTTTCCAAAAACAGGGATTCGGCGGCGGCCTTAAGAGCGAGCTCAAGTTGGGCCAAATCGGGTTTGGCGGGGTCCAGCATCGCGGTTTGATAAAGTGTCGAGGCGATGAACAGTTGCACCTCGGCGCTCGGGCGGGGTGACTGGGCTTGCCAGCGCCGGGCGTAGTCTAGGGCGCGCGCCAGATTATGCTGACGGTTCACGCTCGTTCCTGAGGTGGTGATGGCGGCGAGTTGCGCGTGGAGTTGCCCCAGAAGAAACATCGTAGCGAGACGCGTATTCTTATCGAAAAACCCGTGGCGTTCACCGAGTTCAGCGGCGAGTTGCAGGGGGGCAAGTGCTACGTCGTAGCGCGCCTCGGCAAGGAGGACTTGGCCCTTAACCTGGGAGAGCACCGCGAGGTCGAAGCTGGGATTAGCAGCGTGCGGCAGAAGTTGCTCGATCAAATCGAGCGCTGCGGAGTAAGCGCGGTTGTCGGTCAACGTGCGCAGGTGCTCCAACTCGGCGGCGACGGGCGCGGTGAGCACCTGGGGCGGAGACGGGGCGGCTTGGACCCGTGCCGAGGACACAATGAGTCCGCACAACAGGAGCACGTGGCGGAGGTAGCGCGAAGGATGCATGGTTCAGTTGGCCTGAAGATTAAAAACCAGGGGGACCTGCATGCGGGTGTTAACGGGCACACCGCTTCGGCGCCCGGGGCTGAACTTCCACTGAAGCACCGCTCGCACCGCTTCGTCGGCGAACTCGCGCCGCGAAAAGCGCACGGCATAGACGTCGCGCACCTGGCCGGTCGAATCTACGATAAAGCTGACCAACACCTCGCCACTCACACCAGCCCGGCGCATCTCGTAGGGGTAAACCGGTGACACCGGTAGCGTGGGCGAAGGCGGTTGGTCGAGATCGGCTAGGTCAAACAGGTTAGCCAGGCCTTGTCCGATATCGCCTCCAGTACCTACAAGGCCGCCGCCTGCACCCGGGATCACAATCAGCGTGCCGCCTGCGGCCAGCCCCGGGGGCGGCGGCTGGATCGGTTGCACAAAAGGGGCATCAACGCTTGCGGAGATCAGTTCGGGAGACGTTTCCGGTGAGGAAGCGGCCACTGAGGCCGACTCCCCTCCTCCAACGGGTGCGGAGGGAATACTCGGGGCGGCTGGTTCACCCAGGGGTAACGGCACGAGTTCGATCACCGGAATCGGCTCAGCAGGTGCGACGGTGGGCGTTGAAGCGGGGGATTTAAGCCATTCTCCGCCGGCCAAAAAAACGACGTGCAAAAGCAGCGTGATGAGCAGGGCGATGAGAGTGTCGCGTTTCATGTCAGCGGCCGGTTGCGCGGTAGGCGGTCTCGATGGAAACCTGGGTGATGCCCGCCTTGCGGACCTCGTCGAGAGCGCGAACGGCGTCGCCGTAGCGGGCGTTATCGTCGGAGCTAATGAGCACGCGCGGCAGCGGCGAGGTGGCGCGGTAGTGCTGCAGGCGCGGTGTAATGTCGGCCAGGCCGATGAGCTCTTGGTTCCAGTAGGCGCTTCCGGAGCCGGAAATTTGCAGGACAACCATGTCCTCATCAGCAGAAACCACGGCGGCAGACGGCACAGGAAGATCGACCGGCAGGGACTGGATTTTACTTAACGAGAGGGTAAAGAGCACAAAGGTCGCCAGCAGGAAAAAGATCACATCGATCAGCGGAATGATTTCGATGCGGGCTTTTTTGGGGGCGCTGGGACTGGTCGCCGTTACCCCGAACGGATCGGAGAAGCGCTTCATGGGCTGGCAGGACGCAGTCGCGTCTCGATGAGGATTTTGCCGATGCCCGCCTTGCGAATCTCATCAATGACGCCGCGAGCGATGGAAAACGGCGCGTTTTCATCGCCGTTGAGCAGGATGCGAGGGTTGGGCTCCAACTGCTGGTAAGCCTGTAACCGGGCGGTTAATTCGGTGGCGGACACCCGCTCTTGATCCCAAGCCAGATCACCCTCGGCGGTGATCGACACGGTGACGGCCCCGACAGCCTCACGCGCTAGGCTGGTTTCGACTGCGGGCAACTCCAGCCTGAGGCCGCCGGAGCGGTTAAGCGAAAGGGTGAACAGGACGAAGGTTGCCAGCAGGAAAAAGATCACGTCGATCAACGGGATGATTTCGATGCGGGCGCGCTTGGGCGGCGCGGAAAAAGGTTCATCAAGAGAGCCGTCCATAGTGCGAACGGGGACGTTCACTCGCCTTTGGGCACCGCTGAGTCCGATTTCTGAATGATCACCTCAAGGGCGAGCGAGGCATCGGCGATGTCGCGTTTGGCGGTTTCGACGGTAGCGCTGAGGATGTTATAGGGGAACAGGCCGAGGATCGCGATGACCAAGCCGCAGGCGGTGGCAATGAGTGCCTCGCCCACCCCTCCGGTGATTTTACCGGCACTGGCGCCCAGATCGCCTTCGCCCAACGCACCGAAGGTCGCCATCATGCCGGTGACCGTGCCGAGCAGACCAAGGAGAGGCGCGGCGGTGATGCAGGTGTCGAGGACCGCAAGACCCTGCTGGAAGCGGGCGAGCTCCTTGTTGGCGGCACGCATAAAGGCGTTGCTCAACGAATGCCCCCGGTAGGTGAGCGCATACACGAGAATGCGCGCCACGTAGTCGGAACTCTGCTGGCCAAGGACGAGGGCGCGCTGGGGTTCGCTGGCCTCGACGAATTCGAGCATTTTTTCAACGACCTCGGGCTGGCGGGCGGAGCGCTCGCGGAGGAGAAAAATCACCCGCTCGATCACCACGGTGATCGCCAAAAACGACACGAGCAGGATCGGCCACATGATGGGGCCGCCTTTTGCGAAAAGCTCCAGGGGCGTCTGACCGAGGAGGAAAGCGAGTGGAAAAGTGATAAGCATAAACAATCAGCGCCCACGTTAGCGGGATGTCTTCAGCCGAAGGAAGTTTTTTAACAAGGGACGAGGCTACATCAGCAGCCGGAGCAGACTGAAAGTCTGCGCTGCTTCAAAACTTCATGCTAGACGCCTATGCTACTTTTGAGCGCTCACGTCGCCGAAAAGCGGTTACACCAGCAAACCGTTTCGCACCAGTAGCGCGGTCAAATCGGGGTCGCGTCCCATAAAGCGGCGATACAGCTCGGCGGGTTCAGCCGAGTTACCCTGACTGAGAATATGCGCGACAAACTCGGATCCGACTTGGGCGTTAAATACGCCTTCTCGCTGGAACCGAGTAAACGCATCCGCATCGAGCACCTCCGCCCATTTGTAGGAATAATAACCCGCTGCGTAACCCACCGGATCACTGAAAAGGTGACCGAAGCGTTTTACCAACGTGCGCCCCGCTGGTTCGGTCGGAATCATGCAGTCGGCCACCAGCGCGCGCGCCTGCACCTCGATATCTCCGGAAACGAACTCCGGCGCGCGCATGTGCAGCAACAGGTCCATGCGCGCGAACTGCACCTGGCGAATGGTGGCACAGGCAGAACGGAAGTTTTTCGCGGCGGTCATCTTTTGGAAAACCTCCTCCGGGATCGCCGCACCGGTCTCGTGGTGTCGGGCAAACAGGTCGAGGCTCTCACGCTGCCAGCACCAGTTTTCCATGATCTGCGAGGGCAACTCCACGAAGTCCCACGCCACGTTGACGCCGTTGAGCGATTTGATTTCCACCTCGCCGAGCAGGTGGTGCAACAGGTGCCCGAACTCGTGGAAAATCGTCTCCACCTCGTCATGCGCCAGCAGCGCCGACTTGCCTTCGGCCGGAGGCGTGAGGTTGCCACAAATGTAGCCGAGGTGCGGCGCGCGCGTGCCGTCAGGTTGGGGCCCGCCCGTTACCAGATACCCCATCCAAGCTCCGCCACGCTTCGATTCGCGCGGATACCAGTCCGCGTAAAACGAGCCGAGGTGCCGACCGGCCTTATCATGAAGGTCATAAAATTTAACTTCCGGATGCCACACCTCGACCGAGCTCGAGGAGTTGCCGGTTTGCGCCAACTCACGCCCGGAGAAAACCACGGAGCGCTCCGTGATTCGAAGTCCAAACACGCGGCCCGCCAAGTCGAACAAACCGGCAATCACCCGATCCATCGGCAAGTAAGGACGCAG
>CANIXX010000164.1 GCA_947471115.1 Opitutaceae bacterium | reverse complement strand
TGCGAGAGGTAGTAACGGATCTTGTCGAAATCGATGTTGTTGAGGTCCGTCGTCGCCCAATGCGTGGGCATGGGCATCGAGAGGAACTTCTTCAGCGCGGCGAGACGGAACTCGAGGATCCACGGCGCCTCCTTTTTAACCGAGCTGATGTAACGCACGGTTTGCTCCGAGAGGCCCGTGCCCGCATCGAATTCATACTTCATGTCGTAGGTGAAATCGCCGGCTGCTTGGTCGATGCCTACGGCTGGGTTTTCAACGGCGTTTACGTCGGCGATAAGGGTGTCGATGTCGGACATGGTGTGAGAAGGTGTTGACGCTGAGGTTGGTTAACGCGCCCCAAAAAAAGGGGCACATACCTGTGCTTAATTAAACGGCGGCGAGCTCGGTTTTGATCCAGTCGTAGCCCTTGGCTTCGAGTTCGAGGGCGAGGGACTTGTCACCTGATTTGACGATGCGGCCGTCATACATGACGTGCACGAAATCGGGAACGATGTAGTCGAGCAGGCGCTGATAGTGGGTGATCAGGAGCACGCCGAGCTTGTCACCGCGCATGGCGTTGACGCCTTCGGCGACGATCTTGAGCGCGTCGATGTCGAGGCCGGAGTCGGTCTCGTCCATTAAGGAGAACTTGGGCTCAAGCATGGCCATTTGCAGGATCTCGCAGCGCTTCTTTTCGCCGCCGGAGAAGCCCTCATTGACCGAGCGGGAGGTGAACTTCCGATCGATTTTGAGCAGGTCCATCTTGGAGTAGAGGCGCTTGTAATAACCGGTGGCGTCGAGCTCCTCGCCCTCGGCCATGCGGGCCTGAACGGCGGCGCGCAGAAAGTTGGCGATGGAAACGCCGGGGATTTCGGAGGGGTATTGGAAAGCTAGGAACAGGCCGGCGCGGGCGCGCTCGTCAGGCTCCATTTCCAAGATCGATTTGCCATCGAGAAGGACGTCGCCCGAAGTGATCACATAGTCGGGGTGACCGGCGATGGCCTTGGAGAGAGTGGACTTGCCGGTGCCGTTGGGCCCCATAATGGCGTGAACTTCGCCGGTTTTGATCGTCAGGTTAAGTCCCTTAACGATGGGCTTTTCGGGAGTGGCGGCCAGGGAAACGAACAGATCGCGGATTTCGAGTGAGGACATGGTTGGAAAAGTGAGTTGGGGAATTTTAACGGGTTAGAGTCGCAAGGTCGTGAGCGGTTCAGCGCGGTGAGGGTAGTTTCCCCCGAAAGGTGATTTCGACGGCGTCGGCACTGTAACCGGGCGGCAGCACGGCCTTGATCGACGCCAAGAGTTGATCGGGCAACTCGATGTCGTGGGTGGCTCCGGTGGTTTCGTCGTGAAAATGCGCGTGCGGGTGCAGGTGCGGACAATAACGCGTGGGCGCCCGCTCAAAGTTCACGACGCGCACCAAGTTGCACTGCACCAGGGTTTCCAGACAGTTGTAAACCGTGGCCAGCGAGATGCTGGGAAGCTGGGTTTTCACCCGGGCATAGACCTCGTCGGCGGTCGGATGGTCGCGCTTGGTGAGCAGCGCGTCGTAGACTAACTCGCGCTGCGGGGTGTTACGCAGGCC
The DNA here is from genome assembly GCA_947471115.1 of Opitutaceae bacterium. GTDB lineage: Bacteria > Verrucomicrobiota > Verrucomicrobiia > Opitutales > Opitutaceae > Rariglobus. The sequence continues at coordinate 5,851 of CANIXX010000164.1, read as the reverse complement.
GCTGTCAGCGAGCTTTTGCGCAAGTGCGTCGGAGTGTATCGTGGGCGTGGTCATGGTTCAGGAAAACGAGACCACAACGAATTGGAATGATTCTAAGGCGCAAGTCCAAATTGGAATAATTCTAAATATCGTTAGGGTGAACCAGCTAACGGGGGCCAAGAGTATGTTTATCCCAAAACAGGAGGGGGCAATGCGTTGGTTTTTGAAACCTGCGTAATACGCACCGCGTGTTTGGGGAAGCGACTCCGATACTCATCCGCGATATTGATGAGGCGAATTGACCGAGTATGGACAACGCTACACGGGATCTCCACTGAGGGCTTGCCTCTGCTTTTAGTCGGCCGCACAAAGCCCCTCTTTTATGCAAAAACTGGCCCTTCTTTCAGTGAGCGACAAAACCGGTTTGGTGGACTTCGCCACCGCCCTCGTCCAGCAGCACGGCTACAAGCTGCTCTCCACCGGCGGCACCGCCAAGCTGCTCGCCGAAAAAGGCCTGCCCGTCACCGAAGTGAGCCAACACACCGGTTTCCCCGAGATGATGGAAGGTCGCGTCAAAACCCTGCATCCCAAGATCCACGGCGGGTTGCTCTGCCGCCGTGACAAGGCCGACCACCTCGCCGCCGCCCAGGCTCACGGTATCGACCTGATCGACCTGGTGGTGGTTAACCTTTACCCGTTCGAGCAAACCGTCGCCAAAAAGGGCGTCCACTTCGAGGAGGCCATCGAGAACATCGACATCGGCGGCCCCTCCATGCTGCGCAGCGCCGCCAAGAACCACGAAAGCGTCACCGTCGTCGTCGACCACAACGATTACCCCGCCGTGCTCGCCGCCTTCGCCGAGCCCTCCGCGCTGGCCGCCCTGCGCCGCAAGCTCGCGCTCAAAGTTTTCCAGCGCACCGGCGCCTACGACACCGCCATCGCCAAGTACCTCGAAACTCAGGCCGACGAGCCCAGCCTCGACGCCCTCAGCGGTCTGCCCGAAACCCTCACGCTCACCTACAAAAAGGCCCAGTCGCTGCGCTACGGCGAAAATCCCCACCAGCAGGCCGCCCTTTACGGAACGTTTAACGACCACTTCCAGCAGCTCCAGGGCAAGGAACTGTCCTATAACAACATTTTGGACATCACCTCGGCCACTTACCTGATCGGTGAGTTCGAAAAACCCACGCTCGCGATCCTTAAGCACACGAACCCGTGCGGCGTCGCCTGTGCCGACGATCTGGATACTGCCTGGGAAAAAGCCTACTCGACCGACCGGCAGGCCCCGTTTGGCGGCGTCATCATCGTCAACCGCACGCTGGAGGCCAGCCTCGCCGCCAAGATCGCCGACATTTTTACCGAGGTCATCATCGCCCCGTCCTTTAGCGCCGAAGCGCTGGCGATTTTCGGTAAAAAGAAAAATCTGCGCCTGATGATCGCCAAGGACGGCCTTGGCGCCGATTCGCTGCAAGACGTGCGCTCGGTGGTCGGCGGCCTGCTGGTGCAGGACCGCAACAAACTCCTGGGCAACCCCCGCGACTTCAAGGTCGTGACCAAGCGCCAGCCCACCCAGGAAGAATGGGACACCATGATGTTCGGCTGGCGCGTGTGCAAACACGTCAAATCCAACGCCATTGTGTACGTTAAAAACGAGCAGACTCTCGGCGTAGGTGCTGGTCAAATGGCACGCGTCGACAGCTCGAAGGTTGCAGTGTGGAAGGCCGGCGAGGCCAAGCTCGACCTGCACGGTTCGGTGGTCGTTTCGGAAGCGCTATTCCCCTTTGCCGACGGCCTGATCGCCGCCGCCGAAGCCGGTGCGACCGCCGCGATTCAGCCGGGTGGCAGCGTGCGTGACGCTGAGGTGATTGCCGCCGCCGATGAGCGCGGTATGGCCATGGTGTTCACCAGCATTCGCCATTTTAAACACTGAGTTCGACACCTCCAGGTCCACTTCGCCTGCTAACACGGTGAACTGCTTCAAGACCCGACGACCGCGTCGGGTTTTTTATTTTCGCAGACTCCGTTTTACGCTGACGCTCAATCTTTGGATTGAGGAATAGAAGGTTCGCCCACGGCGGCCAGAAACCGCGATTTTTCGTCGGTGTCGGCAAAGGCCCGTAAGGGAATCACGCACAGCCCCCGTTCGCCAAACGAAAGCTCCAGCCAACGGCCGTCGTCGTGCACGTCGGCAAGCTCGGCGCGGCGGTAGGTGAACGTTTGCCCTGCACTCGTGCAGATGAGTTGTGTGCCGTTGACTGTGTAGTCGGTACGCCGTGGCCACGTGCCTTTGAGTTCGCTTGCGACGTAGGTGATGATGCGCCGACGCACCATGCTTTTGTAGGCGAGCAGGAAAATTCCCGCGCCCCATGCGGCGGCGGCGACGCAGATCAGAGGCAGGTTGACGTTGGGCTTGGCGTTAAACCCAAGCAGGGCAAAAAAGCCAAAAGCGCCCGCGCAGATCAAGGCGCCACGCCAGCGGTTGGTCAGGTAAGTTTTGCCTCGTAGAAAAAGGCGAAGGGGCGCCTCGGCGGCTTCGGCTAAAGTTGTTTCGTAGGTGAATGTCATGATCGCGTCGCAGCAGGCATGCGGACGACTTTTGTGCGATGGGCTCACGTTCAGGGCAACGCTGGTTTCCGCGGACTTGAGCCAAATCTGGCGGTCACGCTGAAGCCTAGAGATTGAGGCTAACCCGTGCGGCGGCCTTGCGTGTGGGAAGGCAGCGCGCATGGTCTGCGGGTTTTACGCCATGAAGCCGCACCACAATCTCGCCGAAACCCGCACGCCCGACGGGGCCCGTCTCTCGCTCCACGAGCATGATGGCAGCTATTGCGTGCGTCTTAACGGTCAGGACCTCATGCACTCCTCCACCAGTGCCTCCGAGGTGCTACTCGGCGAACTCGCCCATACTATCATCGACACCAAAGCCCCCACGCGCACCCTCATCGGCGGCATGGGCTTGGGTTACACACTCAAAGCCGTGCTGGCCAAAGCCGGCCCGAAGGCGGTGGTCGAAGTCGGCGAACTCATGCCCGAGATCATCGAGTGGAACCGCACATTTATGGCCCACCTCAATGGTAAACTCTTGGACGATCCACGTGTGCAGGTGCGTCTGGGCGATGTGGTGATTACCATCCAAAAAGCCCGTCCCAACTCCTACGATGCGATCTTGCTCGATGTGGACAACGGCCCGATTCCGATGGTGCACGCAGGCAACTTCCGTCTTTACGGCCCGCGCGGGTTGGAGGCGATTAAGTCCAAACTACGGCCAGGCGGACGGCTGGCGATCTGGTCGGCGAGTCCCGACCACACCTTCGAAAAACGCCTGCGCGCCGCCGGCTTCGTGGCGCAGGCGATTCCGGCCAAACTGTTTCCGACCGCCAAGCGGAGTGCCTACGTGATCTACGTCGGCGATAAGCCGCTGGAGGAGCCGGTTAAAAAGTAGTGCGGGGGGAGTTAAGCCTAATTCGTTTATGAGGTGAGCTGAATTGGCCAGGGACGGCCAACTCTACATTTCCCGATCCGTTGTGCGTTGGCCGTCCATGGCCAATTTGCCTCAACTTGATCGCGAATGAGTTAACGGCCCACGCTACACCTTCGGCTTGGGCCGCAGGTGCGCCATGCCGCCGTCGACCGACCAGATTTGACCGGTAACCCAGTCGGCATCGCGCGATACCAGCCAGGCGATCAAGCTACCAACATTGGCCGCCCGCCCGATTTTGCCCAGCGGGTGCATTTTTTCCGACATTTGCCGCGCCTGTTCCGAGCCGAGCAGCGAAGCCGCCATCGGCGTATCCACCAAGCCCGGGGCCACCGCGTTCACGCGCACGCCTTTGCTCGCGTAACTGGCCGCCGCCGCCAGCACCAGGCCGTTGACGCCGCCCTTGGCTGCCGCGATCGCTTCGTGGTTGGGCAAGCCGGCTTGCGCCGCCACTGAACTAATGAGCACGATGGAGCCGCCGCCCTGCGCCTGAATCGGCAGCACCGCGGCTTTTAACCCGTAAAACGCCGAGTTGAGGTTCAGATCTATGACCCGTTGCCAGTCATCAATCGAGGTCAGGTGGGCCGGTTTCATCAGAATCGACCCGACCGCGTGTATGTAGGCATCAAGTCGGCCGAAGCGCTCGATCGTTGATTTCACGGCAGCCGCGACTTCCGCAGGCTGGGTGGCATCGGCCACCACGGTGTGCAGCGCGGGGAGTTCGATTTGCAATGCGGCGAGTTTCTCGGTGCCACGGGCGTAACCGGCGACTTGCCAGCCGTCGTGAGCGAGGCGTCTGGCGACATCGGAGCCAATGCCGCCGGTGACTCCGGCAATGAGGACAACGGGTTGGTCCAGACAAGTGACGTCGGTATCTGTTAAAGAGGTTGTCATGATAGGTGGGTTTAAATTTTCAGGTCTTTTGCGTAGCCGGTGAGTTCCAAGTAGGCCGAGCCGATTTCTCGGCCCTCCGCGTCGAGAACGCGGCAGGCACCTTCCCAATACGATATTCCCCCGGTATCGCCGCCGAGTTCCTGGTTTTTAATCAGCGGAATCAGGTTAAGCTCCACCGGTTTCCCGCTTGCCGGATCGCTGGTGGTTAACCGCACGCCGATCGGGTAAACCGCGCCGCTGTTCGGGCTGCTCCACCGCTCCACGACTTCCCACTTGAAATCAGATTTTCGCAGGTTGCCCGTCTTATCCACCCAAGTCAGCGAGGAGGCGGGATCTGATGAGCCGTCGCGCAGCCGCATCCGGTAAAACATGATCTCGCGGCCATCGTTGAGCTGGATGCCCGCCCAGTCCCAACCAACTTGGTTTTCGTCGAGCTGGCTGCTGCTGATTTCGTGGTCCATCCACGATTCACCGGTGACCTTCAGCGTCTCTTCGCCTACTGTGAGCACGCCCTCGGTGCGCAGGCGTGGAAACGTTAGATAATGGCTGGCGGCGGTCGGGGCTGCGCCTTTGCGCGAGAGGCCGTTCTCGCCGAAAATCACCAGCGGTTTGGCGGGCGTCAGGGTGAAGTTAAATGCCACGTCCCCACGTACTCCGCCGGTTAGCGCGAGGCGTTCACCGGCGGGCGCGTCGGGCGCGAAGCGCAGGGACCACGGGCCGTTGTGGACGGCGAGCGTGCCGATGGCGGAGCTGGCGTCCCAACCTTCGCGGTTGAGCCGCTCCTGATGATAAAACGTGTCGTTTGCCACGTCGGTAAGCGCCATGTGGGCAAGGTGGAATTGCGTGGTTTTATCGGGTGCGGCGCTGCGGAAAAAGGTCGCCTCGTAGCCAAAGCGCCGACTGCGATTGGCCGTGAACAGATGGCCGGTCACGTACCACCACTCGATTTTAAACTCGGGGTGCGAGCCGTGGTCTTGTGGGAAGCTAAACACGCGCCCCGGTTGCGGCACCGCAAAGCCCTCGGCGGTGGTTAACGGCATCGCGGCGGCACCCCGAACGGAATCGCCACAAAAAGCACAAAAAGCGCAAAAAAGGAGAAAGCGGCGGGTCATGGTTTTTGTGTCATTTCGTGTTTTTTGTGGCCAAGGTTTTTCTCCTCATTCTTCGCGGTCAGCTGGCAGGTCGGCGCCCCAGAGCCCGACGGCGTAGCTGACGATCCAGCCGGTCGCCATCACTGCCGCACCGAGCCCGAGCAGCGGCCACACAGGCAGCGCCGCCGACAGGGTCCAGCCGAAGGATTGTTTGTTAATCACAAAAATGAGCAGCCAGCCCAAAGCTAGGCTCAGCCCGAGCCCCGTCACCACCGCGCAGGTCGACACCGCGAGGCCTTCTACCGAGGCGGCGAGGGCGATTTGCTGGCGCCGAAATCCGAGCGCGCGCAGCGTGGTGAGCTCGTCGCGCCGATCCAGCAGTACGCTGATTAACGTCAGCGCTAGGCCG
>CANIXX010000163.1 GCA_947471115.1 Opitutaceae bacterium | reverse complement strand
CAAGATCATCAACGCCGTCACGGGCGAAGAGTACCGTTAAACAACAGCGAAAAGCAGGCGAAGCGGGCGGTTGCGCGAAGTGCAAAAACCACAGCCTTCCGCCAGCCCCGTTAAAAAAAAACGCCCCACAAAAAAGCGCCGGCCCTGAAAAGGTCGGCGCTTTTTTTGTGTCATCGCTCACATCACGACCATCACCGTAAGCGCAGTGTTGGTCATGGGGATTTGGGCGACGGTTAAACGCCCTTTTCGCTTACTTCGCCTCGGCGTAGGCCTCCATGCCGACGCACGAACAGATCAGATTGCGGTCGCCGTAAACGTTGTCCACCCGGCCCACCGCAGGCCAGAACTTCGATTGTTTTACGAACTCACTGGGGAAGGCCGCCGTCTGCCGCGAATAGGACCGCGTCCAGGTGTCGGCCGTCACCACTTTGGCGGTGTGCGGGGCGTTTTTGAGCGGGTTGTCCAACTTGTCGGATTGGCCGTTAACCACTGCCTGCATCTCGGCGTGAATCGAGATCATCGCCTCGCAGAAACGGTCCAGCTCGACCTTCGTCTCGCTCTCGGTCGGCTCGATCATAAAGGTTCCCGGCACAGGAAACGACAGGGTCGGCGCGTGGTACCCGTAGTCCATGAGGCGCTTGGCGGCGTCCTCGGCTTCGATGCCGTGCTTTTTCCAGCCGCGCAGGTCGACGATGCACTCGTGGGCCACCATGCCGGTGGCACCGCGGTACAACACGGGGAAATACTTCTCCAGACGGGCGGCGACGTAGTTGGCGTTAAGGATGGCGATCTTGGTGGCCTGCGTCAGGCCGACCGGGCCCATCATGCGAATGTACATCCACGAGATAACCAGGATCGAAGCGCTGCCCCAAGGGGCGGCCGAAACCGCGCCAATGTGACGACGCCCCTTGTCGTGAACCGGAGAAACCAACACGTGGCCGGGCAGGAATGGCGCGAGGTGCGCCGCCACGCCGATCGGGCCCATACCAGGACCGCCACCACCGTGCGGAATACAGAAGGTTTTGTGCAGGTTCAGGTGGCAAACGTCGGCACCGATGTGGCCGGGCGAGGTCAGGCCAACCTGCGCGTTCATATTGGCGCCGTCCATGTAAACCTGGCCACCTACCGCGTGAACGTGGGCGCAGATGTCCTTGATGGACGTCTCGAACACGCCATGGGTCGACGGATAGGTGATCATCACCGCCGCGAGATTTTTGGCGTGGGTGGCGATCTTGGCCGATAGGTCGGCCACATCGATGTTGCCAGAAGCGTCGCAGGCCACGGGCACGACTTGATAACCGCACATGGAGGCGGTAGCCGGGTTGGTGCCGTGGGCGCTGGTGGGGATGAGGCAGATGTTGCGATGACCGTCACCGCGCGACTCGTGGTAGGCGCGGATCACCAGCAAGCCGGCGTATTCACCTTGGGAGCCGGCGTTGGGCTGGAGCGAGACGGCGGCAAAGCCGGTGATCTCGGTTAACCACGCTTCGAGGTCGGTAAACAACTGCGCGTAGCCCTTGGTCTGGTCGGCCGGGGCGAACGGGTGAAGTTGGCCAAACTCCGGCCAGGAGACGGGGAACATCTCGCTGGTGGCGTTGAGCTTCATGGTGCACGAGCCGAGCGAGATCATCGAGTGAACCAGCGACAAATCCTTGGCCTCGAGGCGCTTGATGTAGCGCAGCATCTCGTGCTCGGTGTGGTAGCGGTTGAACACCGGCGCGGTCAAAAACGGCGTGGTACGGGCGTGCGGGGCGTCGAAGCCCACGCGTTCCACGTCGGAGGCGTGCGGGGCGCGGGTGGTGCCGAACAGGGCGATCAGCGACTCGACTTGCTCCAACGTGGTCGTTTCGTCGAGCGAGATGCCGAGGCTGGAGGCGTCGATGGGACGCAGGTTAACCTTATGCGCGAGGGCGTCGGCGTGGATCTTGGAAGCATAAATATTGCCCACCGTGAGGGTGTCGAACACCGGCTCGGCGTTCACCGTGGCTCCGGCGGCGCGCAGGCCGGCGGCAAGCAGTTCGGTTAACGCCTGCACGCGGCGGGCGATTTTCTTGAGTCCGTCGGGACCGTGGTAAACCGCGTACATCGAGGCCATAACCGCGAGCAGCACCTGGGCGGTGCAGATGTTGGACGTGGCCTTGTCGCGGCGGATGTGTTGCTCGCGCGTGCCGAGCGCCAGGCGCATGGCGGGGTCGCCGTTGGCGTCCTTGGACACGCCGACCAGACGGCCGGGCATCTGGCGCTTGAAGGAATCCTTGGTGGCCAAAAACGCAGCGTGCGGTCCGCCGAAACCCATGGGCACGCCGAAACGTTGGGCCGAGCCGACGGCGACATCCGCGCCAAATTCGCCGGGGGCGCGCAAGAGCGTCAGCGCGAGCAAGTCGGTGGCGACGATGGTGAACGCGCCGACGGCGTGGGCGGCGGCGAAAAACGCCTCGAAATTATGGATACTGCCGGTGGTGTCGGGATATTGCACCAGTACGCCGAAGGTGCCGGCGGTGGGGGCAAAGCTGCGGTGGTCGCCCACGATCACCTCGATGCCGAGGGGAATGGCGCGGGTTTTAACGATGTCGATGGTCTGCGGGTGGCACTTTTCTGAGACGAAAAACGCGCGGTGGGCGGCCGTATCGCCCTCCTTGAGGCGGTGGCACATCATCATGGCTTCGGCGGCGGCGGTGCCCTCGTCGAGCATGGAGGCGTTGGCGATTTCCATGCCGGTCAGATCGGTGACGAGCGTCTGGTAATTGAGCAAAGCTTCGAGGCGGCCCTGGGCGATCTCGGCCTGGTAGGGCGTGTAAGCGGTATACCAACCTGGGTTCTCCAAAATGGTGCGCTGGATGACGCCGGGCGTGTGAGTGTTGTAATAACCCATGCCGATGTGGCTGCGGTAGATGTGGTTTTGGACGGCGAGGCTGCGCAGTTCGGCCAGAGCGGCGGATTCACCGAGGGCGGCAGGCAGGTCGAGGGCATCGCGGCGGATGTGGGGCGGCACGGTGGCGTCGACCAAGGCGTCGAGGGACGGCTGGCCGAGGACTTTGAGCATGGCGGCCTGTTCGGCGGCATCGGGGCCGTTGTGGCGGCGGGCAAAGGAGTCGGTCGGAGCGAGCAACTCGGAGAGCGTGGAGGCGGACGAAGCGGCGGCGGATGCGGGCATAAAAAAAGACGGTAGGCGCGAGCCCCAGTCCGGCAAATGGATTTTGGGGCTGGAGCGGGGTTTTCGCAGGGCTCGCAGGGAGAGCGGGGCGCGCAACGCGGCGTGCGGGCGTTTTTAATCGGATTCAGATCTTCGGCGGGTATCACAGAGCCGAGCCGGAGCGCCAAACCCGAGACGCCGATTTTTTAACCGCGAAGACGATCCGAAGGCTCGCCAAGCGGATAAACGCGATTGATTAACAAGTGATTGCGTTTTTATTCGCGTAACTTCGCGCACCTTCTCGGTTAAAGGGATCGATGCCTTAGTTTTTGTGTCATTTTGTGGTTTTCGTGGCCAATGGATTGGGGCACCCCATCGAAAACACAAAAAACCCTTAAAACTTCAGCAACTGCTTGCTTAAGAATGCAGTCTGCAGCGTGCTGATCTCCTTAATCCCCTTTTGCGCTAGCGCGATCAGGCTGAGCAATTGCTCATGGGTGTAGGTGGCTTCTTCGCCGCTGCCCTGCACTTCCACAAATTTGCCCTGGCCGGTCATAACGATGTTAAAATCAACCTCGGCGCCCTTGTCCTCCACATAGGGAAGGTCGAGTAACTCGCGCCCTTCAAACAGGCCCACACTTACCGCAGCCACGCTGTCCGTCAGAGGGTTTTCCGGGATGCGTTTGGCGTCGAGTAGCGTCTGAATCGCCAGGCGCGCCGCCAAATACGCCCCGGTGATCGACGCGGTGCGGGTGCCGCCATCAGCCTGAAGCACGTCGCAGTCGATCCACAGGGTATTCTCGCCCAGCTTCTTAAGATCCAAAACGGCGCGCAGCGAGCGGCCGATCAGGCGCTGGATTTCGACGGTGCGGCCGTCGAGTTTACCGCGGGAAATATCGCGCTGTTTCCGCTCATGCGTGCTGTAGGGCAAAAGCGAGTATTCGGCGGTGAGCCAGCCGCCGGGCACGCGCTGTTGTTTCATCCAACCGGGCACCTTGGGCTCAATGGTGGCGGCGCAAATCACGCGGGTGTTACCAAACGACACGAGCACCGAGCCGGTGGCGTGCGGGGCAATGCCGGACTCGAAGGTGATCGTGCGGAGCTGATCGACCTTGCGGCCGTCGGAGCGGAGGGCGGATGACGTCATGTGGCCGTCACGGTGCGGAGCGGGTGAGCGCACCGCCACCGAAAAATCAGCCCCCGTGCGCGCAAACCAGCGAACCGCCCATCGGGGTCCCCGGACGGGGTTTCAATCCTGGAGTGCGGCAACGGCTGCTTTGTAACTGACGGCCGCCTCGGCGATACTGGCGGCAGAACACTTCAAATTGCGCAAGTGGCCGTCCTTGAGTCCGTAGATTAAGCCATGAACGGTAACAACTTGGCCTCGCTCCCAGGCATCGCGCACAATGGAGGTTTTACAGACGTTATCGACCTGCTCGATGACGTTAAACTCACACAGACGCACGTATTGGGCGTCCTGATCAGGCAACCGGCACAGGCAGATATCGTGCTTTTCCTTAACGTCTTGGACATGGCGCAGCCAGTTGTCGGACAAGCCCACCTTATCGCACCGCAGCGCCGCGCGCACGCCGCTGCACCCATAATGGCCCACGACCATGATGTGCTTAACTTTGAGCACATCGACGGCGAACTGTATAACCGAAAGACAATTTAAGTCTGTATGAACAACTACGTTAGCTATGTTCCGGTGAACGAAAAGCTCGCCTGGAAGAAGGCCCACAATCTCGTTGGCCGGCACGCGGCTGTCGGAGCAGCCAATCCACAGGTATTCCGGATTCTGCTGACGGGCGAGTTTGCCGAAAAACTCCGGATCGCTTTCGCGAATCTTGTCCGCCCATAGCTTATTTTGATCAAAGAGGTGTTGCAGCGATTCCATACAATCCCGGCAAGGTTTTGCGCGGCGCTTGGCTTGTCGATGCTTAATCCCTCTCCGCCAACCCGCCCGTCCCCAATGCCCCCCCCGTACTTGTGGCGAACGGCATAGGCAACTCGGTCGGCGTCTTTCCTATCGATAAAACGAAAAACCTGCTCACCTAACGCCCCGCCGCCCCTCTCGCGACTACGTGGAAACGCCCCAGACTCCCTACTTTCGCTCGGCTAATAGGCAGCAACATGAAAATTGTCGGCTTGAGTTCGGAGGTAGCCCGGTGCTTTAGCCCGCAGGTTTGACCAAGTTTCCATCACAATCGTCGAAGCGGGCTGAAGCACCGCACTCCTTTCGATCCGACAACTCGAAGGTACGGCCTACTCGCCACCGCTCACTGAAACACCTTGGCCCGCGCCTGGTTTTGCTGGTCGATGCTACCGCAGACCAGTTCGCACAATTGGAAAATCGACGGATCGGCGATCGCATAAAACACCTGCAACCCTTCCTTGCGCCGGCTGACCAACCCCGCATCGGCCAGCGTCTGCAAATGCCGCGACACGTTGGCCTGAGTCCCAGCCGCCGCCTCCGCCAGCGCGCCCACCGACATCTCGCCGTCGAATAACGCCTGCAACAACCGCAACCGCATCGGCTCGGCCAGCACCGCAAACCGCCGCGCCACCAACACCAGCGCTTCGTCACTTAAGGGACTCTTTTTCTTGGCCATTCCCACCCAACAAACACCCACTTGACTTAATTTCAAGCTAATGAGTATATGCTTAATCACTCAAACATGAAATCCAACTCTTTCATCCGTGTTCTCGCCGGCGTCATGGTTCTGATCAGCGTCGCCCTGGCGCACTTCGTGAGCTTCTGGTGGCTGCTGTTCACCTGCTTCATCGCGCTCAATTTGATCCAGTCGGCCTTCACCGGTTTTTGCCCGCCGGAGTGGCTCGCCCGCAAACTGGGCTGGGTCAAACCCTGCGCCGACCAATGCCCAAGCGCTACGCCCAAAACCGCGCAACAGGGTTAACTCACCTCCGTCTCCCGCCTCCAGTGCGCAGTAAAATGAATCTTGTCGGATCGAAAGTAGTGCGGTGCTTCAGCCCGCATTGGCGATTCTGAGAGAAATTCCATCAAACCTGCGGGCTAAAGCACTACCTCAACACTCTATCCAACAACACAAAGGTTACTGCCTTCAGCCACCGCCCACCATGCACGCCCCCGCCCGCCCGCTTGCCCTCAGCTCCTGCGCCTCCGCCCGCGCTGGTGCGGCCACCCTCGCCGCCTGCGCCTTAGCCCTCGCCATCGTCGGCCTGACCGGCTGCGGCCGCCCGCCCACCGCCGATGCTAACCCAATCGCCGCTTCTAAAACCGCGCCCCTCGCCGTCCGCGTAGCCCAAGTTCAGTCGGTTAACATCCCACGCACCCAGCCGGTCGCCGGGACCCTTCGCCCACTCGATCACGCGGTCGTCGCCACAAAAATCATGGGCACAGTCACGCGCGCCGATTTAACGGTGGGCCAGTCCGTCGCCGCCGGAGAAACCCTCGTCACGCTGGCCGCCGACGAAATTACTGCCCGCCTCGCCCAAGCCCAGGCTGCGCTCGATGCGATCCTACGTGAACAGGCACGCGAAACCACCCTGCGCGACCAGGGCGTATCGCCCGCCGACACCGTGCTTACCCTCGCCGACCGCCGCCGCAGCGCCGAAGCCTCCGTGCGCGAGGCCCAAAGCCTGCAAAACTACACCCACGTCACCGCGCCCTTTGCCGGGGTGATCACCCGCAAACTTATCCAACTCGGCGACCTCGCCCTAACCGGCACCCCGCTGCTGGAAATTGAGGGCACCACCGACCTGCGCGCCGAAGTCGACGTGCCCGCCTCCCTCCCTCTCCTGCCCCTCGGCACCGGTCTGCGAGTGGAGTTCACCACCGGCGAAACCACCGGAACGCTCACCGAGATTTCCCCCGCCGCCGACCCACTGGTCCGCACCCGCCACGCCAAAATCACCCTTCCCGTAACCGCAGCTTCAGCAGCCGCCGCCAACTCGGCCACCGCCAGAACGGCCGACACAAAACATGCCGCCCGCTCGGGCGACTTCGTCCGCGTGCTCTGGCCCGCCGGAGAATTCGCCGCCGCCCTAACGGTGCCCGACGAGGCGGTCAGCCCGTTTGGGCAAATGGAGCGCGTCTTCGTTATCGTCGAGGGCCGCGCCCAACTCCGGCTGATCAAAACTGCCTCTGCTGCCACGCCCGGCCGGCTGCTGGTTAGCGCCGGTCTGGAGGCCAACGAAACCGTCATCCTCGCCCCGCCAGCCTCGTTGCGCGACGGCCAGCCGGTGGAGGTCCAGCCGTGAGCGAAACACCCATTCCCACACCCGCGCCAACGCCCGTGTCCGTGTCCGAACCGCGTTTCGGTTTAGCCGGACGCCTGGCCGCCTT
>CANIXX010000162.1 GCA_947471115.1 Opitutaceae bacterium | reverse complement strand
TGAAGCCGCTGTTGTTGTTGGTGAGGATCAGGCGGTGGCCATTGGAAACAAAACCGATGTCCAACTGCCCGCCACCGCTGACCTGCCCGGCAAGCGTGGTGGACTGGCCGGAATCACCGATCGCGAGGAGTGCGCCCGAATTAATGACGAAGTTGCGGCTAGCGTTAAAGGTGAAGCTCGAAGTCGCTCTGATGGAGTTGATGCCGCTGACGGCGGTGACCGTGCCGTTGACCGCGCCCAAGCCGCTGTCGGCACTGATTATAAGCATGCCGTTTTCGAGGAAGGTGCCACCGGTGTAATCATTGACGCCGCTCAGCTGGACTTGAGAAGCCGCGTTGCCGCCCACGGTGAGCGAGATGTTGCCAGTGATCTTTGAGGCAATCGTGGCGGCACGGATAGTAACACGCGGATTGCTGTTAACATTACCTGAACGCGAGGAAGAAGAGCCGGAGGCGGCATAGATCCAGAGATCACCCGTGCCGCTGGTGAGGCTGCCGCCAGTGATCGTGTGGTTGAGGTTGTCCGTGGTGACCGACGACGGCATGAGGATGCCGCCGCTGGCGATGGTGAGAGTGTCGCTCGCGCCGATGGTTACCGTGCGCGCAGTGGTGTCGCCCAGGCGGAGGCTGTTGATGGAGAGGTTGCCGCTGGTCGCGAGGGCACCGGTAACGTTGACGTTCTTACCGGCGCTAAGGGTGGTGACGTAAGTGGCTGCGGAGAGGTTACCGGCGGCAGCGACGATGAAATCCGTACCGTTGAGAGTCGCGCCAGTCAGAATGGCGTCAGCGCCCGTGCCGGACACGCTTGAACCGCCTGCTGCGGTGGGAGCGTTGGTGAACTGCGGGTTAAAACCCGTAGCCGAGACCACATTGACAAGGCTATTGGTGCTGCGGATATAGCCGGCACCCGCTGTGCCGGTGAAGATAAGGTCGTTGGTGCCGGCAGCAGTGTTAGTCGTGTTTAAAACGTTCTGACCGGCGTTAACCGTCAGGCTGGCGAAAGTCTGGCTGGCGGTGTTGCCGGCCTCTGCGAACGCTGAAGTGAACGTGCCCGCGCCGCTTGTCCCGCCGAGGGTAAGAGTAGCGGTGCCATCACCGATGCGGTTGGTAACCCCGTTGTTGAGGGCTGCGGTCGTGTCGCCGTTGAAGAACTGGCCGTTACCGGTGAGGGTCAAAGCGGTTGCACTGCCAAATTTACCATCCCCGGACATGCGCACGGTGCCGCCACTCGCCGCCAGCGCGCCGCTGAGCGTGTTGCTGGCGTTGGTGAATACGAGAGAGCCGGCGCGTTGGGTTAACGAGAGTGTAGAGCCCTGGTTCGCCGGGCTTAATCGGTTGTCTTGGGGCGACCACGAGAGGGCTAAACTCAGGCCGTTTGTGCCAGCAAGCAGGGTGCCAATGCTGAAGGTGGACGCCGAGTTATTGGTGAGCGTAGGGCTGCTGCCGAAGGTCAGACTGGTGCCACCGCTAAGGGTTAAATTAGCGGTATTACCCTTGCCGAAGGTGATGCTGTTGACGCTCTGGGCGCCGGAAATCGTCACCGTGGAAGCGGTGGTGCTAAAACCCGAACTGGCGGAGCCGAAATTGACGTCATCCGTGCTGGTGATGGGGGTATTGGCCCCGGCGCTCGAACCGGTGGCATCGGTGCTCCAAAAGGTATCCGTGCCCCAGATGCCGGTGGGTAAAGCGGTGAAACCCGGCGTGGCGCCATCGGCATCCCAAAAATAGGTCGTGGCGTGGGCGCTGCGTAAGAATGCGAAGCAGGCCAGCAATGCAAAGCCACCGCGCCATACGCAAGGAGCGCCCAAGAAGTGATTTAAACACCGAAACATGGGGTTAACGCGGTTGAGGGCGAATCTCAGTGAGATGCAGTTGGGCCGGACAGAGGGGCACGGGGTGGCTTTTTCAACGCAGGTTGGCTGCTGAGGATAGTATCGGCACAACTCTGAACTTCTTAAGCAGGTTTATTAAACTTTTCCGGGCTGGAGAATAAACATTCAGGTGCCCAGCAGGTTACGCCTGATCGCGATGCTCGGCTGTGGCGTTCAGCTTTAACAAAATCGGTTTTCAGATGAAAAACACGAAGCAGGCGGCAATTGGAGTTCACGGCCGAAAACCCGGGCGATGACTAGTAGGCAGGAACGCTTAAGCCTGCATTCCGAAGTTCAAACCAACCACAGATTACACAGATAGCACAGATACAATTCCTTAGGAGATAAACGAACCCAACTTGCCCCCTTTTTTCATCCTGTCTGTAAATTCAGTAACATTCTTTTATCTCTGCTCATCTGTGAATTCCGTAGTTAAAACTTCGGCGTTCGGGTTAAGCCTAAATACGGCATTAGAATTTAACCACGGATTGCACAGATTGCAGGTATCGAATAACTTGCATACTATTACGAGTTAAATGTAATTCGCCCCTGTGGTGTGCATTAGAATTCTTTAATTCGTTGGTAATCTGTGCATTCCGTGCAATCTGTGGTTCTAATGCTTTTCCTCGGTTAAGTTGTTGGATCCTGAACCGGAATTTTAACGCGAAGTTCGCCAAGACCGCAAAGGGCCGATCCTAGGCCCGACTCCTTAGCGTTCTTAGCGGTCATTGCGTTAAAACGCCCCATCAGTCAGACACCCGTCCCCGTTAAGCTACTATCCGACACTTTAAATGTTACGGCCGATTAAGCAGGAGAACCCGTGATTCAGCCCCCGGAGGGACGACGACCGTGTCGTCCGTGTTCGAACCAGCCCATACGGAAGTAAGCCCTGCCTCGATCCCCCCGGCATCGGGCCGGATCGCTGCACCTTAAAGTTTTGAGATATTTTATTATGGAAAAAGGAAATTAACTCATGGGCGGATAGGCCCACAATATATAAAGTCCAACGTCCACCATCAATTCTACTATCCCAAATGAAACGCTACGGCTGGGTAATCGGTCTGCATCCGGAAAAAGTTAACGACTATAAAGAACTCCACGCGACGGTTTGGCCGGGGGTTCTTAGTATGATAAAGACGTGTAATATACATAATTACTCCATATTCTTGCGTCAGCTACCCAATGGAGAACACCTCCTATTTAGTTACTTGGAGTATGCCGGCAATGATTTCGCAATGGACATGCAAAAGATGGCGGCCGACCCCGAAACGCAACGCTGGTGGGCGGTTTGTATACCGTGCCAGCTCCCCCTTGAAAATCGTTTACCCGGCGAGTGGTGGGCGGACATGGAGGAAGTTTTTCACCTGTGGTAAGCTTGAATTCCGAAGTTCAAACCAACCACGGATTACACAGATTGCACAGATACAATTCTTTAGGAGGTAAACGAACTCAACTTGCCCCCCCCTTTTTCATCCTGTCGTTTAATTCAGTAACACTCTGTTATCTGTGCTCATCTGTGAATTCCGTGGTTAAAACTTCGGCGTTCGGGTTAAGCGCCGGATAAAGCCCATTTCGCCGCTCATTTTGGGTCCTCCTAAATGTCCGAATGGCTAACCACCAACAAATTCCCTCAAAAATTCTCCATATTCAATGCCTAAGACATTCAATTCCACGCGTAAGTCGCTCTCTAACTACCAGTGTCCAGACTGGTTCCGCGATGCCAAATTCGGCATCTGGAGCCATTGGGGCCCCCAGTCTGTGCCCGGGCTTGACAACTGGGATGTGATCGCGCCCCAAGACCCTAACTTGCCGGTCGATACTATATTGCCTGGGCCTAGCGAATGGTATGCGCGGCATATGTATGTACAAGGCCATCGAGCCTATCAACATCACCTGGCTAAATACGGACATCCGACGAAACACGGGTTTAAGGACATCCTCCCGCTCTGGCGTGCGGAGAACTGGGACCCTCAGCGCTTAATGGGACTATACGCCGCCGCTGGAGCGAAATATTTTGTCAGCATGGGGGTGCACCACGACAACTTCGATCTCTGGGATTCCCGCCACCATAGCTGGAACTCAGTTAAGATCGGCCCCCGACGCAACATCGTCGCCGAGTGGAAACAAGCCGCCGTTGCACGCGGACTACGCTTTGGGGTTTCGGAGCATTTGAGTGCGAGTTATTCGTGGTTTCAAACCAGCCATGGAGCGGACACCACGGGTCCTCTAGCCGGAGTTCCTTATGATGGAGCCAAACCCGAAAACGCTAACTATTACCATGCCTCGTTACCTTGCTTTACCGAGCACGTCGCCGATCAGTGGTATACCCAAGATGCAGCCAGCCACAAACTCTGGTTTGACCGCATGGTTGACCTTCTGGATTCCAGTAAGGCCGATTTCTTTTATACAGATGGAGGCATTCCATTTGGTGACACCGGGCGAGAATTGATGGCGTACTTTTATAATAAAAACATAGCCCAGAACGGCTCGCTCGAAGCCGTCTATGCCTATAAAGATATCGGCAGCGGCGAATATTTTGCCGAGGGGGGCGTGCAGGATGTGGAGCGCGGGGGTATCGCAGACATAAGTCCGCTCCCTTGGCAGACCGATACCACAATAAGCGGTTGGTTCTACAACTCCGGCCAAAAATTCCGCACCACACGCGATATCATCCACTCACTCGCTGACATCGTTAGTAAAAACGGAAATCTGCTGCTCAATGTGGTTCAGCTGCCGGATGGATCCCTCCCCAAGGAATGCGAAACCTTTCTCACGGAAATGGCCGCCTGGATGGGCTGTAATGGAGAGGCGATTCACTCCACCCGGCCTTGGCGTATAGCAGGCGAAGGTCCGACCAGTGCCACTTACGGTCACTTTAAGGAAGGGGCTGACTTTACCGCAGACGATGTACGATTCACTCAGTCGAAGGATGGCAAACAGCTTTATGTCATCGCGTTGGGCATTCCGGCCAAGCCGTTGCACATCCGCGCGCTCGCGGGTGAACGCCGGGCTATCGCGGACGTGCGACTGTTAGGACGTGCTGAATCCATCGCCTGGAAACATGAGGACACCGGTCTCGTTATTCAACCCGCCGCCACCTGGCCCACCGATCATGCGGCTGTGTTCCGCGTCACCTTTGTTAATTAATACCCCCTCCCGATGAATCGTTTATTAGTTACCCTTTGCTGCCTATATGCAGGCAGCCTCCATGCCCAAACCGCTCCTTTATATAGCGGATTGGAACCGCAGCCTGCGGCCCCCAGTCGTGGCGGAGAAGCCGCCTTTGTTTGGGAAAAGGGAACCCAATGGCATCAAAACATTGCGGGGGATCTGTCACTCGAATCGGGAGGTGTTTCATTCTGGATGCACCTTAATGGTGTGGCAGAGGACACGGTGGTGATGGCACGCATCGCAACCGCAGATAAAGTGATGGAGGGAAAGATGATCCTGCGAGGCGAAGGCTGGAGGCGAGTCTGGCTGCCCATGCGCGCCCTTTATACTACAAAAACAAAGGCCAGCCCCGGGCTGACCCTGGTACTGAATGATCCGGCGAAGAGTGGCTTGGTGATCACACTGACCACCCCCACTTGGGTTTCGAAGGTTCAAGGCGCGAGTATCGGCGAGGAAGAATTATTGGCACAAATGGATTGGAGTAACCCCAAACTAGCGGTTGCTCATGAACGCCTGATCGCAGGCGACCGAGCAGGCGCGCTGCGCGAGTTGGCCAGCTATATTCGAAAACGCCCCGTACACTGGAGACATTTACCGGGGAATCTCGATCTGCTCAGGGAGCAGGCCAATCGCTGCTTGAAAGGTGAGTACAGTTGGATCGGCTTGAACTATACATTCCCGAACGGCGAGGTGGACTGGCTGGCCAATCATTCCCTAGGCACCCCGCTGGCCACTCATGAATGGGTCTGGGCACTCAACCGCCACGCAGACCTCAGCGCCATCGCGTTAACTTACAAGGACAAGCGGGACCCGGTCTACGCCAAGGCGTGGGCTAAGCTCATGCGTTCATGGATTCAGCAAGTCTGTGTTCCGGCCGTAAAAGACGAAAAGCCGGGTTCGGCCTGGCGTAAACTGGAGACGGGGCTACGCATGACCAACGCCTGGTTTACCGGTTTCTACGCCGTTATAGACAGTGATCAACTCAGTGATGAGGACGTCATCGCGTACCTTACCTCGATCTGGGACCAAGCCAATTTCCTATCGGTTGCGGAATTTAATCCCACTAACCATTTCGTCTTCGCCATGACCGGGCTTTATACGGTGGGCAGTGAGTTTCCTGAGTTTCGCGATGCCAAAGCGTGGCGCATGACCGCTTCGCGGCAGCTCGACCGGCTGATGCGCGAAAGCACTTTGGGGGATGGCGGATGGTATGAAATGGCCCCCGGGTACGGCCAATGGGTTTGCGACAAACTCATTGATTTGTGGAACAACGCCGAGGCCAGTGGCCAGGATGCCGAACTCTCGCCCCTGTTGCGCGCTAAACTGCTCAGCTTGGCCGAATGGGGCGTGCGTATGCTGGGACCCGACCGGTCAACTCCTCGGGTCAACGATGGCGTCGCCCTTGTACACCAAGCGGATAAGCGGGCCTTTCTCGCGGCCCGTTTCCCCGACAGCGAACTTCTTCGGTGGGCAGCCGCCGATGCAGCAGGCACGCAACCGATGCCCCCTGCGCCGAGCTGGACCAGCGAATATCTGGCGGAAAGTGGCTACCAAATCATGCGTACGGGCTGGAGCCGGCAGGACTCCTACGTCCTGCTCGATACTGGCCATTTAGGCGGTTGGCATGGTCATCAAGATGCACTGAACATCGTCGCCTACTTCAAGGGCCGTTATTTCCTCTTTGATAACGGCGGCTACAAATATGACGCCAGCGATTGGCGCACATGGGGCCAGACCACTGCCGCCCATAACACCGTGCTGGTGGATGGCATGGGGCAGATCCGCAATTGGAACGGGGATAGAGACCCCATCGGACTTAATCCAGCAAACCTGCCGGCACCCCGCTTTGAAACATCCCGTGACGTTGATTATTCGAGTGGCTGGTATGCCTCGGGCTACGGCAATGAAGTCCCCGATCGAGGCAAAAAGGTGAGCCCTTACACCCTGCTTCCCGCCACACACCGCAGAGAAGTTCTTTTTGTTAAACCATCACCCGGCAATGAGCCTTACGCCGCTGTTTTAGATACGCTGACACCGGGCGATACTCTTCCCCACCGCTATGAGGCCCGTTGGCACCTGAAATCCACGAAGTGGATGACCGCTAATGGAGGTCGCGTGACGTGGACCGCGGAGCCCGACATGCCCAATCTCGCCGTAGTCTCGCTTGAGGGAGCAGACACGTTTTCTGCGGACTCAGCGGTAACCCAGCCTGAAATTCTCGGTTGGTGGTTTGAAAACCAAAACGACCCGCCTGCCCCTGCCCTCACCCTGCGGCATTCGCGGCAGGCGATCGGCGTTACCCGGCTCATCACCCTGCTCGTCCCTTTTGAGGGCGACGTAACGACCAGTCCGGTCTCAAGCGTGAAGCTGAGTACAGACTCCGTTTACACAGTAACGCTGCGCACAGGTCAGATCATAAAGCTACAGCTCACCGGGTCTAACGACGGCCAAGGACTGGCACTTCAGGACCAACCGTAAAAACGCCC
>CANIXX010000161.1 GCA_947471115.1 Opitutaceae bacterium | reverse complement strand
TTTTTTTACCACTGCGCCGAGTACGTAGTAGCGTTTGCTGTGATAGGATGCCGGGCGGACGATGATCTCGGGGCTATTCCGGAATTTGCCGAGTGCACGATTCAGTTCGGCACGAAATTCATCCACCGTGAGGCCGGCGGCAATGAGGTTCTGGGCTTCAAGGTAGCTGATACGGCCATCGGGGCCGATGAGAACAGTGGACGAGGTGGAATCGGCCTGGCCGTAGACGTTGAGCTGGAGTTGGTCTCCGGGCCCTAGGGTAAAACGCTGCTGCCAGGGCGCTCGCTGTGGTGTATCGAGTACGACAAAGGAGGCCGTCGACGATATGGAGTTAAACCCAGTAGCCGACCCCGTCGTGTTCGTTTGCGCTGCGGCTGGTGCTCCGGCCAGACCGAAGGCTGTTGCCAGCAGCAATGAGCGGCGGCCAAACCACCGTGCAAACCGGGGTTTGGTAGCAGCATCTGGCGCACGGTTGAGGACTGCGCCGATCAGGTGGCTACGGGCATGGCGCAGGGTTTCAATATGCTCGATCGTCTCCCCTGCCTCAGCTCGGTGACTTTCGGTCAGCCAGACGAGATTGGTCATGTTTTCGACCAAGAGCAGCGTCTCCGGCGAGGCCATTGGCGGGAGGTCGACGAGGATCACGATGTTATCGATCGAGCGCCACGTGCTCATCGCCCGTTGCCATTGGTTGCGACGCTCGAGATCCCAGATCCAGGCGCTGGGCAACGGCAGGCTGTCGGAGGGTAACAGCTGGGGTTGGGCATAGTTTTCCGTCAAGCGGATCGGGTTGGCCACCAGCATCGCCGTGAACTCAGGGGTGCCCCAAGTGGGTGCCGAGAGCGAGCTCGTCGACCGGGATGTCGCACTCAAATCAGTGGTCGGCCCGGTTGAGTTGTCGGCCGAAACCACGAGTACACTGAATCCACATTGGCGGGCGGCGCCGGCCAGAAGCTCAATCCAAGTGGACCGGCCTTCCCCTCCATTGGCCGAGGTGAATCCGCATACAAGACCTCGACCCGGTGTGGCGCTTAGGCGGCCGCGCAGCGTCGTCCAGTTGCGCAATGCCCAATGCGCCTTATCCTCCGATTTCATGTCTTCTAGTTCACCGAGTGTGCCGAGCAGCGGCAGGCCGGTGATACGCTCTAGGTCCGCCCCGGTTTTCACGCGGTCGTCGAGCAATTCACGCAGGACAATGACCCCGACAACAACGGTGATGCCAAGTAGGCTTCCCACCAAAGTGAGCGCTACAACCAAGTGGGCTGATTGTTTTTTAGTCACGTTACTTAACGTGCCGGGCTCTAACTGGCGGAGATAGCCAGGCGGGTTTTGCAAGAAGGGCTGCAGGGCACGCTGCCGGGTAATAAGCGTATTATGGCGGTTCTCGAGGTTACCCAAGGTCATGGCCAGGGCATCGTAGCCCGAGCTTTGGTTCGCCACGTTGGTGGCGGGCGGGTACGCACCGGGTAATGCCACGGTGTCGCCTAGGGTGGCGTCGCCGCCCATGCTTGGGGAGGTAAGCAACTGAGCGGTCAGTGTAGCCAAACGAGCCTTTTGCTCCCGAACCAACGGGTGCGCGTCGGTAAATCGCGTCTGCAGTTCGTCGAGTTGCTCGCGGGCGACCTGCACTCGGTCATAGAGGTGGTTGCTTCGTGGCGGTACTGCTTGCGCAATCGCCGGTTTAGAGGGGGGCGGGTTTGGCACTATTTGAATCAACTGAGCTTGGGTGCGCTGCGCCTCGATCGCGGCAAGGAGCTGGCGAACCTTGGTGCGATCGGCATCGTTATCGGCAAGTTGCCGCTCTTGTTGGCGTGCGGCCTCCTGCGCTTCCTGCTGCTGGAGGTTGCGGGTGAATTGAACCGATTCCGCACCGATGTGATTAGCTAAGGCTAGGGCTTCGGCCGGGGTCGGACTCGTTGCTTTTATTGTGATGATCGAACTGTTGCGATCCATCGTGATGGCAAGGCTGCTAGGCCGTCGGCTGGCCGGAGCGGACGAGGACTGCTTGGACCTCGCTTTTTGAATCGTATCGGGGGATGCGATTAGGCCGAAGAGTAATCCCGTATCGTAGGACTGTGGGCGGTAGTCCTCCGATG
The DNA here is from genome assembly GCA_947471115.1 of Opitutaceae bacterium. Classification (GTDB taxonomy): domain Bacteria; phylum Verrucomicrobiota; class Verrucomicrobiia; order Opitutales; family Opitutaceae; genus Rariglobus. The sequence continues at coordinate 5,487 of CANIXX010000161.1, read as the reverse complement.
CGATGGGCGAGTCGTAACGGCTCAACTGGACCGAGGTAGAGTAACTCGGGCGAAATATCACCAGGCCGACGAGTAAAGTGGTTAACCCACACAAAAACGCGACCACCAGTAATTGGCGCCAGCGCAGAAGAACGGCTCCGACTAGGGGCATAAAATCGAACGCGGGCACGGGTCGATTCAGCTCCGAATTCAGAGCAGTAGGGTGCGGTTGGAGTCGGTTTAGTTCGGGGTGGTCTTTCATGGGGCTAGGTGCGGTTGCGGGTTAAAAGACGGTGAATTCGGCAAGCCTCCAACCTACGCCTGATCAGGGGGTATTACTAATAAGGTAGGGACCTACTTTGTGCCCAAAAACGAATCTAGTGAGCCCGTTGCCTGATTTCTTGGTTTTTGGGCACAAAAAAGCCGGCCCACTGTGAGGGGGCCGGCTTCGCTTACGGTCGATGGAGTCAATTAACTTTTAGGCGACAACCGGCGCGTCTTCGGCGACCGGGGCTTGGCCTTCGAGGTCCTTGAGGGCGGCTTTACGGCTAAGGCGCACTTTACCCGACTTTTCGTCGATGCCGATGCACTTCACTGTGATGCTGTCGCCCATCTTGACCACATCTTCGGTGCGGCGGACACGGAAGTCGGCCAGCTCGCTGATGTGGCAAAGGCCTTCTTTACCGGGCAAGCACTCGACGAATGCGCCGAACTCTTTCACGCCGGTCACGCGACCGGTGTAGATCTTGCCGTTCTCGATCGGGGCGCCGCCACCACCGTTACCACCGGAACCGCCGCCGCAGAGGCTGTCGATTTCCTTAAGCGCGCGGTTGGAGGACTCGGCGTTGTTGGAGTAAATGAACACCTTGCCCGAATCGTCGTCAGAGATGTCGATCTGCGCGCCCGTGGTTTCCACGATACGGCGGATGGTTTTGCCGCCGGGCCCGATGAGCAGGCCGATCTTCTCGGGATCGATCTGGATCGTCTGGATGCGGGGGGCGAAGTTGCTGAGCTCTTTGCGCGGGGCCTGGATGGCGCTGAGCATGTTGCGCAGAATTTCGACGCGAGCTTCGCGGGCCTGGTGAATCGCAGCTTTGGCGATTTCGAAGGGCAGACCATTGATCTTCAGGTCGAGCTGGAAGCCGGTGATGCCTTTGGTGGTGCCGGCGAGCTTGAAGTCCATGTCGCCGAAATGGTCTTCTTCACCGAGGATGTCGGTGATGGTGGACCACTTGGTGATCGTGCCGGTGGCGTCGATCTCGGTCATCAGGCCGCAGGAAATGCCGGCCACGGGAGCGATCAGAGGAACGCCGGCGTCCATCAGCGACAAACAGCCGCCGCAGATCGAGGCCATCGAGGTCGAGCCGTTGGAGGCCATGATCTCGGAGACCACGCGGATGGAGTATGGGAACACATCCTCGGGCGGCAACACTGGCACGAGCGAACGCTCGGCGAGGGCACCGTGGCCGACTTCGCGGCGTCCGGGGGAACCGAAGCGGCCGGTCTCACCCACGGAGAATGGCGGGAAGTTATAATGAAGGATGAAGCTCTTGGACTTCACGCCGCCAGTGAGGGCATCGAGATCTTGGGCTTCCTTGGTTGGCCCGAGGGTCGTCAGAACGATGCTCTGGGTGTCGCCGCGCTTAAAGGCAGCCGAACCGTGGACGCGGGGTAGAATGCCGACTTCGGAGTGCAGGGGACGCAGGCTCTTGGCATCACGGCCATCGGCGCGCACACCGCGCTCGAGGACGGCCTTGCGGTAGGCTTTGTACTGGAGGTCTTCGAAGACGACGTTCAGGTCTACGTCGCTGAAACGGCCGGCGCCGAGTTCGAGGGAGAGAGCAGCGTGGGCTTCGGCTTTGAGACCTTTGACGTTGGCGGAACGGACGGCTTTTTCGTGGCCAAAAATGGCGGCAACGATTCGCTCGGTGGAAACGACGCGCTCGATGATGGCGCGGGCCTCGGCGCTGGCGCCAACCAAGGCGAAGTGAGCCTTGGGTTTGCCAACGAGGGTAACGAGTTCGCGGATACCGCGGATGATCGGCTGGATTGCGTTGTGGCCGAATTCGAGAGCCTCAATGAATCGGGCCTCTGGGATCTGGTCGGCGGAACCCTCGATCATGAGCATGTCCTTCTCGTTACCCACATAGATGAGATCGAGGGACGACTGGAACATCTGTTCGATAGTCGGGTTGGCGACAAACACGCCGTCGATTTCGGCGACGCGCACGGCGGCGATCGGCCCGTTCCAGGGAATGTCGGAGATGGCGAGGGCAGCAGAGGCGCCGTTGACCATGGGGATGTCGGCCTCGTTCAACTGGTCGGCGGACATGAGCTGGCCGATGATCTGGACCTCATTGAGGAAACCCTCGGGGAAGAGAGGGCGGCACGGACGGTCGCAGAGGCGCGAGGTGAGGATTTCCTTTTCGGACGGACGGCCTTCGCGTTTAAAGTAACCGCCTGGGAAGCGGCCGGCAGCGGCGTACTTTTCGCGGTAATCGACGGTGAGGGGGAAGAAGTCTTGGCCGGGCTTCATCGACTGCGCAACGCAGGCGGTGACAAAGACGTTGGTTTCGCCGACGGAGACGTTGACCGCGCCATTGGCGAGGGCGGCGTAAGTGCCGGTGGAGAAGGTTATGCCGAGTTCGGCGATCGTGACGGAGTGTTTCTGCTTCAGGGACATGTGTTATTTCGTAGTTCGGTTGCGCGTCGCGGATAGAGAAGCCGGCCTGCGACACGCGGCAGGTTCGGCTTAAAGTGTGGGGGGAGAAGCAGACTTCCAGTCTGCTCGGTTGGGGCAAATGCAGACTGGAAGTCTGCGCTACTTATGGTGCAGCTGAATTGCTCGGTAAAAAAAACAAAGGGCGACCCGGTGAGGGTCGCCCTTTGTCTGAAGGGGGCAATTACTTGCGGAGGCTCAGGCGCTGGAGCAGCTCGTTGTACTTGGGCAGATTGTGGCGCTTCAAGTAGTCGAGCAGCTTGCGACGGCGGGAGGCCATCTGCAGCAGGCCGCGGCGGCTATGGAAATCCTTGCGGTGCGTGCGCAGGTGCTCGGTCAAGTGATTGATGCGAGCAGTCAGCAGGGCAACCTGGACTTCGGACGAACCGGTGTCGGTGTCGTGGACTTTGTAGGCGGAGATAATTTCAGGCTTAGCGATCGTGGACATGGTTTGATTTTAAGAAGTTACACAACTGTAGGGAACCGGTGAGGGTTCCGTGCCACCCGCGCCCGTCATGGTTTGCACCACGGCGTTTGCCGGCGTCACCGTTCTAATTTGGCGGGATGCCAAACCAGTCGTGGTGCCACCCCGTAACCGACGGAGCGACACTAACGCAGGTGGCGAACTTCTATAAACCCCAGAGCGTGCGCAAGCGAAATTTTACCACGCGCAGCGGTTCGTGAATTCATCGGCAGCGTTGTGCTCACGAAACACTCGAAATGTCACGAAAGTTGGATCGATCCGGCTTACCGAAATGAATGCTAATAGATGCTAATTTAGGAACACGGTGTTCCGGCTTTTCATTAGTGATTATTAGCGCTCATTAGCGGTAAAAATGGTTCGGTTCTATGCCCCGGCCGTCGAGATGAGATCAACTGCATGACTATCCAACAATCCCTTCGCGCAACTGGGTGTGGTGGGCCGGGTCGAGGATCTTTTGCGCCAACAGGTAGTCGCCGTGGTCGTGGTTTTTACCGATGCCGGCAAACGCCAACCCGATCCGCCGCTGCGATTGCGCCGTAAATGTCTTCATCAGGTTCTCCACATCCTTGCGGTCGTGGCCGGGGGCGCCTTGTTTGATCAACGCATCCGCATACAAAGCGGTCGCCGAGATCGCGAACAGCTCCGTGCCGATGTCCACGATGCGCGCCAGCAACACTTGGCGTTTTTCCAGTTTGGGGCCGTTGAGCGCCATCGCGTGGAAAAGCGTCCGCGCCAACCGGCGGCACACACGCGACACGTAGGCCAGCGCTGGTTTGCAGGCAGGCGTCAGGTCGGAGGGGATCCCGCCGCTGGGGAGAAATAACTTCGGGTACCAGAGCGCGTAAAACGCACCGGCTTTGACCGCCGCCGCCGCACGTTTGCCCAGCGGTTGACGCGAATCGAGCACCGTTCCCGCCACTTTAAGGTGCGGATCGAGCGCTTCGCGGGCGAGGAACAGGTGCATGATTTCCGTGGAGCCTTCGAATATCAGGTTGATGCGGCTGTCGCGCATCATGCGCTCCACCGGCACGGCGTCTTCGCCTCGATTTTTGAGTGAGGAGGCGGTTTCGTAGCCGCGTCCACCACGGATTTGCATGGTGTCGTCGACCGCCTGCCAGGCCGCTTCCGAGCCCCAGAGTTTACACATGGCGGCTTCGAGGCGGATGTCGGCCTTGTTGCGATCCACCAAGGCGGAGGTCAACATCACCATCGCTTCGTTGGCAAAGGTGTTGGCGGCCATGCGCGCGAGTTTGCTGGCAATGGCCTCGTGTTGGCCGACCGGCGCACCCCATTGGATGCGGCTGGCGGCCCATTCGCGCGAATAACCGAGGCAGCGTTTCATAAAGCCTACGCAACCGGCCGGAATGGTGAGGCGGCCGGTGTTGAGCGTGGTGAGGGCGACCTTGAGGCCACGGCCCTCGCCGCCGACGATCGCGTCGCGCGAAATTCGAACATTGGTGAAGCGGACCACGCCGTTGTAAAGTGCGCGCAGGCCCATGAACCGGCAGCGCGTCACCACCTCGACGCCCGGGGTGTTCATCTCGACCAAGAAGGCGGTGATCTGGGTGCGCGGCTTGCCATTAACCAGCTTGTCGGGCGTACGCGCCATGACGATGATCACACCGGCTTTGACGCCGTTGGTGCACCAGAGTTTTTCGCCGTTAATGATGAAATCTTTGCCGTCAGGGGTGGGTTCGGCGCGGGTTTCCATGCGCGCGGGGTCTGAGCCGACGCCGTTTTCTGTCAGTGCAAAGGCGGAAATCTCACCCCGGGCTACACGCGGCAGGTACTTTTTCTTTTGATCAGGGGTGCCGAACATTTTCAGCGGCTGGGGAACGCCGATGGATTGGTGGGCGGAGAGTAACGCGGTGAGGTTACCATCGACGCTGCCAAGGAGCACGGCGGCCTTGGAGTAGTTGGTTTGGGACAGGCCCAGACCGCCGTACTCCTTGGGGATTTTGATGCCAAAGGCACCGAGATCGCCGAGCCGTTTGAGCAACACGTCGGGAATTTCGCCCTCGGTGTCGATGCGGTCGGGGTCGACCTCGTTTTTTAGAATATGGGCTAATTCGCCGAGGAACGGGCGGCCGGCAGCGGCATCGGCGGCGGATTGGAGCGGGAAGGGGTAAATGTGTTCGAGGGAAAAACGGCCCATAAATAAGTCGCCCACGTAGCTGCGGTAGGTGGATTCGCTACGGGCGGACTCGGTCATTTCGAGGGCCTCGCGTTGGCCCTGTGTCATCTTTGAAGTGTCGATGTTACTGGGGGTGTCGTCGGTGGGATTCATGGGGATTTGGGGTATTGT
>CANIXX010000160.1 GCA_947471115.1 Opitutaceae bacterium | reverse complement strand
GTGAACGAGATTATGACTGCGGTGACTGAGGAGTTCGGTCGTGACGCCCATGTCATCATGGGGGCCGTTATCGATGAAGACATGCAGGGTAAGCTTGAGATTGTTGTGTTGGGAACGAGTGATATTGGCGGCCGTTCGGGCGTGCGTCGTACCACTTCCGTGGCCCGTGCCCCACGTGTTAGCAGTCCTGCTGCGTCCCAGCCGACCAATGAGCTCGCGCTGGAAACGGCGACCACGGTCGATACGGTAGCCCCTGCGCCTACGACTGTCGCGCCCGTTCCTGTTGGTGAAGTGGTCAAAGGTCCGGCTGCAGTGCCACCGGCGCCGGTCGCACAATCTGTTTTCACGTTTAGCGAGGTAGAAAGCCGTGGGCACTTTGACAAAACGGATCGTAATCTCTTCGAGGGGCAGGACCTCGATGTGCCGACGTATTTGCGCAAGGGAATCCGACTAGGATCGTGAGGCAGGGGTGAGGGTCGCTTACCGAGGCTGGTTGTTCACCGCGTCCGTTTAAGGAGGCTATGGAAAAATAACGGCGAGAATTAGGGGGCGATTGAGGGCGGACACGTTCAATGTGGGAATACATACGGTTCGAAATATTCCCCGGCAGTGAGATAAGTCGTTTCTGGACAGCACCATTTCGTGCGCAGGGAGTCTAACTCAAGATAAACCACCCTAAAACCGAGCGTTCATGCATTACCCCACTGGCTCCGTATCAGAACCAGGGCGGAACTCCTTTACTCGAAGCGTCCAGTTGCCTGAGCGAGCTTGAGGAGATTTTTATCATTACGCTGCCGCCCCGGCTGGATCAGGTCCGTAAGGCGAGCGAACGTGCGCTCGCGTGGTGTACATTACAAGGAGTCACTCAGGCCACCCTAGACCGCATCGAACTGCCCCTGGTCGAGGCCCTGAATAACGCCATCGAACACGGCTGCGCCGACCACACCTCACCCCAAATCCGGCTCACTGTACGCGTCACTGCCGAAGCCGTTTTTGCCGAAGTTCTGGATCCAGGCGCATTCGAGCCGACGCCTGACTGGACCCTACTCCCAAAAAATCCAATGGCCGAAAGTGGGCGAGGTGGTTTCCTCATAAAAAGTGGTACGGATGACTTCACGAATAGCCGAACCGCGGCCGGCCATACCATTACCCTAAGTTGGAAAACACGGCCCTTAGCTGGCTACGGTTTGGTCGCCGCCGCTGCAAGTGAACACACACTCGAACACCTCACGGCCGACTTCGCCAACAGTTGCGAAACCGTGCTCGGTCTCACGTACTTTTCCGGATTATTCGCAACCAGCGCGACTTTCGCGCAACTGCTCGAACAGGTTCATGAACGCCTGCGCATGATGGTGCGCCACGATCAGCTCACTCTGCGCTTCATCGAGGGTGCCGCACTGGTTCTGTATCCCGTCGGCAGTATCCTGAACCAGCCTGCAAGTATTCCGCTTAACCACTCCACGGCCGAGGGCTGCTGTATTTTGGATCGCCGCCCCTTGGTCGGCCTGGCTCAACCGGCGGCCGGAAAAAACGACAAACTCTGCATCCCGGGCGGCCCAATTTGCCTGCTGCTGGTCGAATTCGGCGGGCAGGCGCTTGGCACCCTGACGGTAACTCGGAGCGCCTCGGCACCGGCGTTTTCAAGTGGCGATGTTGAACTGTTGCAGGTCGTGGCTGATTTCATAGGAATCGCCCGCGCCACGGATAACCTCTGGCAGGAACGCCAGCAGCGGTTGCAACTTGAACAGGAAATCCACGTCGCTGCGGCAATCCAACGCTCGTTGTTACCTGCAGTATTTCCCATTCACAACCACTGGTGGATACACGGCGAGTGCCGGCCGGCGCGTGAAGTGGGCGGGGACTATTTTGATGTGGTTACCCGACCCGATGGAGGCGTCCTTTTGATCATCGCCGACGTCATGGGCAAAGGCGTGCCGGCGTCTCTCTTGGCGGCTATGTTGCGCAGCTCATTGCGCGCTATGGCGGACCTTGAATCAGCCCCCGAGCGCATTCTCACCGGTATCAACCGCCAGCTTTTCCCTGACCTCGAAAAACTCGGCATGTTTATCACCGCTGTGCTCGTCTACCTTCCTGCCGAAAAAACGGACCTGCCTCACTTCGCCAATGCCGGCCACTGCGCCCCCGCAGTACTCAAAGCCGACGGCACCATCCACGAATCCCCTGGAAGCGCGCCGCCCTTGGGCATTTTCCCTGAGAGCCTTTATCGGCGCCATCCCTGCGCGATTACGACCGGTGACCGACTGTTGCTCTACACCGACGGCTGCTACGAGTGCGCCGGGCCGGATGGGGCAATGTGGGGATCAGCAAACTACCTGCGTTTTGCGGCGTCCCACCGTGAATTAAACCCCACTGAATTCATCACTGCACTTTTGGATCACACGGGGCCCCACCTCGAGCGCACCGGAAACAGGGATGACCGCACTTTGGTCGTAGCGACCCTTCGCCCATGAATTCACCCACGATTCTGATTGTCGACGACGAGTTGCACATGCTGCGTTTCATCGCCTTCGTCCTGAGGCCGTTTAAAGCCACGGTGCTCACCGCCAGAAGCGGACGTGAGGCGCTGCAAATCATCCGCGAACGCTCAATCGATCTTGCGCTTTTTGACGTGCACATGCCGGACGTCGATGGCCTCACGGCGTTGCATTCGTTGCGTGCCAGCGGTGTAAACAAAAACCTGCCCGTTATCCTTCTGACGGGGGCGGGCGAATCCCACATTGAGGCGCAAGGTCGGGCACTGGGCGTGCAGGCCTTTTTCCGCAAGCCGTTCAGTCCCGCGCAACTCGTAGCGTGCGTGCGCGAGCTACTTCAGACTGCGCCCTGTAAGGGTTAAACTTAGCAAAATAACCGGTGAATCGGGAGCGGCCGAGGTGGAGGGCTTCGCTCCCTCATTCAGCAAAGTAGCGCAGACGTCGAAGTCTGCGCTACTTTTCGTGCAGCTACTTGCTTAGGAGCGCCACTCAGCCCTCGGCGGTCCACTTGAACATCAGCGTGCTCAGAGGCGGAACCTTAAGCAGCAAGCTGTGCGGGAAACCATCGCAGGGGATGTCCTCAGCCAAGCGGCCGCCTTCGTTGCCCACGCCGCTGCCGCCGTAGTAATCGCTGTTGGTATTCAAGACTTCCTTCCACCAGCCCTTGCGCGGCACGCCGACACGGAAATCGGCGCGCATCACCGGGGTGAAATGCCCGACCACGGCAAAGAACGTGCGCTCGGTTTCATCGGTACGCAGGTAGGTGACCACGCTGGCACCGCCGTCATGGGCGTTGATCCAACGGAAGCCGCGCCAATCCAGATCGTGCTCACCGAGCACCGGCTCGCTGGTGTAGAGGCGGTTGAGGTCGCGAACGAGTAGGCGAACGCCCTCGTGGTCCTTATATTGGAGCAGGCTCCAGTCGAGACTGCCGGCATAGGCCCACTCGCTGGATTGGCCGAATTCGCAGCCCATGAAGAGCAGTTTCTTGCCCGGCCAAGCCCACATGTGGCCGTAGAGAGCGCGCAAGGTAGCGGCTTTTTCCGAGATATCCCAAGCGCCCATCTTACCGAGCATCGAGCCTTTGCCGTGCACGACTTCGTCGTGGGAAAACACGGTCATGAAGTTCTCGGAATACTGGTAGAGCGCACCGAAGGTGAGGTCGTTGTGGTGCCACTTGCGATGTACGGGCTCCTTTTGGAAGTACTTCAGCGTGTCGTGCATCCACCCCATGTTCCACTTGTAGTCGAAGCCGATGCCGCCCTGATCGACCGGCTTGGAAATACCCGCGAACGCGGTCGACTCCTCGGCGATCATCAGGACGCCGGGATAATAACTGTGCACCAGCTCGTTGGTCTGACGCAGGAAGTTAATGGCCTCAATGTTTTCGCGACCACCGTATTGGTTGGGGATCCACTCGCCCTCCTTACGGGAGTAATCGAGGTAAAGCATGGAGGCGACCGCGTCCACGCGCAGGCCGTCGAGGTGGTAGCGATCGAGCCAGGCGAGGGCGTTGGCGATGAGGAAGCAGCGAACCTCGTTGCGCCCAAAGTTAAAGATAAGCGTGCCCCAGTCCATGTGCGCTCCCTGACGCGGGTCGGCGTGCTCGTAGAGGTGGGTGCCGTCGAACTCGGCGAGGGCAAAGCTGTCACGAGGGAAGTGGGCAGGAACCCAGTCGAGGATGACGCCGATACCGCGTTGATGCAGGTGGTCGACGAAGAACGAGAAATCGTCCGGGGTGCCAAAGCGGTGCGTGGGGGCGAAGAAACCTGTGACTTGGTAACCCCAAGAACCGTCGAAGGGATGCTCAGCTAGCGGCATCACCTCGATATGGGTGAAGCCCATTTCGACCACATAGTCGGCGAGCATTGGGGCGAGTTCACGGTACGAGAAGGGGCGGTTGCCGTCCTCGACCTTGCGCTTCCACGAGCCCATGTGAACTTCGTAAACTGAGACGGGGCGATCGATACGTTTAGCATCTGCAGCACGCGCCTGCATCCAAGCGGAGTCGCCCCAGTGGTGCGTGCGGGGATTGCACACAATGGAGGCGTTGCCGGGAGGGGCCTCGAAGAAAGTGCCGTAGGGATCGGTCTTGATACGAATCCGCTCCGCCTGATCGAGAAGTTCGTACTTGTAGAGCTCGCCCTCGCCGAGACCGGGGATGAACAATTCCCACACGCCGGAGGCGCCGAGCGGACGCATCGGGTGGTAGCGGCCGTCCCAGTGGTTAAAATTACCCACTACGGAAACGCGGGCCGCGCTCGGTGCCCAGACGGCGAACGACACGCCGGGCACGCCATCGATCACGCGCAGATGCGAGCCGAGCTTTTCGTAGATGCGGTGCTCGTTGCCCTCATTGAACAGGTAAAGGTCCTGCTCGCCTAGCGTGGGCAGGAAGGAATACGGGTCGAAGAACTGGCGGATCTCGCCGGAATGAAGGGTCGCACGCAGCTGATAACGAAACACATCCTTACGCGAAGGAATGAACACTTCGAAAAAACCCTCCTGCGCAAGTGACTCCATCTCGACGGCTGGAGCCTGTTTGTCTGCCAGGTCGACGACCTCGCACGCCCTGGCTTCGCGAATGAACGCGCGGACCAAAACCCCCTGAACGCGTCCTTTTTTGGCGGGGCGCATACCCAGAAAATCATGGGGGCAAGCGCAGCGGGCTTCGATGAAGGAGGCGAGTTCGACGGGAGTTAGGATCACTTTGGAGTCAGGGTTTGGTGGATGGTGGCTGATTCTATTAAGCCCGTCCAGTTCGGCGTTTTAGATCTGCCGAACTAGGACTGCGTGGTCCTTAGACCGATAAAATCAACCGGTGTTCTTCAATCCACCGGAAATTCCATTAATTGTTAGCTCGACGACGGCGCGCGTGGACTCGTCTTCAGCTTTGCTTAGCTTGCCGCCGCGCAGTCGGCGCATCATCTCAACCTGCAAATAGTTGAGCGGATCGATGTACGGATTGCGCAGCTCGACCGACTTGAGCAGCACCGGTTCGCTGGAAAGGAGTTTCTTTTGGCCGGTAATTTCCAGAATCGCGCGTTCAGTGCGGTTAAACTCATCCGTAAGGATGCCGAAGATGCGGGCGCGGATGCCCTCGTCGTCCACCAAACCGGCGTAAAGCTCGGCGATACCCATGTCGGCCTTGCGCATGGTGAGTTGGGCGTTGTCGATGAGCGTCTGGAAAAACGGCCATTCGGCGTGCAGGGTGCGGAGCAGCTTTTTGCCCTTGGGGCCGCGCTGGAGCACGGCGTCGAGGGCCGAGCCAAGTCCGTACCAGCCGGGGAAATTGAACCGGCTCTGCATCCACGAAAACACCCAGGGGATGGCGCGTAGGTCGTCGACGCTGGTGGTGTTGCGCCGGAAGGTCGGGCGGGAGCCAAACTTGAGGTTACTGATCTCGTCGATCGGGGTCGCCTGTTTCCAAAATAGGAGGAACTCGGGGTCTTTGTGCACGAGCTTTTCGTAGGCAGCAAAGCCGGCGGCGCTCATCGTTTCCATCGCGTCGGACCATTCCGCCGGAGGCACGAAGGGGGCTTGGGCGGCATGGGAGCCAAGCAGCACGCCATAGGCCATCTGCTCAAGGATGCGGTGCGCCAAGTCGGCATCGTGGTAACGCGTCGAGAGTACCTCGCCCTGTTCGGTGACACGGATGCCGCCATCGCGAAGGCCGATGGGCTGGGCGAGAATGGCCTTTGCGGCCGGACCACCACCGCGGGCGATACTACCACCACGACCGTGGAAAAGGGTAACGCGCACCGCGTGCTCGCGGCATACTGCGGTGATGGTTTCCTGCGCCTTGTAGAGCGCCCAATTGGCCGTGAGGTAGCCGCAGTCCTTGTTCGAGTCGGAGTAACCGAGCATGACGTGCTGGTGGTCACCACCGGCCTCCAGCACCGGCGCGTAGGCGGGGTGCGTAAACAAAGTGCCGAGCACCTCGGGCGCGAGATTGAGGTCGTCGAGGGTTTCGAACAACGGGGCGATCGGCAGGTTCGCCTTGGTGAGCTTCATCAGGTAAACTACCTCCAATATGTCGGAGACGGCATCCGTCATACTGATAATATAGATTCCGAGGGCCTCGGGGCCGAACTTGGCGGATGCCAGGGCGGCGACGCGAAGCGGGTCGATCACGTTGCGCGTGGCGGCGGAGAGCTTGCTCAGCGAGGTCGCGCCGAGGTGGCGCGCGTTATCGATAGCGGCGGCAAGCAGTTCGCGTTTCGTCGCCTCGGGCAGCTTCGGATAATCAGCACGGTCGAGCAGCTCGGCAACCGCAGCCTCGTGATGACTTGAGTGTTGGCGCAGATCGAGGTGGCTGGCATGCAGCCCGAAAATTTCCACCTGGTGGCGCAATTCTTGTAATTCACCGCCAGCGAGCAGTGCGCCGCGACCGTGCTTGAGGCTGTTGTGGATGGCATCGAGTGTCTCCTTGAGTGCCGCAACCGGCAAGGAGGGCTCATCGTCGGCGTTTTCCGGAATCAGCAAAGCCCCGTTGGGGAACTGGCCGCCCTCCACCTTCAGGCGTTCACACAAACCACCCAGCAAAAGACGGTAAGGCTCATGCGGATAACTACTGCTGAGTTGCGCCGCGTAGGGGGCCAGATAACGGCTCTCTTTAATCAGCCGGCTTACCGCCGGGGAAATGGAATCGCGGAGGTCCGAAACCGTGAGGTTATGCAGCAGGTTATAAACGCAGTCGTGCATCTTTTTGACCGCGATGCGCCGGTGCAGCGCAAGAATATCGGCAGTCACGCGGGCATTTACGTTGGGGTTGCCATCGCGGTCGCCGCCGATCCAGGAGCCGAAGGTCAGCCAACGCGTCGGCGGGGTGACGGTGGGATAATGCAGCTTAAGCGCACGCTCCATGTCGGCATGCAGGCGGGGCAAGGTCTTATACAGGGTCGAGTCGAGGTACCACAGGCCTGTACGCGCCTCATCGGCCACTTCGGGGCGGGCGGTACGGCTGCGATCGGTCAGCCAAAGGCAGGCGATTTCGCGTTCAAGACCGGCCGGATCGGCCGAGGCGAGGCCGTTAACCTCAGGATTGGCGCGCTGGCGCAAGGTTTCGGCCAGGCTTTGGAGTTTGGCGAGAAGCGTGCGGCGCTTGGACTCGGTCGGGTGGGCGGTGAACACCAAATCGATGGC
>CANIXX010000159.1 GCA_947471115.1 Opitutaceae bacterium | reverse complement strand
TCGCGTACCAGGGATGTATTTCCAAGGCTACAACGATGTCGTCTGCCCGCCGACCTCGGTGTTCGCCGTGTATAACCTTATCACTGCGCCCAAGAAGCTTCTGTTAGCGTTGGAGCAAGGGCACACCACTTCACCGACGCAACACGCGCCCATCAATGAGTGGGTTTACGAGCGTATTGGCCTGCATTGAGCCAGCGGATCTACCCTTTCGCATCATCCCAATAAAGACTTGGTGCCAGTTCGGGCGCACCGCATCAGCAAACAGACCTCAAAATATCAGTTAAACCGAGAAAAAGCATTACAACCACAGATTGCGCGGAATACACAGATTACCAACGAATTATAAAATCCTCATGCACACCACAAGGGCGAGTTACATTCTGAAGCGTAACAGTGCACAAGTTGTTTAATCCGTGTAATCTGTGTAATCCGTGGTTGAATTCAACTGCCGGATTTTGGTTAATCCGTGTTAGCCGATCCGGCTCGAGTCATCGATTCACTCACTCAGACGCCAATCGACCAGTTCCACCTGGAGTAATTTACGGTCATTAAAATGATTCCAAGCTAACTCGACGGCGAAATCCAGCTGCACTCCGGTTGGAGGTAGGCGATTGGCCATTTTCCACGCTACTCCGAAAAGCCTCCGGCCGCGTGAATCGTCGAAACTAAAGCGGAAGTGCGATAGTTTGAATACCTCGGGCCGTGAGCGTAGCACCACACCACGTACGCCAAAAATAGGCTCGGGGTTTCCTTGGCCAAAGGGCTGCATGGCTTCGAGTTCGTCCATGAAAGTGTCGCGGATTTGATCCGGCGTGATCCACGCCGAGAGGTGCAGAACCGGCTCAATCAAATCGCTGCCCGCCGCCAAGCGCACCGCATCTGCAAACCGCTTACGGAACGTTTCGAGGTGGAGTTTTTTTAAGGAGACGCCCACCGCCATTGGGTGCCCGCCCCAACTGTTGAGCTCCTCGCAGCACGCGCCCAGCACTTCAACCAAGTTAACGCCGTTGACGCTGCGGCCAGAACCTTTGGCGAACTCACCTTCGTTGCCGAGCACCACGCATGGGCGGTTGTATTTGCGGCTGACGCGTCCCGCGACAATGCCCACCACACCGGGGTGCCAGTTCTCGCCGAATAAAACGATCCCGGGCCAATCCGCGAAATCGCGTTCGATCATGCGCTCGGCCTCTTCGGTGATGTGGCGCTCAATTTCCTGTCGCTCACGGTTAAATAAATCGAGCTGCTGCGCCGTCTCGTCACAAAACTGCTCGTCGTCACTCAGCATGAGTTCGACCGAGAGTGCCGCGTCGGCCAAACGGCCACTGGCGTTGATGCGCGGTCCCAAGCGGAAGGAAATGTCCACGGGGTTGATTCCGTGGTCGGGCCGCACGCCGGCGATCTGCATGAGTGCGCGGACACCCGGGCGCTCGCAGGCTTGAAGGATACGCAGGCCAAAGCGGGCGAGAATCCGGTTCTCGCCGGTGAGTGGAACGAGGTCGGCGACCGTGCCCATTGCGGCCAAATCAAGGTAGTCGCGCAGTTTTACCTGGAGGGCGACGGGATGGTTTTCGGCGCGCAACAGTTTGATCAGGCCGTGGGCCACCTTGAAGACCAGACCCACCGTGCACAGGTTGTGCCAGGCCTCGTCGCCGGCGGACCCATGCACATGGGGGTTCACCAGTAGGCCTTGATCGAGCGGTTTTTCTTTGGACCGGTGATGGTCGATGACCATCACCTCGATGCCCTGCGAGACGAGGTAGGCGACCTCCTCATGTGAATTGGTACCGCAATCCAGCGCGATAAACAGCTGCGGTTTGCCCTGCTCAAGAGCACGGTCGATCGCACTGCGCGACAATCCATAGCCGTCCTCCATGCGCCGGGGCACCACGAAGCGCGGTTGCGCCCCGAAACGGCGCAGAATGCTCACCAACAGCGTCGTGCTGCTTACTCCGTCCACGTCGTAATCGCCCAGAACGACGATGTCCTCGGCCGACTCGATCGCCTTGCGCAGGCGCGTCGCCGCCAATTCTACGTTGGGTAAAAGGAACGGGTCGTTGAGCTCGGCGAGCACCGGGCGCAAAAAACTTGCGGCGGCAACCGGATCACTGAGCCCGTTGCGCAGCAACAGCTCGGCGATGACCGGAGAGACCCCAGTTTGCGTGCTCAATTTCCCGACCTCATCGGTCGGGAAAGGCTTGTAGCTCCAGCGCATCAGCGGTGCGGAATCGCAGGGTTACTGCGACGGCTTGCTGCCGGCGTCCCACTCGTAAGTGGGTTTAACGTCATGGCTCTTTTCCACGTGATTGCGGTCGCCCTTGTGCCACCAGAAGAAAATCGGGCTGGCAATGAAGAGCGAGGAGAAGGTTCCGGTGATGACACCGATGATCAACGTGATCGCGATGTCGCGCACTTCGCCGCCCGCCACCGTGGCGAGTACGATCGCCGTCATGAAGGTGGTGCCGCCCGTAATGATCGTTCGCGACAACGTCAGGTTTAACGACCGGTTGATCACGTCGCGCAAGGTCGTGGTGGGATTCAGCAGCAGTTCCTCACGAATACGATCGAAGACCACGATTGTGTCATTGATCGAGTAGCCTACGATCAACAGGATGGCCGCGACCATCGAGGCGTTAAATTGACCGCCGATCATCACAAAAACGCCAATCGTGATGAGCACGTCGTGCAGCGTGGAAACGACCGCGCCGATGCCGTAGCCGACCTCGAAGCGAAATGCCACGTAAACAAGAATCAGCACCAAGGACCAGAATATGGCCCAGGCCGCATTGGCCTTAATTTCATCTCCCACCGAAGGTCCGATACGCGCTTCGCTCACCAGCTTAAAATCTGCCGCTGGGTGGGCGGCTTGGAGGGCAGTCACCACAAGCTTCGCCTGATCAAAGGGCGTCGTCAGGCGCAAGACCTCGGTCTCGCCGCCAATTTGCTTGGTGTAAGACAAGCTGATGTCGCTGATGTTTTGGCTGGCAGCGACCTTGCGGACTTCGGCCAATGGCACCGGCTTGTCGAAGGACAGGGACACTTGGTCACCGCCCGAGAAATCAATGCCGTAGATGTCCTTACCCTTAATCAAAACAGTGGCGATGCCGGCGAGAACGATCAGCCAGGAGACGATGAAGGCTCCACGGGCATATTTTAAGAAATCGTAGTTGGTCGTCTGCAGGATGGAAACCATGCGCATTTTTTTGACGAACTCGCCATGAATTGCCCAATCTAGGAAAAGGCGGCTGATGACCAGGGCGGAGAACATCGTGGAAAAAATGCCGATCGCTAGGGTAACGCCAAAGCCCTTCACCGGACCGGAGCCCAGAGCGATCATGATCGCCGCGGTGATGAGCGTGGTAAGATTACCATCAAGAATGGCCGAGAAGGCTTTTTCAAAACCGGCTTCGAGCGCGGACTTGAGCGATTTGCCTAGTTTGAGCTCTTCGCGCATGCGCTCGAAAATCAGGATGTTGGAGTCCACCGACATGCCGATGGTCAGCACGATACCGGCGATGCCTGGCATGCTCAAGGTGGCCCCAATGCTGGCCATCACCCCGAGGATAATCACAACGTTGAGCCCCATCGCGAACACCGCCAGCAAGCCGCCCGTAGTGTAGAATAGGACGATAAACGCCGCCGTCAGTGCCGTGCCGATGATGAACGCCAATTTGCCGCTGGCGACCGAGTCGGCGGCCAGAGACGGCCCGATCTCGTACTGCTCCTTGATCTGCAAGGGGAGGTCGAGCGGGTTGTTGAGCACATTGGCGAGTTCGAACGCCTCGCGCTGGGAAAAGTTACCGGAGATCTCGGCGGAGCCGCCGGAGATTTCCTTTTCCACGCCGGGCGCGGAATACAGTTTGCCGTCCAGCACGATGGCGAGGCGGGCGCGGGCGTTGGAATTACCCGACTGCTGCTGGAGTTGCTGGGAGTACTCGGCGATCTCACGGGTTACTTCGGCAAAACGCTGCGAACCGGCCTCGTTGAAACGCAGGTTGATCTTAAAACGGCCGAACTCATCCATCACCGGATAAGCGCCGGAGACGCCGTCGCCGGTCATGGAGGGCAGGCGTTTGACGTAGAGATTGTCGGTAACGGTTTGGCCGCGAACATCCTGTTCGAGCTCCATCACTTCGTAACCGGAAGGGGGCTCAGGGATGCTGGCCGGAGAGCCGAAGGGATAAACCAAGCGGAAGTCGAGACGCGCAGGCTTTTGTACGCTGGCGACCACCTCGGGGTTATCGTTGGTGTTGATACCGGGGAGCTGGACCTCGATGCGGTTGGTGCCAACGGCGCGGATCAGGGGCTCGGCAACACCGAGGCCGTTGATGCGTTCGCCGATGATCTCGATGGCCTTGGAGAGCTTTTGTTTGCGCTCTTCTTCACCGAGGTTGTCGGCGCCGGGGACATCGGAGGCTTCCAGGGTGAAGGCGATGCCGCCCTTGAGATCGAGACCGAGCTGGAGCTTGCCCTTGGACTGGGCCAGCAAGTGATCGAGTAAAATGGCGTTGCGTTTCTCGACGTTGCCCAGGGAGGACTCGATCGGGTATTGCGGGAAATAGGTCGTCAGGTCGAGCTTGCGCTCCTTGGCAATGACCTTGAGCGCCACAAAGACGCTGGGCGACTGCTTGGCGGTGACGCGCGCTGCGGATTCTTTGATCAGCTCGGTGAATTCGGCCGATTTGGCGCTGGCCTTTTCGGCGGCGAATTCGGCAAAGGGGCGGTCGTTGATCGGCAAGAGCGACGACAGCGCCCACAGGACGATGACAAAGCTGAGGGTCAGCTTCCAGAAGTTGCGTTTAAGCATGGTGAGTTAGGTTAAAATTGGGGTAGTCACGCCGAGGCTTCCAAAGGGGCCAATGGCGTAGAAATGGGCAAACCGCACTCCAGTTTATCACTGCGCGCGATGGGTGGCTGGATTCGCCTCAAAAGGGCTGGGGGAGGGGAAGTCGCTCGATGGACCTGCTTCCCTCCCGCCAGTTTAACGCGGCCGAAGGGGTTAGTTGGCTTTCTTGACCAAGGCGTGGATGAAGGCCTTGCCGACTTCGATCTTGGTGCCTTCGGCGATTCGGATTATGTACGAATCTTCCTTCTTGTTGGTGATTTCACCGTAAATACCCCCAGAAGTGATCACCGTGTCGCCCGTGGCGAGGGCCTCCATCATCTTGGCGTGTTCTTTCTGCTTTTTACGCTGTGGGGCGATCATCAAAAAGTACATCGCGGCAAACATGAGAACCAAGAAGATAATCTGGCCAAAACCGCCTGCGGGGGCGGCTTGCTGGGCGAGAAAGGAAGGGGCGAGTATGACGTGTGACATGGCTGATATTTCGAGTTGTGGTTTTTGAAAAATGAAACAGCTAGATAACCGCTTCCACCTTTCCGAACGCAAGCCATAACCCAGACCGCACTCCTTTCCCTCTTTGAAAAGCAAATCCGCTTCCTCCTGGTCAGTCGCTCAATCCGAAGAAATCTACGGTTTCAAGCGTTGGGGCTCCGGCCATTTCGGTGCTGGCGCTGACGGTTTCGTCAACGTTCAGCCCCTCGCCGATGGCCGAGAGATTCGCATCATGGACGTGGTGGACGAAGCCGTCGGCATGGGCCTTAAGGCTCCACTTGTCATCCGTTTTCAGGACTTGCTCCACCACCGCGTTACCCAGCTTAACGAGATGTTCCGCAAGGCCATCAAGGAGGAGGGCTATAAGGGCGAATACCGCGGTGTTTTCCCCATCAAGGTCAACCAACTGCGCGAGGTCGTCGACGAGATCGTCGATGCGGGCAAAAATTTCGGCTACGGGCTGGAGGCCGGCTCCAAGCCCGAGCTCATGATCGCGTTGGCGATGCACGAGGGCTCCGACCGGTTGATCATTTGCAACGGTTACAAGGACCACGACTACATCCGTCTTGCGCTTCTGGGCCGCAAGATCGGCAAAAAAATCATCATCGTCGTCGAGCAGCTCACCGAGGTGGACGACATCATTACTATCGCCGCCGAGGTGGGGGTTAAGCCGCTGATTGGCTTCCGTGCTAAACTGCAAACGCGCGGCGAGGGCAAGTGGTCATCGTCGACCGGCGATAACGCAAAGTTCGGCCTGAACACCGCGGAGATCCTTTTTGCCACCGAGAAACTCAGAAAGGCCAAGCTCACCCAATGCGTTAAGCTGGTGCATTTCCACATCGGCTCGCAGGTGCCCAACATCATCACGATCAAGAACGCCGTGATCGAGGCCACCCGCTTTTATTGCCAGCTCGTGAAGATGGGTTTCCCCATGGGCTACCTCGATTGCGGCGGCGGCCTGGGCATCGACTACGATGGCTCGCGCACCAACTTCGAGTCGTCGATGAACTACACGATGGCCGAATACGCCCGCGACGTGGTGGCCAACATCCGCGACATCTGCGTGGCCTCCAATGTCGCCGTGCCCGACATCGTAACCGAGTCCGGCCGCGCGGTGGTTGCCCCGCATTCCATGCTGGTGGTCGAGGTGTTTGAGCGCATCAACAAACGCGAAACCCTCGGCCAGCAACACTTGCCGAAAGTTAAGCACAAGGTGGTCACCGACCTCGAGTTGCTGCTCAAAAACAAGGCCAAACTGGGCATGCTGGAGCGTTTTCACGACGCCATGCAGAAGAAGGAGGAGTCGTTTAACCTCTTTAATCTCGGCTACCTTGACCTCGAAAACCGCGCCGCCGCCGAATCGCTTTACTGGCAGGTATGCGAGCAAATCGCCAAAGAGACGCGCGACGTCGGCTACGTTCCCGAGGAACTGCATGACCTCAATGCGCTGCTCGCCGACCAGTACGTGTGCAACTTTTCGGTTTTCCAGTCGTTACTCGATCACTGGGCGCTCAAGCAGCTTTTCCCGATCACCCCGCTGCACCGCCTCGAGGAAAAGCCCTCCATCAATGCCATCTTGGTGGACATCACCTGCGACTCAGACGGCAAGATCAATACGTTCATCGACCTGCAGGACACCAAGGATCACCTTCCGCTGCACCCGCTTAATAATAAGCCTTATTACCTCGGCGTGTTCCTCACCGGCGCGTACCAGGACATCATGGGCGACTTGCACAACCTCTTCGGCCGCGTCAATGAGGTGCACGTCTTTTTAGAGCCCGACGAGCCCAACGGTTACTACATCGAAGAGGCGCTGGCCGGTAGCCGCGTTTCCGATGTGATCGACGGGGTGCAATACCAGTGGGAGGAGCTGTGCCGCAAGATGAAGGCGCAGATCGACGCCGCCACTCGAGAGGACTTGGTCAAACCACGCGAAGGCGTGCGCTTGGTGGAGTTCTACGAGGAGCAGATGCGCTCGAAGACCTACCTCAACATCGAACGCACACCCAAACGTAAGCCGAAGGCCAAAGCCAAGGCGGCCGGAGGGGCCCGCTCGGGTTCGGGATCAAAATCCGGCGGCTAGCACGGTTCACGCTCTTGACAAGTGGCGTCTGGCCATTTTGCCTCCGCCCTTCGTTTAACGCCAGTGTAGCTCAGTGGTAGAGCAGAGGACTCATAAGCCTTTGGTCGCCGGTTCAATCCCGGCCTCTGGCACCACTTTAGCCTCAAAGACTTACAAAAGTTTTTGGGGCTTTTTAGTGCACATTTTTTTCTGGGCCATTTCTGTCTCTCTTTTGGAGTCCCCAAATCGGCTTTTCTG
>CANIXX010000158.1 GCA_947471115.1 Opitutaceae bacterium | reverse complement strand
GCCTGGAGTCGCGGGTGTCCGCGCGCACCAAAATCCGCTTTGTCACAGAGGGAATTCTCCTGCGGCAGATGTCCTTCGACGCCACGCTCAAGGGCATCGCGGCGCTCATTTTCGACGAGTTTCACGAGCGCCATCTCTACGGCGATATCTCGCTGGCGCGCGCCTTGCAGATCCAGCAAACCACCCGCCCCGACCTGAAAATCGTGGTCATGTCGGCGACGCTCGACGCAGTGGTGTTGAAATCGTACCTCGCCCCGTGCGACGTACTCACTTCGCAAGGACGTAGTTTTCCGGTGGTCATCGAATACCAGCCGAAGGCGGTTAATTTTGATCAGGAACCTGTGTGGGAGGCGGCCGCCCGCGAGTGCGTCCGCGTCGCCAACCGAACCACCGGCGACTTTTTGGTGTTCATGCCCGGCTCCTACGAGATCAACCGCACCTTGCAGGCGTTGCAGGTGCAGCGCGATTTACGCGACTTCGTGATTTTCCCGCTGCACGGCGAATTGCCCCCCGAGCAGCAGGACCGCGCCGTGTCGCGCTACGAGCAGCGCAAGATCATCGTCTCGACCAACGTGGCGGAAACCTCGCTCACGATCGACGGGGTGACCGTGGTGATCGATTGCGGCCTGGCCCGCGTCGCACGCTTCGATCCCAACCGCGGCATCAACACCCTGCTCATCGAGAAAGTTTCGCAGGCCAGCGCCGACCAACGCGCCGGTCGTGCCGGCCGCACCGCGCCGGGTGTGTGCGTGCGCCTGTGGACCGAGCGTGAGCATGCGCAGCGTGCGCTGCAGGAATTACCCGAGGTGCGTCGCCTCGATCTGTCCGAGGTGGTGCTGACGCTCAAAGCCAGCGGCATCGACGACATCGCTGCGTTCCCTTGGCTGGAAAAGCCGGAGCCGAAGGCGCTGGAGCGCGCCGAACTGTTGCTGGCGGATTTGGGCGCGCTCGGTGGCAGACACCGGTCGTTGACCGAAACCGGCCGCCGCATGCTGCGCTTTCCGGTGCACCCGCGTTACGCGCGCATGCTGCTGGAGGCGGATGCGCGCGGTTGCGTGCGCACGGTGGCGTTGATGGCCTCGCTGACCCAGGGCCGCTCGTTCCTGATGCGCGGGGCAACTCGCGACGTCGACGACGCCCGTGACGACCTTTTGGGCGAAGAAACCGAGAGCGATTTTTTCCTGCTGATGCGTGCCTGGCGTTACGCTGAACAGGCCAGTTACTCGGTCGATGCTTGCCGTCGCTTGGGCATCCACGCCCAGGGCGCACGCCAAGTCGGGCCGTTGTTCAAACAGTTCTTGGAAATCGCCGCCAAGGAGGGCCTCGACGTGGGCGAGCAGGCGCTCGACAGCACTGCCGTGCGCAAATGCGTACTGGCTGGCTTTTCCGACCAGCTCGCTAAGCGCCTCGATGCCGGCACGCTGCGCTGCGACTTGGTGCACAACCGCCGTGGCATGCTCGCCCGTGAAAGCGCGGTGCAAAAGGCTGCCTTGCTGGTTGCCGCCGAGATCAGCGAAGTCGAGGGACGCGGCGGCGAGGTCAACGTGTTGCTTTCCCTCGGCACCGCCATCGAGGAAGCGTGGCTCAAGGAGCTGTTTCCGGCGGATTATCGTGACGCAGTCGGCGTGGTCTACGACGAGTCGGCTCGGCGGGTAATCGCTCGGCGCGAACGTCGTTTCCGGGACCTCGTACTGGAGTCGAAGCTTACTGCCGACGAACCGCCGGCGAGCGATGCGGCGGCGCTGTTGGCTCGCGAAGTGTTGGCGGGTAACATCATTCTCACCGAGTGGAACGAGGTGGTGGACCAGTGGATCGTGCGAGTTAACCGGCTCGCCGAGTGGTTTCCTGAGTTGGAAGTCACGCCGATCACCGAGGCCGACCGTGCCACGTTGGTCGAGCAGGTGTGTTATGGCAGTTACGGGGCGCGCGAGTTGAAGGACAAACCGGTCATGCCGGCGTTACGCGACTGGCTTCGCCCGGAGCAACTCGCCGTGCTCGACGACTACCTGCCGGAAAAACTGACGATGGGTAACGGCCGTAAAGCCCGCCTGACCTACCACAAGGAAGGGCCGCCTGTATTGAGCGCGCGGATTCAAGAACTGTTCGGCGTTGATGGCCGTTTCACCATCGCCCACGGGCGGGTGGCGGTGAAGTTCGAGGTGCTCGCGCCCAACCACCGCGCGATCCAAGTCACCGACGACCTGACAAGTTTTTGGCGCGACATGTATCCAAAGGTGAAAGCTGAACTTTCGCGACGTTACCCGCGTCACGAATGGCGCTAAGGGGGCAACGGGCTTGTCAGATGCGGTGTGCCCGGTTCCGATAACGGCCGCATGACGTTGTCCATCCACACCCGCAGGCAACTGGGCTATGCCGAGGGTTACCTGCTGCTAGGTTTAAAGACCGAGGCTGCCGAAGCTTTGAGTGAAATTACCCAACCTGAGCGCGACGCGACTCCGGTGTTGATCATGGCGCTTGCGGTGCACACCGATTGCGCTGATTGGGCAAACGCAGCCCGTGTCGGGGCCATCGTATGTGGACGCGAGCCACAGGAAGCGGGGCACTGGATCCAATGGGCCTACGCGACCCGCCGCCATAGTGGGATTTTGGATGCACGGACGATTTTAATGCACGGGCTCGGCCTGCATCCACGTGAGCCGATGTTGCACTTCAACCTCGCCTGTTATGAGGCGCAGTTGGGCAACCTCGATTACGCGCGGGCGTTTCTTGAAACCGCCTGCGGTCTCGATGAGGCCTTCGCGAAACTGGCGCAAACCGACGACGATCTCGCTCCCCTGCGCTGGTAGGCAGTAACCTTCGAGTTGTTGGATCGAAAGTAGCGCAGACCTCCAGTCTGTTCCGAACAGAAAAGCCTAACCTATTAGGTTAGGCTTTTCTGCTTATGGGCGCTGGTACACGGCGGCCTCACCGGTGCCAGCGTGGGGGGCGATCCAAACGCGGTGTTCGCCCGACTCCACCCGGTGCTTTCCGGCTCGGTCGATAAAACCGAGGGTGTCGTCGGTGAGGGTAAACTCCACCGTGCGGCTTTCCCCAGGAACGAGAGTCAGGCGTTGCCAGCCGCGTAACTCTTGCGCGGGCCGTGCCCCTTCCGAGCAGGCGACGTCACGAATGTAGAGTTGCGCAACGGCTTCGCCCATGCGGCTGCCGGTGTTGGTCACCGTGGCACGCGCTCGTGCAGGTTGCCCCTCGGATGGGGTTGGGGCGATTTCGACCTGTCCAAACTTAAAGGTCGTATACGTGAGCCCGTAACCAAAGCGGTACAGCGGGTCGCGCGTCATATCGCGGTAGTCGACCATTTCAGGCCGCCCAGTGGTCGCGTAGTTGTAGTAAACCGGCACTTGCCCCGCGGCCCTAGGGAATGACATTGGCAGGCGTCCGACCGGTGCCTGGTCGCCGCAGAGGACGGCGGCGAGCGCGGGGCCGCCTTGCAGTCCGGGGTGCCAGGCTTGCACTAGGGCACTGGCCTTTTCGGCGGTCTCGGTGAGCGCCAGCGGGCGTCCGCTAAACACCACGACGACCAGCGGTTTTCCCGTCGCGGCGAGGGCGCGTAATAACTCGGGTTGCCGACCGGTGAGGGTGAGTTCGGCGCGGGAGGCGTTTTCGCCCGACCAGCCGCGCGGCTCACCCACGGCGGCAATGATCACGTCGGCCTCGCGCGCGGCGGCTACGGCAGCGGCGAAATCGGTTTCGTTGGCCATTGCGGCGGTATGGTTGGCGGCTTCGTCGACGACAACGGAGCCGTCAGGCAAAGCGCGAGTGCGCGGGCCGGAGGGGAGTAAATCGCACCCTCGGTTAACTGTGAGTGTGGCGGTGTTTCCTAGTCGGTCGCGCAGGCCCGTTGCGAGCGTGACAACGTCTTCGCTGCGACCGTGGCCGGGCCAGGTCCCGAGCATTTCAGTCGCGTCGTCAGCCAGCGGTCCGACTAGCGCGATGCGGCGCACGCTTGCGGCGGGGGTGACGTCCGCACCCTGCGTTTTCGGCGCCACGGCGAGCGGTAAAACACCGTCGTTTTTAAGTAGAACGAGAGAGCGTGCGGCGGCTTCGCGTGCCAACTTAACCGCGTCCGCTTGCATGAACGCTCGTGCGGGGGCGGCGGGATCGGCGAACGGGGCTTCAAACAGGCCGACGCGCAATTTCATGCGGAGGACGCGCCGAACGGCTTCGTCGACGACAGCCAGCGGCACGCTGCCGTTGGCGACTTGGGCGGCGAGGGTTTCGCGGTAGCAGCCGGAGATCATGTCCACGTCGTTGCCGGCCAGAAGGGCGCGGCGGGCGGCTTCGGCACGGGTGGCCGCGTAACCCCACTCAATACTTTCCGCGACGCTGTTCCAGTCGCTCACCACCAGTCCAGTGAATTTCCAATCATCGCGAAGAACCCCGTTGAGCAGCGGGCCGTTGGCTACGGCCGGGATGCCGTCGATGGCGTTAAAGGCGCTCATCACGCCGAGGGCGCCCGCCTGGATACCTGCTTCGAAGGCGGGCAAGTGGGCATTACGCAGAGTGAAGGGCGTGATATCCGTGGTGTTGTAATCGCGCCCGCCAGTCGTCGCGCTGTAACCCACAAAATGTTTGAGCGTAGCCGCCGCGCGGTCGGGCGCCGCCGGGTTGGTGCCCTGAAATCCGCGTACCGAAGCGGCGACCAAACGCGCGCCAAGATACGGGTCTTCGCCAAAGGTCTCGGCGACGCGGCCCCAGCGTGGGTCGCGGGCTAGATCGCACATGGGCGCGAAAATCCACTCCACGCCCACCGCGCGGGTTTCGCGGGCTGCAACGGTTTGGGTGCGTTCCACTAGGTCTGAATCCCAAGCCGCGGCGAGGGCGAGTGGGATGGGGAAAGTCGTGCGGTAGCCGTGAATCGTGTCGGCCCCGAAGAGCAGCGGAATGCCGAGGCGGGATTGGCCGACCGCGGCAGTCTGGACCTGATTGCGCAGCTCTGTGGCGATCTCCGGAGGGGCGCTCAGGATAAATGAGCCGTAGCGGCCGGCACGCACGTCGTCCAGGGCGGCCTCGACGTGTTCGGGGGTGTGAATAACGCCCTGGGTGAGTTGGCCCAGTTTCTCTTCGAGCGTCAGGCGCGCCAGCAGGGTTTCAACGCGGTCGGGGGTGGACTGGATTTCGGCGTGCATAATTACCGCGAGTAACGGGACGAGGGTGGCGAGTGGCAGGCGCATGGTGCGTGGGCTTGAGGCGAAGGGCGGCCACGAGAGGGTAAAATCCGGCTCAGGGCAAATGCTGGTTTGCGCTCGGGTCGGGCTTGTCAGTGCGGCTGGCGCTCTTCCTTGTGGACCTTATGTCGTCTCTTTCCGCCGCTGCTGCCGCTCCGCTTGCTCCTCTCACCGGGTTTCCCGATGCGGATGCGGTGCTTGACCGCTTCCTGACTGCGACCAAGGAGCGCGGGCTGGAACTCTACGCGGAGCAAGAAGAGGCCATTCTGGAGCTCTTTGCCGGTCGTAACGTTATCCTTAATACCCCCACCGGCTCGGGTAAATCGCTGGTTGCCGCCGCCTTCAACTTCAAGGCGCTATGCGCGGGAGAACGCTCCGTCTATACCTGCCCGATCAAGGCGCTGGTGAACGAGAAATTTTTATCCCTATGCCGCGAGTTCGGCCCCGATCACGTGGGTATGATGACCGGCGACGCCAGCGTGAACCCGCACGCGCCGATCCTGTGCTGCACGGCCGAAATTTTGGCCAACCTCGCCCTCGCCGGCGGTCCCCGCGCGCAGGCGATCAAGGCGGTCATCATGGACGAGTTTCACTACTACTCCGACTCCGACCGCGGTTACGCCTGGCAAACCCCTCTGCTGCTCATGCCGTGGACGCGTTTCCTGCTCATGTCTGCAACGCTGGGCTCGACCGATTTTTTTGAAAAAGAACTCACTCGGATCACCTTCGCCCCGACCGTCACGGTGCGCAGCGACCGCCGGCCCGTACCGCTGGAATTCGAGTATTCGGAAACCCCGCTCACCGAGCGATTGGCAGAGCTGTTGGAGGCCAAACGCGCGCCGATTTACTTGGTCCATTTCACCCAGCGCGCCGCTTCGGAGGCCGCGCAAAGTCTGATGAGCTTGAGCGTGTGCACGAAGGACGAAAAGGCCGCCATCGCCCAGGCGTTGGAGGGCGTGCGCTTCACCAGCCCTTACGGCAAAGAAGTGAAACGCTGGCTGCGGCACGGCATCGGCGTGCACCACGCCGGCCTGTTGCCCAAGTACCGGATTTTGGTGGAGCAACTCGCGCAGAAGGGGCTGTTAAAACTCATCTGCGGCACCGACACCCTCGGCGTGGGCATCAACGTGCCGATCCGCACCGTGGTGTTCACCCAGTTGTGGAAATACAACGGCAAGAAGGCAGCGATTTTAAGCGTTCGCGATTTTCGGCAGGTCGCTGGGCGTGCCGGTCGGCGCGGGTTTGATACGGTCGGCTACGTGGTGGTACAGGCGCCCGAGCACATGATCGAAAACAAGCGTGCCGAGGAAAAAGCAGCCCGTGATCCGAAGAAGAAAAAGGCTGCCAAGCGCAGCGCCCCCGAGGGCGAAGTGGGGTGGGACGCGAAGACGTTTGAAAAACTCATGGTCGCGCCCTCCGAGCCGCTGGTGTCGCGCTTCGATGTGTCGCACGGCATGCTGTTGCTGGTGCTGGGGCGCGCGGAGGATGGCTGCCGCGTGATGCGGCAGCTCATTGCCGACTGCCACGAAACGCCGTTTAAGAAACGGGCGTTGCGCAAACGTGCATTCCAACTGTTCCGCGCGTTGCTCGACCGTAAGATTGTCGAGTGGATCACGCCCGAGCCCTCCGGGCGCAAGTTACGCGTCAACGTTGCGCTACAGGACGACTTTTCGCTGCATCAGGCGTTGTCGTTGTACCTGCTTGATACGGTGAAACTGATGGACCGCGAGTCACCCGATTATCCCTACGACGTGCTGACGTTGTGCGAGGCGATCGTTGAAGATCCCGATCAGATTTTGCGCCAGCAGGTGAGCAAGTTGAAGGGCGAGGAAGTCGAGCGGTTGAAGGCCGAAGGCGTACCTTACGAGGAGCGCATGGAAAAACTCGACGCGATCGAGCACCCCAAGCCGTTGCGCGAGTTTTTGTACGACACGTTCAACGCCTTCGCTGCTGTGCACCCGTGGATCGGCCAAGAAAACGTGCGCCCCAAGTCCATCGCCCGCGAAATGTACGAGCGCTACATGTCGTTTGCCGACTATGTGCGCGAATACGGCTTGCAGCGCGGCGAGGGCATTTTGCTGCGACATCTGTCCCAGGTGTGGAAGGTGCTCGCGCAGACCGTGCCGGATGCGGCCAAAACCGAGGAGGTCGTGGAAATGGAAACGTATTTCCGCGAGCTGATCCGCGGCATTGATTCCAGCCTGCTGGAGGAATGGGAACGGCTACGGAATCCCGATTACGTGACCGAAGAACTGGCGGCCGATAAGCCGGCGCGTCCGCAGGCCTTTGACATCACCCGCGATGCGGTGGGTTTCCGCAGACTGGTGCGCACGGCGATTTTCGGGTTTTTACAGGAAGTCATGGCGCGCGATTGGGAGAGCGCCGTGTCGCGGCTGGCGACGGGCGAAGCGACGGTGGCCGGCGACAACGACCTCATGTCGCCTGAAGCCAAACGCCTCGAAAAAGTCTTCGCGGTGTATTTTGAAGCGCGTGGGCG
>CANIXX010000157.1 GCA_947471115.1 Opitutaceae bacterium | reverse complement strand
TTTGGTAATACCACCGCCGCCGCTGAAGTTACTGGCATAGGTGGTCGAGGAATTATCTCCGCCGGTGGTCAAGGTGGTTGAGCCCAAACTGACGGTGCCGCCCAAGTTACCGCCGCCGGAAAGCGAGCTGAAGGTGACGTTAAACCCGTTCAAATCCAAAACCACCCCGGCGGCGTTGGCCAAGATGATTGCCGAGGTGGAATCGAGCGCGTTGATTACCCCCAGCCTAAGGGTGCCGGCATTGATCGTAGTGGTGCCGGTAAAGGTATTGGCACCGGATAAAGTCACGGTGCCCGCACCGTCTTTGATGAGGTTGCCTGTGCCGGTACCGATGATGCTCGTCACGGTCATGTTGCCCGCGCCGCCGAGAGTGAGGTCGAAGCCGGAACCGGTGATCGTGCCGACGTTGCTCAAGGTAAGGGTACCGGCGTCGGAATTGATCCGGCTGGCCGAGCCGAGTGCGACGAGGCCGCCGTAGGTATTGGTGCCGGAGATGTTTCTTAACGCGCCGTCGCTGGCCACACCGGTACCGTTGAGGGTAAGTGCCTCGGCACCCACGTTGATGTCGCCCTGCAACTGAAGCGCCGCGCCTGAAGCGACCGAGGTGCCACCTGCAGTGGTGCCGAGGGCCGTGGCGTTTTGGATGTTTAAGACACCGGTACTGACGGTGGTCGTACCGGTATAACTGTTGGCTCCGGTAAGGGTGAGCGTGCCGGAGCTGGTTTTTGTCAGGCTGCCGCCGGTACCCGCGATCGTTCCGGAGGTGGTACCGTCACTCACAGTGAGCGCGGTCGAAGCGCCTAGGTTAACCGTACCGCCGTTCAAGGTCGTGACGGCGCTCGTCGCGCCGTTCAAGTTGGCGGTGCCGCCCGAAAGCGTTCCTATCGTTGCCACCCCGCCCACCGTGGTGGTGCCCCCGGAGATGTTAGCTGTGAGGTTGCCGACCGCTGTCACCGTACCTTCCGAGATGCCTCCGGTAACGGTACCGTTGCTTCCGAAGGTCGTGTTGCCCGCGCCGCTTAGGCTGGCCAAGGTCACCGTGCCGGTTGTGGCACTGAAGTTCAGAGCGTTGGTTGCGGTGTTGGCGTTGCTGACCGCGCCGAGTGTTTGGCCCGCGTTAGCGAAGGTGGCCAAGCCGCTCGCACCGAGCGTGAGCGCGTTGCCGCTGGCCAGACTGCCGCCACTGCCGACCGCGAGCGTTCCGGCGTTGACCGTGGTCAGACCCGTGTAGGTGTTGGCGGCATTGAGACTCAGGGTGCCGGTGCCGATTTTGGTGAGCGCACCGCTGCCGGAAGCACCGAAGCCGGAGGCGAAAGTAACGTTGTTGCCATTGGTATCGAGGATGCCGGTGATGCCGTTTGAAATCGCCAGGCGCGATGACAAGTCGGTCGTGGTGGCCGCACCGAACTGCAACGTCGAGTTGCCGGTAAAGGTCACCGCCCCGGTCGTTCCGAGTCCGCCAGTGGTGAAGTTTAAGGTACCGGCGTTGAGATTGGTGCCGCCGGTGTAGGTGTTGGTGCCATTGAGGGTGAGGGTGCCCGAGCCGGCCTTGGTCAGCGCGCCGCTGCCTGAGGCGCCAAAGCCGCTGGCAAAGGTCACGTTGTTGGATCCGGTGTCGATGGTTCCGATGACTCCGTTGCTGAACACCAAGCGTGAAGATAAATCGGTGGTGGTGGCCGCGCCGTACTGGAGCGCGGAGGTGCCGGTAAAGGTCACTGCGCCGCTCGCCCCGAGGCCCCCGGTGGTGAAGTTGACCGTGCCCGCCGCCAGATTGGTGCCGCCGGTGTAGGTATTGTTGCCGTTCAGGGTGAGGGTGCCGCTGCCGTCCTTGGTGAGGGTGCCGCTGGTCGTGTCAAGGATACTGGCGATCGTGGTATTGCCCGCTCCGCCGACGGTCAGGCCGAAGGTGGCTCCGGTGAGCGTGCCGGTGTTGGATAACGTGAGCGTGCCTGCGTCGGAATTGATGCGAGTGGCTGCGCCGAGGGTGAGGAGGCCGCCGTAGGTATTGGTGCCGGAGATGTTTCTTAACGCGCCGTCGCTGGCCACGCCCGTGCCGCTGAGGGTGAGGGCCTCGGCACCCACGCTGATGCCGCCCTGCAACTGAAGCGCCGCGCCTGAAGCGACCGAGGTGCCACCGGCAGTGGTGCCGAGGGCTGTGGCGTTTTGGATGTTTAAGACACCGGCACTGACGGTGGTCGTACCGGTATAACTATTAGCTCCGGTAAGGGTGAGCGTGCCGGAGCTGGTTTTTGTCAGGCTGCCGCCGGTACCCGCGATCGTTCCGGAGGTGGTACCGTCGCTCACCGTGAGCGCGGTCGAAGCGCCTAGGTTAACCGTGCCGCCGTTCAAGGTCGTGACGGCGCTCGTCGCGCCGTTCAAGTTGGCGGTGCCGCCCGAGAGTGTGCCAATCGTGGCCACACCTCCCACCGTGGTGGTGCCGTTGGAAAGCGTGGTGATGCCCGCAGCACCCGTGATCGTGGTGGTGCCGCCGCTCACGGTGGTAGCGCTTAACGAACCCGCCCCCACCGTGCCCGCTGAAATGTTACCCGTTAACAGTCCTCCCGCCGCGGTGGTGCCACCGGAGATATTAGCGGTGAGGTTGCCAACTGACGTCACAGTTCCCGCCGAAATTCCACCGGTGACTACGCCGTTGCTGCCGAAACGTGTGTTACCCGCGCCGCTCAGACTCGCCAAGGTCACCGTGCCGGTCGATGCACTGAAGTTAAGCGCGTTGGTCGTCGTGTTGGCGTTGCTCACTGCGCCGAGGGTTTGGCCGGCGTTGGCGAAGGTGGCCAAACCACTTGCATCGAGTGTGAGAGCGTTGCCGCTGGCCAAGCTGCCGCTGCTGCCGACCGCGAGCGTTCCGGCGTTGACCGTGGTCAGACCCGTGTAGGTGTTGGCGGCGGACAAGGTCCAGGTGCCGGTACCGGCTTTGGTCAACGAAGTCGCGCCACCGGAGCTGTCGACGATTGCACCGGCCAGTTCACCGGTTCCGGCGGTGGAGCCTTGCAGCGTGAAGGTTTTAGCGCTCGCGCTGGTGGCGGTGAGCGAGCTGGTGAATTTGAGCAAACCGGTGCCGGACTGATCCAAAACTCCGCCGCCGGCAGTGCCGGCTAGGTTGAGTACCCGGTCGGTCGTTTCACCGCTACCAGTGTAGGCGAGTGTACCAGTAGCGCTGCCGGACCCCAGGCCGATCGTGCCGTTGGCCACCGTCACCGGCGCGCCGAGGTTGGAACTGGCGGCTTGGGTTGTGCCGAGGCCGGCGTTGGTGGCCACACTATTGAGCGAGGCTACACTGAGTGTGGACCCTAATACAGTGGTCTTACCGGTATAGGTATTTGCGCCGGCAAGACTCACCGTGCCGGAACCGATGGAGCTGCGGGTGACGCCCGACGTCCCGCTGATCACTCCTGTCACACTGATCGTGCCATTACCTTGGAATAGGAGTTGGTCGGTCGATGTTGAACTTAGCGCGATGTTACCCGCCAAGTTCAGCGATGTACTCGAGTTGGCTGAAATACGGGTGTTGCTCGCGGGGTTAATCGTGAGGTTGCCGGTCCAGCTGTTGGCACCCGCAATCGTCTGTAAACTCAGGCTCGAGCTGCCCGCACCGGTCAGTGCTAACGTTTGACCGGTTACGGTGACTGCGGACAATTGCAGCAGGCCGCTGCTGGACACGCTAACAGCGCTGGTGCCGAGGGCGGTGTTGTTACCCATGACCAGCGTGCCGGCCGAAACGGTGGTGGCGCCGCTGTAGGAGTTATTGCCGGAAAGGGTGAGCGTGCCGGTGCCGGCTTTGGTAAAACCAGAGGTGCCAGCAAGCACGGTCGCTATAGTTAAGTTGGACGCCGAGTTGTTGGTGATCGTACTGCTGCTGCCCAAGGTCAGGCTAGTGCCTCCGCTGAGAGTCAAATTAGCCGTATTACCCGCGCCGAAGGTGATGTTATTGACGCTCTGAGCGCCGGAAATGGTCACCGTGGATGAAGTGGTGCTAAACCCCGAACTGGCGGAGCCAAAATTCACGTCATCGATGCTGGTGATGGTGGTGTTGGCCCCGGCGCTGGAACCGGTGGCATCCGTACTCCAAAAAGTACTGGTGCCCCACGTGCCGGTGGGCAAGGCGGTGAACCCCGGCGTGACGCCATCGGCATCCCAAAAAAAGGTGGCGGCGTGGGCGGAAGGAATGATCCCGACGCACCCAAAGAGCAAAACCCCGACTGGCGGCAGCCAACGGAATATTGAGCTCAAGTATCTCTTCATGGCATTAGCCTAAAGTGTTTATTTATCCAACTAGGCGCTAAAAAGGCCGCCAAACAAACGACGCGACCGAACGCAGTCTTGAATCGCGAAGAGTAATCGAAGAATGGCGAATCGGGTGGAGTTCATTTATTGCCAAATGATTATGTATTAAACTCGGCCCGCCTCGTGCGGCTGCGCGGCGGAATCGATCGTTGGCCTCATTTTTGGGTAATTAGGTGTTTTTTGTGGCCTAGGGGCTGGCTACTCCCCACCGAAAACGTCAAAGAACCAAAATCAGGTCATTCGACGGTTTCAGGGGGGATAAAACCGAACTCCGTAAGAGGTAACGGCACATTTATGACTCACTTGAATTATTTTTTTCATTAGAGGGCAGGGAAGTGCGGCCCTTGTGATGTGTGCGCACCGACTGGAGGTACTAAGTAATTTAGTCACTTACGTACTTTTTTAATATCAACGCGGGCACTCCACGCTCCGGCGCAAACGCTTCTGTCAATACCCCGAGGTGCTGCCGGTCGGGCTCGGGCAGATCAAACGCATGACGCCATGCCCACGCGCTTCGCGTCGCCTCCCGGCAATTGGCATCACACTGCAAGCCCTGCCCTAAAAACGCGAAAATGTCACACAGGGGGCGACTCATTGCCGCTTGTACTCTCGCCGCAAACCACCGCTGCGGGATGAGCCGAGTGATCACGCTGGCAAGTCCGTCGAGCGAGTCCTGCCTGAGATGCAGGGCGTGGGTGCGCCCCGACTCCCCATCAAACGGTGCGGCAACCCCAGTAAAAATGGGTTAATTTCTATGAGGTTTTTTAATGAATCAGTCTGCGGAATATCACTTGATGATGAATGGCTTACCTAGATAACAAGCAGGATAATCTACGGTCTTGCTGCCTAACTTTGTCCCATTCCGCCCCGCCCCCTGCTATGGGCTTACCCCACGTCATGCTGACTCCCGGCCCTTGGGGCTCAGGCACGGACCCAAATTATAGCGGATCTCGCCAGTTAATTCCCCTTGGGGCCGGAAGCATTTTCATTGAGGTTTTGGCGCGGCGGGTGCGGGCCGGGCTGCGCCGGCCACTAAGACGTTCAGGCCTGCCTGGGCGACCTGCAGATCCTTGTCGCTGGGCCCGCCGCTGAATGCGGCGGCGAAGTAGCCGCCGGGGATGGGTGCGATCACCCCGCCTTCATAGCCGTTCTCGCCGTTGTAGCGGGCGCGGGTCTTCAGTCCGCTGCGCTGCAGGGTATCGGCCATTTCCGCCATCTTGGCATAGGCCACCGCCAAAACGTTGGTCTTTCCCCCGATGATGAAATGGTCCGCCACCTGCATCCGCGAAGTCCATCCCCGGGTCTTGTCCCCTGGGATGACCGCTACGATCGCCACACCTTTCAGCTTCAATTCCTGGACTTTCACCTGCATCGCCCCCAGTGCCTGGTTAGCTTGGGCCGCGAACACCGCGTCCGGTTCCCCTGCCAGCCCTACCCCGGCATCCAGGTCGATGATCGTCAGGTCTCGGTAGCGGATCTCGGTGGCCCGTTTGTGAATCTGCAGGCCGATGATCCCCCGGCGGGGGATGGTCGGATCGTACTCGGTGAAATCGACCGTGAGGATGTCGTTCACCCAGAGCTGGATCCGCGGGCCGACGGCGCGGATTCGGTAGCGGTTCCATTCCCCCAGCATCAGCCTGGCGGTGACCCCGGCATCCGGAGTGGCGAGCATCTTGTTGCGCCGGGATTCGTCATACAGGCTGCCGTCGTGCCCCTTGAAGAAGTCCGCTTGGTAGCCC
This sequence comes from Opitutaceae bacterium, assembly GCA_947471115.1. GTDB lineage: Bacteria > Verrucomicrobiota > Verrucomicrobiia > Opitutales > Opitutaceae > Rariglobus. Next base: position 1,667 of record CANIXX010000157.1, on the reverse strand, counting down.
TTTAGTTCGTGGTCGTTCGGGACCCGTTGACTTCGGAACTGGATGCCACCGTTGCAGGCGTTGCTGCGGTAGGACACCGTCATATCAAAGTCGCCGTACTCCTTGGTCGTGCACAGGAAATCATTATAGGGTTGCTTGGCATCCAGTCGGCCCGCGACCAAGGTTCGGTCTTCGATGCGCCAGACCCCAGTGGTGTCCCCTTCCCAGCCTGAGAAGGTGGTGCCGTCGAACAGGGGGACGGGTGCGGGTTCGGCAGCGCCCAAGCCCACGGCTATGAGGGAGAGAAGGATTAGATGGTGTTTCATGTTAGACCTCCCCCCAGATGTTGCGCAGAAAGGTCATCGATTCACCGACTTTTTCCATGTAGCTGTTGGGTGAACCGCATTCGAACGAGCAGATGCCGCCATAGCCGATGCGCTTCAGTCCGCGGAATCCTTGGAGATATTTTTCACGATCTTCGGCGGCATAGCCCGGCAGGTGTCCTCGGCGCGATGACAGATGAATCTGGCGGACAAAGGCACCGCCGTTCTGCATGGCTCGGTCCAGGTCGGGTTCCTCGCGCATAATCTGTTGAAAATCGAATACTATACCTACTCCGGGCTGACCGATTTCGCGGCACAGGGCGGCGGCTTCACCCATGGTGTTGATGCAGTTGACCAATACGCGGTTGACCGGTTCTATCGCTAAGCAGGTGCCCGCCGCCGCTGCGCGAGGGGCAAGACTGGCGAAAGTGTCGCGCATGATGGCCACAGATTTTTCAGCGCTGGGCAGATCTAGACCCTTGTTCAGACGTGGCGGGACGATGATGACATTTGGTGTGTTCAGATCGCCGGCAACATCGATGGCGCGTTTGAGCGAATCCAAGGATTTTTCCCGGTCTGCAGCGCTGCCGGCGACGATGTGACCCATGCTGCTCCAATCCATGGCGCTGGGCACGAGTTTCGAATTCTTAAGAGCGGCCTTCCACACCGGTGCCATGGTTTCCCATTGGCCGCGCAACTCGATGGACTCGAACCCCATTTTCTCCACCCAAGCGAGTTGTTCGGGCAGGTCGCCCTTCACATGCTTCAGCCAGCTGGACAGGCGCAGGCGGGGGGTGGCTTGAGGCAAATCGGCCGCTGCCAGTGGGGTGCCCCTCAGCAACAGGGCGGCGGCGCCAGCAACGCCATAGGACAGGAAGGAGCGGCGGTTCATCAGCATGTGTGGTCTATCGGAAGGTAAGCGTGGAAGATCGGTTGTGCGGTCGGACTTCTTGGGCTGGCGGGTCGCAGCTACTTGGGGCTCAGCGTCTAAGATTTGACTATTACTGATAGGGAATCCTGATGTGGTAGAGTTACAGATAATTTGGGGTTCCATAAGACTTCGGGGAATTTTGCAGTTAAGGAGTTGAGGTTGGTTTTCTGCGGTTAACCTGCCCTCCACTATAGCTACTCTTTATTGAATTTTATTGTCTTTTACCGCCGTTTTTTAGGTTATTTCTGCCAACCGTGCTCTCCCCCTTCAGACGAAGTTTTACGTGGGCATGGCGGAGCCACAAAGCTTCGCCGGCCTATTTGAATACCTGCCAAACGTATTCTTCCTAGTAAAAGTGGAGAAGGCCGATTGATTGCGTCAAATTCCGTTGCGCTACAAAGGCTGACTAATAGTAAACCGGATTTTATGGATTT
>CANIXX010000156.1 GCA_947471115.1 Opitutaceae bacterium | reverse complement strand
CGCCGGTCTTCAACTCGACTGCCTTAACCGCAATGGCCTTGATCGCATCGGGAGTGAACTTGAGTTTGACCCCATCCATAGCGAAGAGCTTGGAATACTGCTTCACCATGGCGTTCTTAGTGCGCACAAGCACCTTTTCAAGGTCGGCCACCTGCAGCGGCTCCAGCACTGTAACGACTGGCAAACGCCCGATGAATTCCGGGATCATGCCGAAGCGCACCAAGTCGCCCGGTTCGATCGACTTCATGATGTTCTCCGAACTCATGGCATCGCCGTGGTCTTGTTGGGATTGAATTGAACCAAAGCCAAGCCCGCGCTGGCCCAGTCGCTTGCTGATAATGCCCTCCAGGCCGACGAATGCGCCACCGCAAATAAAGAGGATATTGGAGGTATTTATCTGCACGTATTCCTGATTCGGATGCTTGCGACCGCCTTGGGGCGGCACGTTGCACACCGAGCCCTCAAGAACCTTGAGCAACGCCTGCTGCACGCCTTCGCCGGAGACGTCACGCGTGATGGAAACGTTCTCCGTTTTACGGCCGATCTTATCTATTTCGTCGATGTAGATGATACCGCACTCCGCGCGCTTTACATCGAAGTTGGCCGCCTGAAGCAGGCGCAAAACGACATTCTCAACATCTTCGCCCACGTAGCCGGCCTCGGTGAGCGTGGTGGCGTCAGAAATGGCGAAAGGAACATCGAGAATCTTGGCGAGCGTGCGGGCGAGTAGTGTCTTGCCGGAGCCAGTAGGGCCGGTGAGCAAGATGTTGCTCTTTTCAACCTCGACGTCGGTGAACTCGGTGGAGAACTCATCGTTGGGTAAAGGCGAATGTCCCGCGCCAAACATGAGGCGCTTGTAGTGGTTGTAGACGGCAACCGCCAAGACCTTCTTGGCGTGATCCTGGCCGATCACGAAGTCATCGAGGGCCGCCTTTACCGCGGCGGGTTTTATGAGCCGGAAAGCGGGTTTAACGGCTGCTGCGGCGGCATGCTGATTCAGCTCTCGATCAACGATCGTCTTGCACACGTTAACGCACGCATCGCAAATCTGTACACCAGGACCGGCGATGATTTTCCGCACCTCTGCCTGTGATTTGCCGCAGAACGAACAGAGGGTCACGCGAGACGGTTTAGCCATGGATTTACTCTGTGTTTCACTGGGTGCCTGTCGAGTGCGCAAAACCGACAAAAAAACGGCGACCCGAAGGTCGCCGTTTTGGAGGGTGTTTTGCGTTAGCTCAAATCAGGCGGCGCCGGGAACCGACAGCTTCACTTCGCGCGTGGACTCGACCACGTGGTCAACTAGGCCGTAAGCCTTGGCCTCGTAGGCGCTCAGGTAGTAGTCGCGATCGGAGTCCTTCTCAACCTGCTCAGCGGTCTTGCCGGTGTGTTTGGCAATGACCCCGTTGAGCGTCTGGCGCCAACGCAGGATTTCCTTCGAGGCGATCATGATGTCAGCGGTCTGACCACCTGCGCCACCGCTGGGCTGGTGGATCATCACGCGGCTGTTGGGCAACGCGTAACGCTTGCCAGGGGTGCCGGCCGTGAGCAACACCGTAGCCATGCTGGCCGCTTGGCCGATGCAATAGGTGACGATGTCGCACTGCAGGAAGTTCATCGTGTCGTAGATGGCCATACCACCGGTGACGACGCCACCAGGGGAGTTGATGTAGAAATGGATGTCTTTCTTCGAATCTTCCATCTGCAGAAAAAGCATCTGCGCGATCACCACATTGGCGACCATGTCATCGATCGGCGAACCGATGAAGATGATGCGATCTTTGAGCAGACGGCTGAAAACATCCCATTGCCGCTCGCCGCGGCCGGTGTTCTCCAGAATGGTAGGGACGTAGTAACTCACGGGTTTTTCCTTGGTTTACGGTGAACTGATCACGCCTTCGCAGGGGCGGTCGTCACGGTAGCCTTGGAGACGAGCAAATCAAGGGCCTTGTCGAAAATGATCGACTGCTGGATGGAGCGCAGCTTCTCACGGTCCTTGGTCAGCTCTTTAACCAGCTTCTCGGGCTTCTGCTGGCTCATCATCGACTCGCGGTAGATGAAGGTGTCGATATCACGCTCGTTGACGGTGATCTTTTCATGCTCGGCGATTTTGGCGAGGAGCAGCTGGGTCTTGACGCGCGTGCGGGCGGCAACGCTGGCGCTCTGGTGGAGGGCGGCCTTGTCCTTCTCGAACTGCTCGGCGGGGACGCCACGGCGCATGTTTTCCTCGATAAACTGGCGCAGCACGGACTGGGTCTCGGACTCAACCAGGCTCTCGGGGATGGCGAACTCGACCTTGGCATTAAGCGCCTCGGAAACCTGACGGCGCTGGGCCTGGCGGTTCTCGTACTCCTTGCGGCCCTTCAGATTGTTGCGGACGTTAACCTTGAGGCTGTCGAGGCTATCGGACTGGTTGGCTTTGAAGAAAGCCTCGTCCATAGGAGGCAGAACGCGCTCGCGGATTTCGAGGATCTCGACGGCGTAGACAGCCGTTTTACCTGCCAAGGCCGGCACTGCGGCGAACTCGGCAGGGAACGAAATGGTGATGTCCTTCTTGTCGCCCTTGGAGAGGCCTGAGAGCTGCTTGCCCAGACCGGGGATCAGGCCTTCGTTTTCGCCTTCAACTTCTTCCCAAGTCTGAGGAACCTTTGCATAGATCTGCTTATCGGCGACGATTTCGAGGATGGATTTTCCATCGATGGTGCCTTCGTAGGCGAGCTTCACGTAATCGGCCTTGGCGGCCGCGCGCTCGGCAACTTTAAAGTCGGCACGCTCGGAGCGCATGCCCTCGATGACTTTCTCGACCTCGCTATCACTGGACTCGATGGACTGGATCTCGGTGGCGAGATTGGAGTAGTCGGGAAGCGTGAAAGTGGGGCGCACGTCGAGCGTGATGGTGATGGTGGCCGGTTGATCGACGGCGATGGTGCCCTCCTGAACATCGGTGATGTTGAGCGCTTCCAGCTTGGACTGCTCGAGACCACCACGGTAGGCCTTGGACATGACCTTCTGCTTGAACTCTTCGCTGATCTCCTTGCTGTAACGCTTGATGATCATGGCTGCGGGAGCCTTGCCTGGACGGAAGCCGGGCAGACGGGCCTGCTTGGAAATCTCACCGACCACGGCTTTGTGTTCGGCAGCGACTTCAGCTTGGTCGAGGGTAACGACTAGGCTTTTACGGGTTTCGGAGACGTCTTTGATTTCGATGTTCACAGTAGGAAAAAGTCGGAGGGTTTTGTTGGTAGAATTGGCCAAAATACGCGCCGCCCTTCGTCGCGGTCAATGCCTGATTCTCCGCGCTTGAAAGCCGCGCCGTGGGCCAGCTTGATGCCAAGCTCATGCCCAGCCTCCGCCAACTGCTCGCCGCCCACCCCACCCTGCTCCTGATCGATTCCTCCTCGGCGCGCATTCAGGCTGGGCTCTGGACTCCGGACGCCGCCGCACCCGTTTGGCAACACAGCGATACCGAGGCCGGCACCGGGATCTTCGCCTGCGTGGAGGCGCTTCTCAATCAGGCAGGCCGACTTATCGCCGAAGTCGATGCCTTTGTTTTTTGCGAAGGGCCGGGATCGGTCCTGGGCATCCGCACCTCTGCCGTGGCGCTGCGCACCTGGCGCGTGATCAACCCCAGCGCCGCCACCTACACCTACCAAAGTCTCGACTTGGTGGCCCGTTCGCTTGGCCGCCCAGAGCTCAGCGTGATCGCCGACGCCCGCCGCGACACCTGGCACGTTGCCCAGCTCGGCCAACAACTGCGCCGCGTGCCATCGGCCGAGTTGGCGGGCGAGTGCGTCATGCCCGAGCACTTTCGTCACTGGACGCCGCTGCCCACCGCGCTGGGTTCCACCCATTACGAAATCGCCACGCTCCTGGGCACGCTGCCGGATGCGGACGTATTTCGCGCCGTAAACGAGCCTGATGCGTTTTCGCACGAGGAGCCGAGCTACGTGACTTGGACTCCGCAAATCCACCAAGCCCCCGCGCCACGCCCGGCTTCATTTTAACATGTCCACTGCTTCCCGTTTACCGCTGCGTTGCTGGGCCGAGATCGATCTCGCCGTGCTGGAGCGCAACCTGCGCCTGATCCGCGCCTCCCTGCCCGACCACATGCGTTATGTGGCCGTGATCAAGGCCGACGCCTACGGCCACGGCCTGCCGCAAACCGCCGCCCGCCTCATGCACGCAGGAGCCGACCTGTTTGCCGTGGCCAACTTGGCTGAAGCCGCCGCCCTGCGCGAAATCGGCCCCGGTTGGCCCGTGCTTCTGCTCAGTCCACTGCTACCTGAAGAAGACCGCCACGTGCTCGATTACGATGTCGCCGTCACCATTTCCTCGGAGGCCGAAGTCACCCGGCTCGACAACGCCGCCCGCGCCGCCGGGCGCACCTTAACCGTCCACCTTAAAATAGACACCGGTATGGGCCGCCTCGGCGTGTGGTACGAGAAAGCCCCGGCGCTGTATCTAAAAATCCGTGAAGCCACGCACCTGCGTTTGGCGGGCGTGTTCACCCATTTCTCCAGTTCCGATGACGACGCGGTCTTCACAGCCGAGCAGCGCCGCCGCTTTCTTAACGCGCTCCAAGCATGCCCCGATATCGACCTCGCAGCGCTGCTGATCCACGCCGACAACAGTGCCGGACTGGAAACGATCGAGGTCGCCGGCCCCTTCAACGCCGTGCGCGTGGGACTGCTCCAATTCGGCATCATTCCCCACGCCGGCTCGCTGCTCGCGCAAGTTCAAGCCGAGCCCGTATTCAGTTTCCACACTCGCGTCGCCTTGGTGAAACAACTCCCGGCCGGCACCGCCGTCAGCTACGGGCGCACGTGCTCACTCAAACGGGATTCCACAGTGGCGATCCTCGCCGCCGGCTATGGCGACGGCGTACCCCGCGCCGCGAGCAATCGCGGCCACGTGCTCATTCGCGGTAAACGTTGCCCTATTCTCGGTCGCGTCACCATGGACCAGACCATCGTCGACGTAACCGATGTCCCTGGTGTCGAAACAGGCGACCCAGTCGTTCTTGTGGGCCACCAGCAGGGCGAGCAGATCGGCCTAACCGAGTTCAGCCGTTGGGCGGACACGATTCCCTGGGAAACACTCACCTCGGTGACCAAACGCGTCCCCCGCCTCTACCGCACCTCCCTCGGGCTTTGATTCCAGCCGTTCGCCTAACAGCTCCGTCAACCCTCGCCCACCTCGACATGCAACCCTTCACCGCCACCCCAGCCGAAGCAGTCCGCTCGCTCGGCGAACTCGGGTTGATCGCAGCGATTCGACGCTGGCTGGGAACCGCCTCGCCGCCTGAGCCCTTCGGGATTGGTGACGACTGCGCGGTGCTACCGGCCTCACGTCACCGCCAATTGGTGACAGTCGATCCGGTCGTTTACGGCGAACATTTTGACGACTCCATTCCGCCGCGCGCCGTCGCCGCCAAGCTGCTCAAACGCAACCTGAGCGACATCGCCGCCATGGGTGGCCGCCCCCGCGCCGCCGTCATCGCGCTCGCACTCGATGAAACCGTGAGCAGGCGCTGGCTGGAGCAATTTTACCGCGGGCTCGCCGCCACCGCCCGCACCTACGCGGTGACCATCGTTGGCGGCGACATTACCCGCCAAAAAGGCGGACTCGCCGCCACCCTCACGCTGCTAGGCGAGGTCAATGGCCCGCGTGTCCTCACCCGAAAAGGCGCGAAAACAGGTGACTGGATTTTCGTTACCGGGACGCTCGGCGGCAGCATCCTCGGCCACCACCACCGCTTCACGCCCCGCCTGGCCGAAGGCGCGTGGCTCGCCGCGCGCCGCGAAGTCCGCTCTCTGATAGATGTGAGCGACGGGCTGGCCAAAGACCTGCCGGCCCTCGCTCCCACAAATGCCATCCCCTCGTTGTGCCCGCCCGCCATTCCTATCAGCGCTGCGGCTCGAACCCTTGCCCAACGCGACGGACGCACGGCCTTGGCGCACGCATTGAGCGACGGCGAAGACTTTGAACTGCTCTTCACCGTCGCGGCCCGCGCCGATCGCGCGGCACTCGCAACGGCGTGGCGCAAAAAATTCCGCACGCGCCTGACCTGTATCGGGCGCTTCACCCGAACCCTCGAAGCGGGCGCACTGCCGCTCGACGAATTTAAAGGCTATGAACATCTTCGCTAAACTTCGCGCAGGCGTTTTGACCATCTCCGCCGAGGAAAGCCACGCATTGGCGCGGGAGTTGGCAGCTGCACTGCCGCCCGACTCCACCTTGGCGCTGCACGGCGATCTAGGCGTGGGCAAAACCACCTTTGTCCAAGGCCTAGCTCGTGGCCTAGGTGTGACCGCACCGGTGACCAGCCCGACATTTAACATTTTCACGCTCTACCGCGGCGAATCGCGCACGCTGGTACACATGGACGCTTACCGCCTTGAAAACGACCGGCAAATCGACGCGTTAATGCTGGAGGATTTTTTGGTGAGCCCTTGGTGTTTGGCGGTGGAGTGGCCGGAAAAAATCGCCGGCTGGATCCCGGCCAACGCGGTGCACCTCGACCTCGGCATCACCCCCGAACAGCACCACACCGTGCGTTTACGGTAATAAAAAACCCGATTTCCCGAATGGGATTGGGTGCCATTATTTCACCGATTTGGTACCGGTGAATTCCTCAATTCGGTGGTGCTGCCACGAGTTATCATCCGTCTGAATAACGACCGTTCCTTTATCGAGAGCATTGAGCCAATTAAGATTCCCTTTTTTGAGGTACGCCTCGCCTCCTTCCGTACCGAGCGCGGCAACGATCTGGCGGCGGGTATCCTCGGCCAGTTGCTTTAGATCGGCGCGTTTGGTCTCTAAGTCGAGTGTGGGGTCTTTGGCGATAACGAGGGCTGCTGCCGGAATCACGTTTTTCTGATCATAGATCGCGTTGAGCGTAGCGGTCGGAATATCGAGCCGTTTACCTAAGTGTGTCAGCTGCCGGTAGGCGTGATCCATGCCCCGGCTATAGTCTGCAAAACGCTCTGGGCTCAATTGCAGGCGGATGGATTCCTTGAGGGCTTTTTCGGCGGCCTGGCGGCGCTCCCAATCGGCTTGGGTGTAGTTGTTATCCGAATCGCGCGCTAGATCTGGATTCTGACTACGCAGCGAGTGGATCAGCGCGAACTCGGCCTCGTTGGGTTTAAAGCCAGCAAGTTCCCAGCGCAGGTTTCGCGCAGCATCGGAGTTGCGCAGTTCGTGGGCGCGAAACTCCTCTGGGGTGAGCAGAGCACGTAGCTCCAGATCTTTTTCCTTACGCAAATAATCAAGTTTTTCACGATCGCTCGCGAGCGGGAAGCCACGCGCATCCGCCTGTGCTTGCTGGATCATGGCATCGTAATCCTCGGTGAGGCGACGCAGCGTTTCGCGTTTGGCCAAAGGGATCGGATTGGTGTCGTCGGGTTTGGGAGGATCTTCGCCGAGAAGCTGCTTGCGCAGAGCGTCTTTCTCACGGCGCAAATCGAGGCGCGCGAGACGGTTTTCGAGGGTGTCTTTGTTGCGCTCGTAATAATCATCCGACTCCCAATAAGAAACGGACTGGCGCTTCGATTTGATCGCCTCTTCACGTGCCTTGAAACGCTCATTGATCTCGGCGTTGACGAGCGCGCGAACCAAGTGAGCAGGAAACCCTGCGGCTCGCAGCTCGGCGACATAAGTTCCCATCGCACTCGGATCGAGTCCGGCCAAGCCCACAGGAATCTGCGAACGGGGTGACTGAGTACTGGGGACTGCGGTGTTGTTTATGGAACCGACGTTCGCTGGGGCGAGGGAAGATGAAGCCGGAGACCAAGCGAACTTCGCAAGGAGTCCGACGTT
>CANIXX010000155.1 GCA_947471115.1 Opitutaceae bacterium | reverse complement strand
GTGGAGGTATTCGCCGTCTTTCAACTCAAGGGCGAACTCGACGAATAGTTGCACGGTGCGCTCCACGTCCTCGAGGTCTACGACTTCGCTGGGCGTGTGCATGTAGCGCAGCGGGATGCTCACCAAGCCTGTGGCAATGCCTGCGCGGCCCACCTGGATGGCACGCGCATCGGTGCCGGTGGGGCGAGGATCGGCTTCGAGTTGGTAAGGAATTTTCAGTTTTTTTGCGGCCTTAACCAGGCGCTCGAAAACCAGTGGGTTGATATTGGGGCCGCGGCAGATGATCGGGCCGCCGCCCAGTTTGGTCTCGCCAAACTTGCGCGGGTCACAATCAGGGTGGTCGGTTGCATGGCCTACATCGACTGCGAGTGCGATGTGCGGGTTAACTGCATAGGCTGCGGTGATGGCCCCGCGAGTGCCGATTTCCTCCTGTGCTGTTGCAACGGCAACCAGTTTTGCCGCCAGTTTTTTCTTGGCCGCTGCGAGGCGAATGAGCGTCTCACCGACGACGTAGGCGCCGACCTTGTTGTCGAATGCCCGCGCAGTTCCAACGCTGCCATGAATCAGTTCGAATTCGTGGTCGTAGGTCACCGTGTCGCCGATTGCGACTCGTTCGAGCGCCTCTTTTTTGGAGCGCGCCCCGATGTCGATCCAGATCTCGTGAATCTCGGGGACTTTTTTGCGGTCGGCGTCGTCCATTAGGTGGATAGCCCGTTTTCCAGTTACGCCCTTGATCGGACCGTCGGCGGTCTGGATCAGAACACGACGACCGGAAATGACGGTGCGGTCGTGGCCACCGATGGTGTCGAAATAGATAAACCCGTCCTTGTTCACGTAGGTGATGATGAGGCCGAGTTCGTCCATGTGGCCGGCCAGCATGAGCACGGGATCGCCCTTAGGGTTGAGGGTGGCGATACGGTTGCCCAGAGCGTCTTTGGCGTAAGTCGAGGCGGCTGATTTTACGTAATGATCGAACACCTTTTGGGCCTCGAATTCAGCCCCGGAGGGCGAGCGGGCGTGGAGCAGATCGACGAGAAACGCGGGGGCTTTGTAGTTCGACATGGCGGCATGCCACACGGGTAACTGCACAGAGGCAAAGCGGAAAAATTTTGCGCCATTCTTGAGCGCGCTGGTCAAGTTGGCGGACTGCGCCGAGGTCAAACTCGATGACCTCGGCGACGTCACGCAAAGCCGGTTGGTGGGTAATGCTACCCGGTTAACTATTCGACCCCTTTCCTGCGCTGAAAAAACGATCGATCTGGGCGTCGTCTGCGGGCCGTCGAATTGAGTCAGCGCAACGTCGAGTGCTGCGAGGCAGCCGACTGATTTTTTTACTCTTTTGCCTCTTTTTCTGGAGGCCCCGTGCATCAGCTAAGGCCAATTTTCATGGCTAGTCCGCGCCGGTTTCAACGGTGGCCTACGCACGGCCACCGTTGGCCTTCAGCATCAAAGCAGGAATAGGCCGATCAGGGCCAAAATTGGCAGCAGAATGGGCAGGCTGTATTTGAAAATGTAGCCGAAAAAGGACGGTACTTTCACGCCGGCTGATTCGGCGATGGATTTAACCATGAAGTTGGGGCCGTTACCGATGTAGGTCATGGCACCGAAAAACACCGCGCCGAGACTCACGGCAATCACGAGCAGCGGCTGGTGTATTAAAAGTACCCCTACGGAAGCGGCATCGGAACCGTCGGTGGCGGCAAATGCGCCCGGATTAGCCGCCTTGGTGGACACTTCGGCGAGTTTGAGGAAGTTAACGTAGGTGGGGGCGTTATCGAGGACAGCGGAGAGCGAGCCGGCGGCAAAGTAGTAATGCGCCGGTTTGCTCAGGCCAAACTCGCGGCCATGCGTTTCCAAATAACCCAGCGCGGGCATCATGGTGAGGAAGATGCCGACGAAGAGGAAGGCGACCTCCTTGATCGGACCGAAGCTAAAGTGGTTGAGCGTGTGTACCTGCGCCGGGGTGAGCCGATAGGAGGCGAAGGCCGCACTCAGCATGACGATTTCACGCAGGAACCAACGATCGGGCAAAAAGACCGCGCCTATGATTACGGCCAGAAACACGACATTGATCGGCCCTTGAAATTGCCAGATGTCCTGTTGTTCGGCCTTGGTCTGGAGTGCGCGCGGGATTTTTTTGAATGCGAGGTGATCAAAAACGGCAAAAGCCGCGAGGAGGGCGCCGACCGCGACGAGCCAGTGCTGAATGCAGCGTTCCACCAGCCAGAAAAACGGCACTCCGCGCAGGTAGCCGAGGAACAGGGGTGGATCACCGATGGGTGTGAGCGAGCCACCGACATTGGAGACGATGAAGATGAAAAAAACGATGTGGTAGGGGCGGATGCGCGCTTTGTTCATCCGGATAAAGGGGCGAATGAGCACCATGGAGGCGCCTGTCGTGCCGACGAAGTTCGCCAGCACCGCGCCCACCAGCAGGAGCACGACATTTTCAAGCGGTGTTGCGCTGCCCTTGATGTTGATGTGGATGCCGCCGGCGACAACGAAGAGCGAGCCGATCAGGGCGATAAACGAAAAATACTCCCGGGCTGTATGCGCGACCAGCAGGCCGCCGTGAGGAATCACGGCGAAGTAATACGCCGCTACGAGTGCTGCGAGGCCCAGTGAGACCCAGTGGTAATGGTGTTCCCACCACGCCTTGCCACCTGCCGGAGTCAGCGGGAAGACGGCAATTAACAGTAGCAGTAGGGCGAAGGGGGCAACCAACCAGAGCGGTATGTCCGCAGTAGACAGGCTGGTGGTGGCGAGCTGATTAATAAACAAGAAGGACATTCGGGCAGGAATGCAGGCTTTGTGCCTCTTTTGAAATTGATTAGGTTCGGCGCCCTTTTTTGGGGGCGCGGACCTTAGCGCTTTAGCTGGACGTTAAGCGGCTTGAATCCGTGGCTGCGGCTGCTGCCGAGCAATCGCCTGCACACATTTTATTCGGTACAAAATCCCCCCGCTACTGGGGCCTTCACGTTATTAGATAACGGGAGCGAGTGTGCCGATTCATCTTTGTTATGCGGTCATTTGTCTGAGGCGTCCGGCTCCTCCAGATCGTTTTATTGGAGCGGCGTATTACCCTAATGCATACGAGATTTTTAAAACTGATTAACGCCCGACCGTAAGTTGGCACCCAGTCTGCTAATTCGGGATTTGGTATAAGTGGTTTTATGGCCACGAACGACAAACCAACTCGAAAAAAACACTATGAAATCATGGGTATCGCCCTTTTCAGGGCTTCTTAAAATCACTTGCCTTCTGGCAGGTCTCGCTGCCTTGGTCCCGGTGTACGGACAGGACGCAGCTGCAGCCGCAGCACCTGCCGTCGCAGCTGCCGCCCCGGTAATCGATCCCGCTGCTCTCAGCAGCCTGCGTATCGGCATGGACACCGTATGGGTCCTTGTGGCCGGTATGTTGGTGTTCTTCATGAATGCAGGTTTCGCGCTGGTGGAGTCCGGCCTTTGCCGCTCTAAAAACACGGTAAATATTCTCTCGAAAAATTTCATCGTTTTCGCGCTTTCCACCGTCGCGTTCTACGTGATCGGCTGGGGCCTGATGTTTGGTGATGGTAACGCCTTCTTTGGAACCTCGGGTCTTTTCTTTGTGAGTGGAGCTGATAATTCCCCCGCTTTGGGGGCCGCTTACGCCTCGATGAATCCGTTCTCGACCGCCGTTTATGCGGGTGATTACGGCTCGCTTAACTGGACTCCAGTTCCGCTCTGGGCGAAGTTCTTCTTCCAGTTGGCCTTTGCTGGAACCGCTGCAACGATCGTCTCCGGTGCGGTTGCCGAGCGTATTAAGTTCACCGCGTTCATCGTATTCAGCGTTCTTTTGGTTGCCTTCATTTATCCTATCGGCGGTCACATGATCTGGGGTGGTGGCTACCTTGCCTCGATCAACTTCCGCGATTTCGCTGGATCCACGGTTGTTCACTCGGTGGGTGGCTGGGCGGCCTTGGCTGGTATCATCGTGTTGGGGCCTCGTATTGGTAAGTTTAAAAACGGTCGCGCCATGCCGCTTCCTGGTCACAGCATGACTTCGGCTGCCTTGGGTGCGCTGATTCTCTGGCTCGGTTGGTTCGGCTTTAATCCTGGCTCGACCATGGCGGCCATGGATGGTGCTGCGATCTCGCACATCTTAGTCGCTACTAACATGGGTGCTGTTTTTGGAACGATCGGGGCCACGCTGACCGCCTGGATTATGATGAAAAAGCCTGACTTCTCGATGTCACTCAATGGTTGCTTGGCTGGCTTAGTTGCGGTGACCGCTGGTTGCGCCTTCGTTACCATCCAGTCTGCTTGCATCATTGGTACGATCGGCGGAGTGCTCGCAGTCTTGTGCGTATTCTTCTTCGACAAGCTCAAGCTCGACGATCCGGTGGGTGCCCTGTCGGTCCATTTGGCCAACGGTATCTTTGGTACGCTGGCTCTTGGGTTCTTCTACGATAACGGTATCGCCACGTCTGTCGCCGCTTTGGCGACCGGCCTAAGTCCCTTTGACCAGACCATTGTACAGCTCAAGGGCGTGCTCCTCGTGGGTGCGATCGTATTCCCCTCCTCTTTGGTGCTGTGGTACATCATTAAAGCTACCTTCGGTGGCATCCGTGTGAGCGCTGAGGAAGAAGCTGAGGGCTTGGATCTCGGCGAGCACGGTAACGAAGCTTACCCTGACTTCACGCCTGCTCATAAATAAACAATTGGTATCCTTCGCCTAGCCAATCATTCATGGTGGGCTAGGCATTTGGGTAAATCTAGCACTTCAATTCATCGTCTAATTTTGTATGAAACTCATTATCTCCATCATCAAGCCCTTCAAGCTTGAGGAAGTTAAAGACGCACTCTCCGCTATCGGCATCGAAGGTATGACCGTTACCGAGGTCAAAGGCTTCGGCCGCCAGAAGGGGCACACCGAAATTTATCGCGGCTCAGAATACACCGTGGACTTCTTGCCCAAGGTGAAGATCGAAATCGTCGTTACCGACGAGCTCGTCTCCAAGGCGATCGACGCGATCGTCAAGGCGGCCAAGACTGGCAAAATCGGTGACGGTAAGGTGTTCGTCCTTCCAATCGAGGAAGCCGTTCGTATCCGCACCGACGAGCGCGGCGATACCGCCGTCTGAGCATTTCTGTCCAGCTAGGCTAGTCCAGGCCGGTTCCGTCCCTGCACGGAGCCGGTTTTTTTGTGCCTGAATTAGTTTAGGGGTGGACTGCGTCGATGCCACGTGGGAGCCGCCATGGGACCTGATGCGCTGGGGCCATGCCCACATACACGGCAAATGCGTGTTTTTGCGCACGGGTTTATGGTGATCTGATAAATAATCCAGGAAATTATAGGTGCTTAAGTTGTTTTTAAATAGTGTATTAAATTTTTTGGTGAAAATTATTCATTATTGATATGTGCGTGGCCTGAGGTTTGCTTAAGAAGGATCTGTTCATGAAGACCATACTTAAAACCATCCTTTGTTCGCTAGCCTTGGCTGGCGCATCGTTCACTGCCTACGCGCAGGAAGCCGCTGCGGCTCCTGCCGAGGCTGCCGTCGCTGCTGCGACTGCGCCTGCCGTTGCCCCGGCTGACGCTGCTTTTACAGCCTACGTCAACAACACCGATCCCGGTGCAGCCCTCGCGGGTGTTGCCGGTCCCGGTCACAACGGCTTCATGATGATCTGCGCCGCCTTGGTGCTGTTCATGACCTTGCCCGGCTTGGCGCTGTTCTACGGCGGTCTGGTCCGCAAGAAGAACGTCCTCTCGGTCTTGGCACAGTGTTTGGCCATCACCGGTCTGGTCACCATTATGTGGTGGGCCTTCGGGTACTCGCTGGTGTTCGGCAAGAGCTTTGAAAGCGCTTTCCTAGGCGGCACCGAGTTCTTATTCCTCAAGGGCGTGACTTCGGCCCCCAACACCGATTACGCCTACTGGATCAGCCAGAACGTGTTTTCGATGTACCAGATGATGTTCGCCATCATCACCCCTGCCCTGATCGTCGGCGCGATTGCCGAGCGCATGAAGTTCACCGCTATTATGCTCTTCGTCGCCATCTGGATGGTGGTCGTTTACTTCCCCCTGGCTCACATGGTTTGGGGCGTAACCGGCTGGATGAACGGTGTTTGGAACGGTGACGCGGTAATCCGTGCGATCGACTTCGCTGGTGGCACTGTGGTGCACATGAGCTCCGGTTGGTCTGCCCTGGTGTTGTGCATCATCCTCGGGCCCCGCCTCGGTTTCGGTAAGGAAAAGATGACCCCCCACTCGATGGTTCTTTGTATGGTCGGTACCGGTATGCTCTACGTCGGCTGGTTCGGCTTCAACGCCGGTTCCGCCCTCGCTGCTGATGGTGTCGCCGCCAACGCCTTCATGACCACCATGATCGCCGCCGCTGTCGCCGGTTTTGTCTGGGGTATGATCGAGTTGGTGTTCCGTGGCCACGCTTCCATCCTCGGTTTTTGCTCGGGTGTCGTCGCCGGTCTCGTTGTCATCACCCCTGCTGCCGGTTTTGTTGACTCCACGGGTGCCGTCATCATCGGCGTTATCGCCGCGATCGTCCCTTATATCTTCTGCACCAAGCTCAAGGCTGTGTTCGGCTACGACGACGCTCTCGACACCTTCGGTGTTCACGCCGTTGGTGGTACCATCGGCGCCCTTCTCACCGGCGTACTGGCCACCTCCTCGATCAATGGTAACCTCACGGATGCCAACGCTTACGCAAAAAAGAACGGTCTCGCTGAGTTGGTTGCCAATGGCGGCCTCTGGCTCGAGCAGGTCAAGGCCATCGCCGTCACCTTGGTACTGTCCATCGTCGCCACCATCGTCATCGCCTACATCGTCAAGGCCATTGTCGGCCTACGTCCGACCACCGAGGTTGAGCGTCAGGGTCTCGACATCAACGAACATGGCGAAGAAGGTTACGTGAACTAATTGACGCCATTTCAGTTCCAACTAATTACAAACTTACATGAAACTCATCATCTCCATCATCAAGCCCTTCAAATTGGAGGAAGTTAAAGACGCCCTCTCCGCGATCGGTATCGAAGGTATGACCGTCACTGAGGTCAAAGGCTTCGGCCGCCAGAAGGGCCACACCGAGATCTACCGTGGGTCCGAATACACCGTAGACTTCTTGCCCAAAGTGAAGATCGAGATCGTCGTCACCGACGACCTCGTCACCAAGGCGATCGACGCGATCGTCAAGGCCGCCAAGACCGGCAAGATCGGTGACGGCAAAGTGTTCGTGCTCCCCATCGAGGAAGCCGTTCGCATCCGTACCGACGAGCGCGGCGACACCGCCGTCTAAGTCACGAACGTTTACGTTCTACACGCAAAAAAGCCCCGTCGAAAGACGGGGCTTTTTTTATGCCTGTGGGGCGAAAGCTCACTCAGATACAGGTCAGTCGATTGACGCAAACAGGCCGCGAAGTAGTGCGGTGCTTTCGAGCCGACACCGCGAAGGTTGTTGGCCTAAGCAAGTTGTCCCGCCGCGTGGCGGATCGAGCGCTGGTAGGCAGTTAGGCCGGGGTCTTCAGTCGTATCCACCAGCGCGGTGAGCACGAGTTGCAGGGCCTCGGCGTGCTGTCCGAGTGCGTGCAGGGCGAGGGCGAGAAACACATCGAACTCACGGTTGTCGGGGAACTGGCGCTGGCCGGAACGCAGTACTTCGGCGGCTCGTGCGTGTTGGTGGAGACCGCGCAAGGTGTTAGCCAAGCCGATCAAGGCGTTGGCGTGTTCGTTGGGCGTGAGGCCGAGCGCCACGGCTTTATCGTAGGCGGGCAGGGCTTCGACCAACTGGCCGCTGGTTTCCAGGGTCCAAGCGAGCTGGTAGTTGATCTCGGCCACGTTGGGGTAACGGGCGTCGAGTTTGCGCAACAAGCCCAGGAGGTGCTCGGTTTGCCCCCCGTGACGAGCACCAATCAGGACGTCGAGTT
>CANIXX010000154.1 GCA_947471115.1 Opitutaceae bacterium | reverse complement strand
CACTTACCGTATACCCAAGGACTGAAAGCGTGCAAATTCAAGGACAGCTCCTCGCCAGTAGCACCACCCCATCTGAGAAACAATTGGATGTAACTGAATTCGTAAAATCAAAGGGCTCGTCGAATATAGCCTTTCTAATTGTTCAGGAGTCCCGTTGGGACTACCCTACCTTAGGAAAGACAGATGCCTCATTAACGACCGACACAGTACCTGAGGGCGATGTGCAGCCAGCCGGTTTGTCCATCATCTCTCGAGAGGGTAACTCAACACAGACACCCCGCTTGCGCATCATTCGCCGCGAGCGTCCGCGCAACGTCTGGCGCTACGATAATTTTGGCACGTCCTCAAACACCGGTACCGCCGCCGATTTGGCGGATCAAGACGGTGACGGCGCACCGAACCTGCTTGAGTACGCGCTCGGGACCAACCCGAACGATCCGACCTCGAAGCCAACCACGCGACTTCTCATTCAAAATGGTAAGCTAGAAATTGACCTCGCGTCAGAACCATCGGCTGTAAGCCAGCGTGCCCGAGAAGATGTCACGTACACTTTCGAGACGAGCACTGATCTGGCAACCTGGTCTACTTTACGCTCTTGGCCGTCGACCAGCGGCACTACGCCATTGTTGAGTGAAATAAAGGCTAATATGGATTATGCACCGACCATCCCCGCCCGTATTTTCCTTCGTTTAAAAGTGGCACCGGTACCATAAGTCATTTTAGGGCGAGAAGAAAAAACCAAGGTCGCAGACCCAAGGTCAAAGCACTGTTAATCTTGGTCTCCAAATTTGAACGTACCAGAGGCGCTTTGCCGGGCTTTGTGCCCAACGACGGTTTGACTACGCGCATGAATTCTAAACAAGATTATTAAATCCTCACCTACTCATCGTAACGGTGCTTTTCGCTAAGGAGAAAGAGTATCACGCCAAAACGAAAAGAGAGCCTAACAGTTATTCTTAAGCACAGGCTCCGAACTGGATACCATAATCAACAACCACTACTACACTGAGCTCACCGTGGCAGCATTATCCTCTATGAAATTTTTGGTTTTATAGTGGATAGTGCCTGCCATATATGATTACGGCGCGAAGCCCGCTAAAATCCGCCGTGAGGCAATCGCTACCGCGCGAGATGCTTGTCAAAGAAACCTAATACAAGCGGTCGTAGGTCGCGTTGTGAGGGTTGCAGATGAAAGGAGTGGACCGCTTTGGGAATTATCACGAGTTCGTAAGTGGCACCGGCCTTCTTCAGCGCGTCGGCCAGAAATTCACTTTGGCGATAATCTACAACGTCATCCGCCGTGCCATGTAGAAGTAACATGGGCGGGGAACCTGCGCGTGCGTAGGTAACGGGGGATGCTTTTTTGTAAAGAGCGGGGGCCTCGGAGATAGATTTACCCAGCATGGGAGTGTCGTGCCACTTAGCAATATCGCTGATGCCATAGAGCATCACCCCGCACCGCACGCGGCTTGATACCTTGGCATAGGGCTCCTGCGGATCAAGGCCGTCGGATGCGTCAGTCAGGGCTACGAGTCCGGCCAGCGTGGCCCCGGCAGATCCCCCGATCACACCGATGCGTTCCGGGTCAATGTTTAGCCGCTTGGCGTTCACCCGAAGCCAGCGCACAGCGGTTTTGCAGTCCTGAAGGTTTTGCGGCCATGATCCTTTCCCTCGCGTGGCGAGTTGGTACTCAATGCTCATCGCCAAGTACCCATGGCGTGCGAGGTTAGCACAGACATTAATATCGCGAACCGAGTCACGTCGGCCGCCGGTGAAACCGCCCCCGTGGATGTGCACGACCGCTCCGGTGAGCTGACCGGCAACAGGTTTAACCGGAAAATAAAGATCGGCCCTCTCTTTACGCCCCTCGGCAAGGAAGGCGACATCACGCTCTATACGCACGTCCGGAGGAAATACGGGTGGCTTGGCTGATTCGGTGGAACCTTGTGCAAAAAGAAAGCAGGGGGAGAGGAGTAATAAATGAATGAAAATGCGCATATGAGTTGTCTAAAAAATTAAACAAATTTTGAAATCGCTCGAAGAACCTTAAGTTGGATCTGAGGCGTTCAACTCCAGACCGAACAATGATGCAGGTATGAACTCGGAATGAACAAAGGGTGCCGGCAGAAAAGCATGAAAAAATTAAGGTCAGGCACACAAAATTTGTAGCATGGGGTCAGTCCTGAACAATTAGAATAAAATCATACGAATAGCGATGCAGAACTCAAGCAATGCCTAACCTAACAGGTTATATCATTCAAGTACTGTGATTGGGCTGGGCCTAGGCATGTCCACGGCAGGTGATTGCATGGATGATCATCCGAAAGGAGCGCAAGCTGGATGCAGAGGCACTCAACTAACGTGTTAGCATAGTGCAGCAGTGCAATGTGGTCCTACAAGAGTATAGTTCAGGCGAGACTCACAACATTGAACAACACCACTTACCCATAACATGAACGAAATACCCCATTTTTATGCCGAGCTTGCTGCGCCGATTTATATCGTCAAGAAATCGGCCTCTGCTCTTCGACTGTTCTAAGCCTTTATCCAAATCGTGAAAAGTATTACTTCCGCCTTATTAGCCTTATCAGCGATTTTCGCATGCACCACACTGGTCGGCTCAGTTGAGCCGCTGCTAGTTGAGGTCAAACAAACGCCCAGTCAAGACTACTGGCGTTCGCGTCCCACACGTACACTCTCCGCTTTACCGGGATTTATACCAACTCCAAGTGAATCTGGGCGCACACGCTGGGGTGGATGGGCCAGCCAAAAAGTCGTGGAGGGCACTGGTTTTTTCCGCACCTATCAAGCCCCTAACGGACGCTGGTGGCTGCTCGATCCCGACGGACATAAATTTATTCATATCGGCGTAGCCACAGTAACTCGCGGCCTACAACCTTTAGCATTCGAAAACTCCGAAAAGATTTTCCCAATACAGGGAGAATGGGCGAAGTTCAGTTCAAAGCTGCTGAGTGATGCTTTTTTTAACGGCTCCGGCGCATGGTCAGAAGTAGATGCGATTCGAAACCGGCCCGATACCCTTCCCTACACCCTCACCCTCAACTTCGCGGCAGACTTCGGAAGACAACTTAAAATTACGGAAATGACGCCAGGGCGCGTTGGCTATAACAAAGATGTGCCGCCCGTGCTACATCCCGATTTCCCTGATTGGTGTGATCGATACGCCAAAGAGAAAGTCGCCCCCTATCAGGGTGATCCGATGCTGCTCGGTATGTTTTCCGACAACGAACTCCCGCTGCGCCGCGAGCTTCTGGAGCGTTCTATCAACCTAGGCACAAAAGAAAGCGCGACGGCTCCGCTCTACCACGCTGCTGTGGCTTGGCTACGAGCGCATCGCGGCGATCCACTAGACGAGATCGACATAGGTTCTATTCAAGAGGAAGAACGGGTCGCATTTCTTGAATATGCGTGCGAACGTTATTACTCATCCGTCGCGAAAGCACTGCGGAAATATGCTCCTTCCCACCTTATTCTTGGATCTCGTATACATGGCCGCATAACTTACCAGCCCGAGGTACTCCGTGCATCCGCACGTCATGTTGATGTCGTAAGTGTCAACCTGTATCATGCTTGGTCGGTCGATACCAAACGGCTCGACATGTGGATGCGCGAGACCGGAAAACCAGTTATTATCAGCGAGTTTTACGCCAAAGGTCAGGATACTGGAATGGACAACAACGCTGGTGCCGGCTGGACAGTGAAAACCCAACGGGATCGAGGCCTTTTTTATCAAA
Organism: Opitutaceae bacterium; assembly: GCA_947471115.1. Taxonomy (GTDB): domain Bacteria; phylum Verrucomicrobiota; class Verrucomicrobiia; order Opitutales; family Opitutaceae; genus Rariglobus. Next base: position 4,308 of record CANIXX010000154.1, on the reverse strand, counting down.
ACTTTGTCCTTAGCCTTATTGAGTCCAGACACGTTGTCGGCTGGCATTGGTTCAAATATAGAGATAACGAGCCTTGGGCAGCAGAGTCGGACCCATCGAATCGTAATGTAAATAAAGGGGTGGTCACCTGGGACTACAAACCATACGTTGACCTGCTCGCTCAAATGAGCGAAGTAAATGCACAGGTATACCCATTGACTGAATACTTTGACCGATTGGCACCAAATACAAGCGTGCAGACCGCCTCCCCTTAAGTTCCTAAACGTAAAGAACCGCTAGTCTCGCAAAAAACTTGCAGGCCAAATTCGGATTATGGCCTGCAAGTTCAACTAAAGGCTTTAGGCTGTAGGCTGTCGGACAATATTAAAGCGGTAAGATAGGCTGTTGAGATGACCGCAGGGGCGATATATCGCAATGAGGGTTATTGCCGGTGAAACAAAAAAAAGAACCGGCAAACAATAAGCCGTTTGCCGGTCGAATAAAAAATCATCTTTATCTCCTGATAAAGTTAATCGACGCATCATATAACTCCTGTTTCATTATACGATGCACTTCCATACTAAAAAATTACGCCCCGATTTTTTAGCAGCCATCAGCTTGGTTCCATGCCTGGCAGCTGAACGCGTCAATATCAACTTAGGTGCCGACTGGTGTTTTCTAGGTGAGGAAGCGACGCTGGATGCTTCGGTTAAGGATTGGGCTGTTGTTACAGTTCCCCAAACCTAGAACTCGCAGGGTATTCTCCCCCAGCCCAGTACTGGTATAGACTCTCCGAAGCCGACACCCTATCGTGGCGTAGGCTGGTATATCAGCGTGAATTGAATCTAAATCAGTCCAGGCGAGGCCAACGGATTTTATCCGCTTCGAGGCCGCTTCGTTGGTCGCCAGTTCTCGTTAAACGGAAAACTCATCGGCGAGCTCCGCAGTGGGTTCACCGCTTTTTGCTACGAAATCACCGACGCCGTTAACTGGTCTGGTAACAATGATCTTAGGGTACGGGTCAATAATACCCGAGACGGGGACGTAGCGCCTCTGGACGGCGATTTTAATGTCCCAAATGGGTTGCATCGGCCGGTACAATTCATGGTAACCGATCTACTGTGCATCTCGCCCATCAACTACGCCTCATCGGGGATTTACATCCAACAGGAAAAGTAACCGAGCAAAGTGCCACGATCACCGTACGCACTGTTTTGTTCGACCATAACACAGCGAAGGTTCCAGTCAACACCGCGCTACTAGATGCTACAGGCAAAGTGGTGGCGCAGGCGCGCGACAGCGTTCAAATTGCCCCCAGTGAGCACCGCTCAGAACCGCGACTTGAACAGCCTCGGCTCTGGAAAGGCCGGACCAATCCTTATTTATATACATGCCGCGTCAATTTGAGTGTGGATGGTGTTGCCAGTGACCAAGTCGAGGTGCAGTTCGGCGTTCACACAGTCGAAATTACTGAAGCGCAGGGCTTCTTGCTCAACGGTAAACCCTGCCTGATCCAGGGCGCTTGAACCGCCACATGGATGTCAAGGGCTAGGCGCTACATGCCGAAGACCATGACCGCGACATCCCACTCATGATCGAAATGGGGGCCCCACTGCAGTCCGCCTCGCTCACATGCCACCCGCCGCCTACGTCAAAGGGCAGTGCGACCGCACCAGCATGCTGGTGTGGGTGGAAATACCTTTAGTTAACAAGATCGAGCCCCACCCCCCTTCATTCACGTCGAATCTTGAGCAACAACTGGTCGAGATGATATGGCAGCTCGGCAACCACCTTTGGTCGCATTTTGGGGCCTGCACCACGAGATCGGTGCCGATTTTGAACGTTAAACAGAACTCCTTAAGCAACTCAAGGCCTTAGTCAAAAAGCTTGATAACACCCAATTACCACCCACTTAAATATACCGATAACTTGTTAGTTTTAAATACATTTGCTGCAAGTTGGGGGAATCAAGATCCTATTTACACACAGTAAACTCCTTACACGAAACTTGTACTTACATCACCATGGTTTTTTAAGGCGATAGATACGTGGGCGGATTTACTGGACGCGCAACCCAATCGCTTACTTGTCAAAGCACCAATTTGTGAGTTAACCGAATGAAACCATCCCCTACAATTCGTGAGATTGCCGCTCATTTGGGCTTATCGATTTATTCTGTATCAATGGCTTTACGTGGATCAGAACGGGTAGCCCCGACTACACGGGCCCGGATTGTTGCATCAGCGCTTGAATTGGGATACCGCCCAAACCCAACCATTGCGGCACTGATGAGTTCAATGCGCTCAAAAAAACTAACTCGACACCTGACTACCATGGCGTTGGTTATTCCTGTCAATGAACCGCAGTGGAATGGCCGTCATCGCTATATAGTCGATATCGTAGAGGGTGTACGCGAGCGCTGCAACGCTTTGGGGTTCGGCTACGAACAATTCGTTATGCAACCTGATCAGGCGGGTTGGGAAACTCTCAATCAGGTCATCGAGTCGCGAGGGATTGACGGTCTTATTCTGGGCCCTCAATATGACACGGTTGGCGCTCACGGAATCGATCTCTCCCGGCTAGCATACGTTGCTATCGGACTAACATTTAAAGAGACTCCAGCCCATCGAGTAACCACCACAACATTGGCGAACATAAGGCAAGCACTTGAGCATACTTTAGCCCTCGGCTGGAATCGCCCGGGAATAATAATCACCGATCGAGACAATGATTCGGTGGAGAATATTATGCTAGGGGCCTATTTGGGCTACCTGCATCGTCGAATCGAGCGGGCGCCGGCCCCATTAATATATAAAGAAAAAGACTTCAACGCGGAGAACGTTATCGCGTGGATGAGACGCGAGGGAGTAAATGCGATTCTCTGCAGTCGCGAAATTGTTTCCACCTGGCTGCGAGATGCCGGTGTTCGAGTTGGAACAGACGTCGCCTTCGCTTTGCTTGATCGACCTAGGGGCCCTTCTGAGCTGGCGGGCATAGTGCAGCGGCTCCACGAAGTAGGTGGCACATCGGTGGATCTTTTAGGCGAATTGATTCACGCAAACGAGCGAGGACTCGCCAAGATCCCGCGTGTAATTGAGGTGGAAGGTGAATGGGTGGACGGGCCCAGCATGCCTCCATGCCCTCATTATCCAAGGCGTTAAACTATAGTGCAGTTCGAGCTACTGCCCTCTCCCTGAAACTATTGCAACGGCCAAAGCATCTATAGCACCACCGATATTGACTTAAAAGGGGAAAGCCCCCCCGATTCAGGAAAAAACCTTGGTGAGGGCTATTTTTTCAACAACAATAGTGAGAGAAGATAAGCGACCACTTAAGAATTACCTGGGGAAGCGCAGCGTTCGCCGCCATATATTAAGGCTTCGAGTATTGTTCTGCCGAATCAGCGATGCGGCTAACGCGAATCCCACTAGGTGATGGATTAATAAAGACGAGCACACGGTTATTATGACTCACTATCCAATTATTACTATAAACCAACAAAGGCCCATCCCCAGTTAAAGCAACCAACATGGTATTCCTGATTTTGCCTTTTTCAGTTGAAGATAACTTCATGCTAGCCGATTCAACACCCTTGGCGGGAATTTTAATTTGCTCGTCCCCATATTTAGCATAAAGATCAGATTCGGTCAGATTTATAAATCTACACGTATTATAAGGAAATGACTTAGGGTCATCCGCTATAGCGCTTACTTTAAACATACCTCCCGGCTGATTACCTGCCCTAAATACAATTAAGGGCCAAGGTTTGGTAGTGCTAACATCGGCTACCGCTACAATTTTTCGGGTTGGCGGCTTGTCCGGATTTGGGATAAGTTCGTAGAAGGATATTGTATCACCCACATCCAACGCATAAAAGGGCGACCTAGCTGAGTGAACGACGGCTATCTTAACATCCTTCCCCTTGTAGTCGTAATATAGGTCCTTGAGCGACACCTCCCACCCCAGAGTCCGAAATTGCATTTTTTCTAATGGATCTACCGCCTGCGCCCGAGCGCTGGTAACGCAGAACGCGAATAATAATGGCAAAAAATAGCAGTTAAATTTCATTTGAATTCATCCACCGAAAGTTGATGACTTTAAAACGCCGACCAAAAGATTTATTTACAGCGTTCAATATTGCGGGATCTGTAGCGGCACCTAAAGTTGAGATGCCGGGATCGTTGGGATCAACAAAATCTGGAACTCGCTGGACGACAGCTTCGGCCCATGCCTTTGCCTGCGTCTCCCCCGTCGCTGGATTGACCGTTTCCCCATAAGTGCGAATCACAAAGGTGTCGGAACGTACCGTCATAGCCGAAGAAAATGCCT